>JAJEEH010000125.1 GCA_022821105.1 Acidimicrobiia bacterium
GTGTTGGGAACGAACACGTCGTCTAGGAAGATTTCGGCCGTGTCGCTACGTCCGCTGCCGAGTTCCGTGGGTACAACTCGCACCCCCGGGGAGGAAAGATCAACCCAGAACATGGTGAGTCCCCGATAGCCGCTGTCGGGATCACCGGTGCGGGCCAGCACGCACGACCATGACGAGACTGCGCCGTTGCTGCTCCACATCTTCTGCCCGTTGATCCGAAAACCGCCTTCGTCTGGAATCGCCCGAGTGCGCAATGAGCCGAGGTCGCTCCCGGCGTCGGGTTCGGAGAATCCCTGGCACCAAATCTCGTCTCCACGCATTCCTGCGGGAACGTGCTTGGCGGCGAGATGGGGAGCAAAGCGAACCAGCATCGGAGCCACGATCTCGATGGCGGCCAGTATTTCGGGATTCACGCAACCAGACGCGGCAATTTCCTCGGCCACCACCGATCGGTGCATCGAAGAGCCTCCAAGGCCTCCCAACTCGGGGGACCACCCCAGCTTGGTCCAGCCTTCGTCCCACAACAGTCGCTGGAAGGGGCGATAGCGCTCGACCTCTCGGGCCAGTTCTTCGGCATACTCCTCTCGGTAAGGGGCGAACTCGTCATGGCGTTCGGCAAGCCAAGACCGAAATGCGAGGGCGGTTTCCGCCAAACTCGCCTCAGGATCGGGACCCCTAGCCACTAGCTAACCTCCTGAGACGGATTGAGGTTGCATTGTGCCCTGTCATGCTGCCCCCGCGGCCTGCACCAGCTCGAAAATGTCGTTGGGGCCGAGCGGGGTGCGGGTCACGTTGACGGCCAGGTGCGCCAAGGCATCGCCGACCGCGTTGGCCACGCAGGCGTGAGAACCGATCGCTCCACCCTCCCCGAGGCCCTTGTATCCGCCGGGGTTCGTAGTTGACTCGCTTTGGACGTGGCCGACCTCAATATCGGGTACTTCAGTGGTAGTTGGCAGGAGGTAGTCCATGAAGGTGGTGGTCAGCGGATTGCCGCTGGCGTCATAGGTGAAGTCCTCGTACAGGACTCCGCCGATTCCCTGGACCACGCCGCCGAAGATCTGCCCTTCCACAACATTGGGGTGGATCATGCGTCCGCAGTCTTCCGACACGATGTACCGAAGGACGCGCGGCACCCAGCTCTTTCGGTCGACCTCTATGACGCACAAGTGCGCGGCGTTCGACCATGTGGGCAGGCGCGACGGCCGGAATCGGACCGTGGCCTCCAGACTGGAGTCCAAATCAGCCGGGAGAGTCTCGGCGAACCGATAGGCGTTCTTGGCGATTTCTTCCAGCGTCGTCGACCGGGCCGGCGTCCCCTTCACCGAGACGACTCCTGCTTCGATGACGAGGTCGTCGGGATTGGCCTCCAGTTGATGGGCTGCCAGCTTCAGGACTTTATCCCGCACCTCCAAGGCGGCGTTGTGGGCAGCGCCACCGGCGATGACCGCGGTCCTGCTTCCCCCGGTGCCAGGTCCGTAAGGCGTCGAATTGGTGTCGGCCTGGATTATGGTCACGTCGTCGTAGTCGACGCCGATCGTGTCGGCGATGACCTGGGCCATGGTGGTCTCAACGCTCTGACCGTGGGAGGTGGTGCTCATGAAGGCCACAACTTTGCCGCTGGCCTCGATTCTGATGGTCGCCCCCTCTGTGGCCAGTGTTGGCGCAGCCATCGACGTGGGCTCCACGTAGCAACTGGCGCCCAAGCCGAGAAGACGGCCTTCGGCCCGGGCCTCGGCCTGCTCCTGTCGGAATGCGTCGAAATCCAGAATCTCCAGCGCCTGCTCAAGGGTCTCAAGCGGGGTGATCTCCTGGAACACCTGGCCAGCCGGATTGGTGAAAGGCAACTCGTCGCTGCGCAGCAAGTTCCTGCGCCGCAACTCGATGGGGTCGATGCCGATTTGCCGGGCGGCGACGTCGATGGCCATTTCCCGGGCCGTGGTCTCGAACATCCACGGCCCTCGATAGGCGCCTTTGCCCATGGTATTCGACCACACCAGCTTCATGGAGAAGCCTAAGCGGGGAATGCGGTAGGGGCCGGGAAGTAGTCCTGGATCGATGATGGCGGGCACGGCGGGATAAGCCCCCACATCGGCGGTGTGGTCGATGGTGATCGCCTGAATGGCCATGTCGTCGTCTACGACCACCTTCACCGTGCCGATCTCGTTGCGAGAGTGGGGCGCGGCCACCAGGTTTTCCCACCGGTCTTCGATCCATTTGACCGGTTGCCCCAGGAGCCTCGAAGCCAGAACCGCAGCGCACTCCTCCCGAAAGACGAACATCTTCTGTCCGAATCCTCCCCCGACGTCGCGGGCGGTGACCCGAACGCTGCCTTCGGGAATCCCGAGATAGCGGGCAAAATAGTTACGGGTCTCGTGTACGCTTTGGCACGAGACCACCAGGTCCAACTCTTGTCGGCCGGGATGCCAGTCAGCGATGATGCCTCGGCCCTCCATCGGCACGCAGACATAGCGGTTTTGCTCGATTGTGGCCTCCGCTACGTGGGTTGCTTCGGCCAAGACCTGATCGAGGTCGGCATTGAGCGCCATGAAGGGCTCCTCCACCATCACGTTGGACTCAAGTCCCCATCCGGCGTGGACCACGTTGGGGTCTTCCGCCGCGGTCCGGTAGTCGGACACGGCCTGCCGGGCGTCGTAGTCCACTTCGATCAAAGAGCAGGCGTCTTCAGCCAAATAGCGGCTCTCAGCCACGACGAACGCGATGGGGTCGCCTACATGCCGAACGTCGGCAATTGCCAACGGCGGAGGGACCACGAGCTCCTCACCCAGCATGGCATGGTAGGACTCACCGAACTTCTCGTGGAAATCCTGCCAGGTGAACACAGCTATAACCCCAGGCAGGGCTTCGGCTGCACTGGTGTCGAGGCTGCTTATGGCGGCCCGGGCCACATCGCTTCGGAAGAAAGCCCCGTGCAGCAATCCGTGCACAGCGATGTCGTCCACATACGAACCGTGTCCAGTGAGGAGGCGCTTGTCTTCTTTGCGCTGGACGGACTGCCCCACAAATCGAGCGGCAACAGGAGTGGCGCTTTCAACCATGTTTGACATCGTAACCACAGGATGGGAATAGGGTCGGGGTCGGATGCGGCCTTCTAGGCTCCAATGACAGGTTTGATAGTGTCGAGCAGATTGCAAGAGGCAACCTGTCGGCAATTGCGACACGACAGCGAGGCCATTGGGGCCACAAGGGGGCTTAATGACATCGTACGACTACATCGTCTTGGGGGCTGGTTCGGCGGGGTGTGTGCTTGCCAATCGACTGTCTGCCGACCCAAAGCGCAAGGTGCTGTTGGTGGAGGCAGGACCGGCCGACAGGAACCCGATGATCAAGATTCCCAAGGGGTTCGCCAAGCTGCTCGGCGACGAGAAGTACGCCTGGTTCTATCCGACCGATCCCTTTGGCCCTACCAACCGTGTGGAGATGTGGGTGCGGGGCAAGACCCTCGGCGGGTCCAGCGCAGTAAATGGCTTGGTGTACAACCGGGGCACCGCGCCGGACTGGGATGCAATGGCGGAGGCCGCTGGCAGCTCCGATTGGTCGTGGGAGAAGATCCTGCCCCACTACGTGGCGATAGAGGACAACCACCTGGGTGCGACAGCTACTAGGGGAGTGGGCGGCCCCCTGGGGATTTCTCAGGTCAGCAAGCCAGACCCCCTCATGGAGGCATTCATTGCTGCAAGTGCAACAGTGGGCATGAAAGCGGTGGACGACTACAACGAGACCGATGAGCAGCGCATTGGGCATACCATGGCCAACATCGCCAAGGGGCGTCGAGTGAGTTCGGCCCATGCCTTCCTGCGCCCAGTGATGTCCCGACCGAACCTAACCGTGCAAACAGATGCCCGGGCCAACAGACTGTTGTTTGACGGCGATCGGGTCGTGGGCGTCGAACTGGAGTCGGGTGGATCGGCCAGCGAAGTGCGGGTAAGCGCAGAGGTGATTGTGTCGCTCGGGAGCTTGGCCACCCCAAAACTTCTCGAGCATTCCGGGATCGGCCCCGCCGATGTGCTCCGCGATGCTGGGGTGGATGTGCGAGTGGACGCCCCGAATGTCGGGCGACGGATGGTTGAGCATCGTTGTTTCGTAATCACGCAACGCCTGGCGGGTGAAGGGGGAGTCAACAGAGTTCTCGGCAGCAAGTTCCGCCAAAACATTGAAGGAATCAAGTACCTGGCTTCTCGAAGGGGCATCATGGCCGCTCCGTCTTATGAAGTCATCGGATTCATGAAGAGCGACCCGAGCCAGCCTCGCCCCGATGGTCAATTGCTGGCAGCCTCATGGACGGTAGAAGAGCAAAAGCCAGGGGAGGAGCCCACGATCGAGACCAAGCCGGGCATGCAGGCGATCTGCTATGTGTTGCGGCCCAATTCGGAGGGAGCCGTTGAGATCACCTCCTCAGACCCCGACGCCCCCCTTCATGTCGTGGCCAACTACTACGACACCGATCACGACCGCAGCACTGGACTGGCTTTATTCTCCAAGCTGCGGGAGATTTTCACCGCCGAACCCATAGCGGGTCTGATCTCGCACGAGACGTTTCCGGGCTCCAATGTGGATGATCCTGACACCTTGGTCGACCTTGCCCTTGAGCGCGGCTTCTGCGGTTACCACGCGGTTGCTACTTGTGCCATGGGGCCTGAAGAGGCCGATCCTGTAGACGGCAAGCTGAGGGTCCGCGGGGTGGAAGGAGTGCGCGTAATGGACTGTTCGGTTCTACCTACTATGGTGGCCGGAAACCTTAACGGACCAATGATGGCGATGGCGTCTCGCGCCGCCGAAGTGATCTCGGCCTGAGCTCTCACCAACCGTATTTTTCTGGGATTGTGTCCAGCCGAGTCTCAATGAACGCAAAGACGACCAATATCCGAGTACCGAAGACAGCTGAGATAGTCGCCGGGCGCATCCGGCGCCAGATTGTTTCCGGCGATTTGCGCGAGGGTGATGCTCTGGCGTCGGAAAGCGCCCTTATGGAGGAGTTCTCGATCTCCCGCCCCACGATGCGCGAGGCCTACCGCATTCTTGAGTCAGAGGGCCTGATCACCATCCGTCGGGGATACCGCGGGGGTGCCAGGATTATGGAACCGTCGGCAGAGGCGGTAGCTCGGGCTGCCAGCATCGTTCTCCAGCATCGGGACACAACCTTGGCCGACGTGCTCGAAGCTCGGGTCGTTGTCGAGGCGCCGACGGCTCGAATGCTGGCTGGCCGGCGCAATCGCGTCACCATCTCCCGCGAGCTCCAAATGTGCAGCGATGCCTGGGTGCCCGAGGATCCAGAACGGTTCAATGACTTCAACTTGCGCATGGCCGAGTTGACGGATAACCAGACGGTGATCTTGGTAACTGCGATGTTGGAACATGTGACTCGAGCGGCGGCTGTCGCCTACGTCGAGCAGTACCACGAGCCAGCGGGGTCTCGGCTTGAACAGCGAACAAGGCGTGGCCGTCAGCGAGTCATCGAATTAGTCCGGGCCGGAGATGTCGATGCTGCCGAGACCATGTGGAGGCTCCACCTGCAAGAGAATGCAAAGGTGCTGGCAAAGAGCCTCGGGGGAGGCGTTGTTGATCTGTTCGACTGACTACATGTACTGGTCGTTGCGCCGGGTGTAGACAGCCACATCATTTTGCTCTCGCCCTGCTCTGGACTCGACTTGGATCATGGTGGGTCTTGGCTTCCCTGAGTCGGAAGACATGCCAACGAGTACAATTGTTTAACGACTTCGAGGAGTGAGAATGCCTTACAGGCCGTCAGAAACCCTGCTCATCGAACATGAGGGGCCAGTGGCCACCTTGACGATGAATATCCCGGAAAAGCGCAACGCGTTCTTGGATGAACTCCACCTCTCTATGCAAGAGGTCTGGTACCACCTGGAGACGAATCGGGCAGTTAATGCTGTGGTATTGACCGGTGCAGGCCGGATCTTCAGCGCGGGGGGGAATATCCCGGGCTTCATAAGGGACTACGAGGATCCTGAACATCGGCGGCAATCGCTGCGCAGAGCAAGGAGGCTAATGGACGAAATGGCAGCGTTTCCCAAGCCGGTAGTGGCCGCGGTGAATGGCCCTGCAATTGGGCTGGGCTGCAATGTTGCGCTGTCGTGCGATTTGGTGGTGATGGCAGAAAGTGCCTACTTGGCGGATACCCATGTGAACGTCGGGCTGGTTTGCGGCGATGGGGGCGCGGTGGCATGGCCGCTGTTGGTGGGTCTTCTCAAGGCGAAGGAACTCCTGCTCCTCGGCGACAAAATCCCGGCCAGTCGCGCGTTGGAAATCGGATTGGCCAATCGAGTAGTGCCTGATGGCGATCTCATGGCCGAGGCAATGGGGCTTGCGCAGCGCCTGTCTGCTCAGCCGCGCCAAGCCGTGCAGGAGACCAAGCGAGCGCTCAACCTACACGTCCAGCAGGCCATCGGGTTGGTCGCGCCCTTCGCACTGTCAGCAG
>JAJEEH010000269.1 GCA_022821105.1 Acidimicrobiia bacterium
CCGGCAGGGTTTCAGCCTCCCCGGTAGACAGATTGAACAGGCTGCCGTGCTTCCAGCACTCAATGGTGCCCTCCTCAGGGTCCACCTCTCCCTCCGCCAGCGAGTAATCGGCATGGCTGCAAGTGTCGCCCAGGGCGTACAAGTCATCACCCACGCGGACGACTGCGATCCGGTGAACCAATCCGCCCACTTCAACGTCGAACCGCCGGGCCTCGCCGTCTTCCAACTCGCCTTCCGAGCACAGCATCACTCGCTCCGAGCTCATGCCGCGTCACCGCTCTTCGCATGATGGTGACTCAGCCCCGCGATCTTGGCCTGAAGCCGCTCCCGCACCGCCGGCACGGCTTCGGGAACAGGGAATCGGTCCAACACCTCATCGAAGAACCCGGTCACGATGAGTCGCTCGGCGGTCTCGGTGGGCACCCCCCGGCTTTCCAGGTAGAACAATTGGTCGCTGTCGATAGGGCCCACCGCCGATGCGTGGCTGCAATGGACCTCGTTGTTCTCGATTTCCAGGTTGGGCACCGACTCGGCCCAGGCGTCCTCGGACAGCTTGATATTGCGGTTGGTCTGGTAGGCGTTGGTGCCCCGGGCGTCGGGCCGAACCCTGATCAGGCCGGTGTACACCGACCGGGAGGCATCGTCCACCGCACCCTTGAACAACAGGCTGCTGGTGGTGTCTGGAGCGGCATGATCCTGGAAGGTGCGGAAGTCCAGCGTCTGCTCGCCGTCACCAAAGTACAGCGAGATCAGGTCGCCGGTGGCCCCCCGACCGGAAAGATGGGTGTCCAGGCGCGTCCGGGCGTATTCGCCCCCCAACGCCGCCGATGACGAGCGCAGGTGGGCCTGCGCCCCGATATGGCTGACCTGCGAGCCAATGTGCCATACCTTGGGCCCCAGGTCCTGTACTGCCAGATACCCCACCCGGGCGGCGGCGGCCACCCTGATCTCGATCACTGGGCTTATGAACGAAGCAACGTCGGCCGAGCCGTACAGTTCCAGCACCTCGATCGAGGAATCGGCCCCCGCGTCCACGATCAGCCGGGGAAAGACCGCTCCCCCATCAGCGTCGAGCCAATGGCGCACCACAATGGGACCCTCAACGTTCACTCCCGGGGGCACCCGCACCAGCAACGGCTCAACAGAGAAAGCGGCGTTCATGAGAGCAAACAGGTCCACGTCTACCGACGCGGCCAGCTCAGCGTCGCCCTCGCCCAGTGGCCGGACCTCTACCCCTTGGTCCGCCACCTCAGCGGACACTTCAACGCCCAAAAGCCGGCCGTTGCTGGTTTCGGCAATCGCGCTGTGTTCGGGAATGGAAGCCGGGGAAGTGCCGCCGCCTTCGTGGGCCATCTGATACCGGCTCAGGTCCAACTGCCCTATTGGGGTGTACCGCCAAACCTCCTCCTCCGCCGAAGGCATCGCGGAGGCAGCCACCTGCTCGGCGGCAGCCACTCGACGGCGGGCCAGCCAATCGGGGCCGGGTATGGAACCGGCCGCATCGGGGGTGAATTGGGTTTCGATCACGAACGCCGACGACGCTTTCGCCGCTTCGCCTTTCCGCCGCCGCCCGCTCTCAGCCGCCGCCTGGACTTCTCCTTCTCCAGCTCGGCCAGCACCCGGGGGCCGGCCTCGTTCACGATGTCTTCGGCCGCATCCAGCAGGGCGCCGATGCTCTCGTCGCTGCCCACGCTGGCTGGCGCCTCGGGAGTGGGCGGCGTGACCAGCGTTCCGTGCGACCAGTTCACGTCCACCATGCGCCGTTCATAGGCCGAACAGTCGTCGGGACAGCGCCACGGGGCCTCGGGGGCCAGGTCCAAATCGCACTTCCGGACGGTCTCGCCATTGGGGTATGACCGGCTCTCGAAGAACTTGCAATCCTGCCGCATGGGCATCAGCCGACAGATCCCTCCATCTGCAACTCGATCAGCCGGCTCCACTCCACGGCGTACTCCATCGGCAGGGTGCGGGTAATGGGCTCGATGAAGCCATTGACGATCATGCCCATGGCCTGCTCCTGGGTCAGCCCCCGGCTCATCAGATAGAACAGCTGCTCATCGGCCACCTTGGAGACAGTGGCCTCATGGCCGATCTCCGCGTCCCGGGTGCCCACCTCCATGTAGGGGTAGGTGTCGGACACGCTGTCCTCATCCAGGATCAGGGCGTCGCACTGCACGTGCTGCGGCATCCGTAGGCGTCGTCCTCCACCCTGACCAAACCCCGGTAGCTGGTGCGACCGCCGCCGTTGGAGATCGACTTGGACACGATCTTGGAGGTGGTCTCGGGGGCGGCGTGGGTCATCTTGGCCCCAGCATCTTGGTGCTGGTCGGGCCCGGCGTAGGCCACCGACAAAACCTCACCCGAGGCCTTGGGACCGACCATGACTACTGCGGGGTACTTCATGGTGAGCCGGGAGCCGATATTGCCGTCGATCCACTCCATGTGGCCCTCGGCCTCGACCTTGGCCCGCTTGGTAACCAGGTTGTACACGTTGTTGGACCAGTTCTGGATGGTGGTGTAGGTGACCCGGGCCGACTTCTTGACCAGGATCTCCACCACCGCGGAGTGCAGCGAATCGCTGGTGTACACCGGGGCCGAGCACCCCTCGATGTAGTGAACCTGTGAGCCCTCGTCGGCGATGATGAGGGTCCGCTCGAACTGGCCCATGTTCTCGGCGTTGATGCGGAAGTAGGCCTGAAGGGGCATCTCCACTGACACGCCGGGAGGCACATAGATGAAGCTTCCCCCCGACCACACTGCGGAGTTCAGAGCGGAGAACTTGTTGTCGCCCGGCGGGATGATGGTGCCGAAGTGCTCCTTGACCAGCTCGGGATACTCCTTGAGAGCTGTGTCCATGTCGCAGAACAGCACTCCTTGGCGCTCCAAGTCCTCCCGATTCCGGTGGTACACCACCTCAGACTCGTACTGGGCGGTCACGCCAGCCAGATACTTGCGCTCGGCCTCGGGGATGCCCAGCTTCTCGTAGGTGTCCTTGATCGAGTCGGGCACGGCATCCCAGTCGTCGGCCAGGCTCTCGGTGGGCTTGATGTAGTAGTAGATGTTGTCGAAGTCGATGCCCGACATGTCGCCGCCCCAGTTGGGCATGGGCCGCTTCTCGAATCGGGAGAGCGACTTCATGCGGAAGTTCCGCATCCACTCGGGCTCGCTCTTCATCCACGACATCTCTTGCACGATGTCGGTGTTCAGCCCTTTCTTGGGCTTGAAGACGTAATCCTCCTCGTCGCTCCAGCCGAGCTTGTATCGGCCAAGGTCAAGGGCGAGGGCTTCCGACGACATATCCAAATCCTAGTTACAGGGGAGGCGTGGTTGACTTGAATACTACCGGCGGTCAGCCCATTAGGCGCATCTCAGCCCGATATCGGTGGCCCCGAGATACGTAGCCCTGAGCGTCCTCTCGATTCTGTCCTTCGGCCATGTGTCCCTCGCGGATCTTGGCCGGCACACCGACAGCCAACGCCAGCGGGGGGATCTTCATGTGATTGGTGACCACCGCGCTGGCCCCCACCAGCGCTCCCCGGCCCACAACGGCTTCATGCAGCACCACGGATGCGACGCCGATGAGCGCCTCGTCTTCTATCGTGCAGCCCTCCAAATGGGCCAGGTGGCCGACGGTGACGTCATTGCCCACCGTTGTGGTCAGCTCATCGGTGTTGTGGATGACGGCATTGTCTTGAATGGAGGTGCGATCGCCAATGGTGATGCCCGCGCCATCGCCCCTCAGCACTGCTCCGGGCCAAATGCTCGACTCGGCACCGATGCTCACCCGGCCGATGATCACCGCCAGCGGATGGACAAAGGCGTCGGGGTGGATGTCGGGCTCGATGTCTCCCAGCGCATAGATGGGCATGGCGCCTCAGCCCAGCGGATCGAATTGGCCGTACTTGCCGGCCAGGAACACCAGCGGACCAACGTCGTCTCGCTGCACACCCAGATCCAGCACCCGGCCGAGCACAATCCAGTGGTCGCCCCCCTCCACCACCTGGTCGATTTCGCAATCGATCCAGGCCAAGGAGGTCTCGAAAATGGGAGCTCCGGTGACCTTGGTGGTCCACTCCAAATCGGCGAACTTGTCCTCAGCTTTGGAGGCGAACAGGTTGGACATGTCCACCTGGTCTTCGGCCAGGATGTTCACCCCGAAATGGCCCGCGGCCTCGATAGCGGGCCAACTCGTGGACGACTTGCCCGGCATGAACATGACCAGCGGGGGGTCGAGCGATACCGAGCCGAATGATCCGATGGCCAACCCAGCGGGTCCGTCGGAGCCCGAGGCGGTGACCACGGTTACGCCGGTGGGGAATTGTCCGAGCACTTGGCGGAAAAAGGCCGAGTCGAACGGCGGGCTGTCAGACACTAGGACTCCTCGGAATGGGGCACACCTTGCCCCGACGCCGTGAGATTAGTGGCTTCAATCGGGCGAACCCGCGTTGGGCATCTTGCTCAGGTGTTCAGATGGCTGCGCAGAACAACTCAGGGGCCACGGGGCAATCAGTGCTCGACACTGCCTCGGCTACCGAGACCACTCCTTTGGGACCGGCGATCTGGTCCACCAGGGCGAGCGGCACGACTTCCTCGTCGGCGTCCCAGGATTCCACCATCCCCAAAGCCCGTTCCACCAGCGAGTCCCACATGGGCCCGGGCAGAACCGTTCCCCTTCCCGCCGTGAGCCACACCGGCACCCCGGCAGCGTGGGCAACCGCCGCGGCCGCTCGGGACCCGGCCACGGCAAGAAAGCCATCCGGGCCCACCGCGGCCGTTTCCAACAGCACCATGTCGGCCGAGGCCGCCGCCGCTCCCAGGCCGCTCTCGTCCACCTCGTCTACCCAGCCGTCTTGCTCCGATAATCGCCGCACCAGATGGTGGCCCTCCCCCAGCACGTCTACCACCAACACCCGAAGGTCGCCCCGAAGCCGAAGCGCCCGACCAATCAGGTCGGGCCATCCGAGCACGCAGACAGAGGCTTCGACGGGCAGCTGGCGTGACAGCAGGCGGGCGGTGTTGTCGTCGGAGATCGCCTCCATGCACGCCCTGACCTCAGAACGGGGGTCGGCCGCGGTGAGAACCCGGGAGGCCAACCACATGAGCGGGCCGGAGGATGGCTGGCGGGCGAGCATCCGCCGACAGGTGGTGACCAAACCGGCCGGGTCGTGGCCGAAGCTCAGCAGCGCACCAGCCGTCTCCCGCACCAGTGACTCCTGTCCCACGCCCGACGACCGGGCCACATAGCGAAGATGCTCGATGGGGTGCACCGCCAAAGCGTAGGCGACGGCGTTTCGATCATCAGCCAGTTCATCAGCCACGACACCGGGTTCCGCCCCCGCACTGGGCTAATTTCAAATGCGATGTCCACCACGCTTGACGCCGATGTGAACCTGACGCCGCTGAACGGCGAGCCCCGTCCGATCGGCGACTGGGTCACCGTTTTCCATCTGGTAATCGTCGTGCTCGACCCCTACACCTATGAGAGTTCGTGGATGATCGACACCGCCGGCCGCATACTGCGGAACTTTGTCGGTGCCGACTGCCGGGTGGCCTTCCTGGTAACCGCCTCGACTCAAGAGGCAGAGGAATTCCTCGGGCCGTGGACCGAGGAATTCCTGACATTCGCCGACGAGGACCGCTCCGTGGTGCGGGCCTTGGGGCTGGAGTCCCTCCCGGCCATCGTCCATCTAGACCACCAGCTCAACCTGCGGGCCTCCGCCGAAGGCTGGAATCCCCCGGATTGGCGCGACTTCGCAACCCAGCTCGGCCAGGCGATGAGCTGGCATCCCCCGGTGATTCCCGCTGACGGAGACCCATCGCCGTTTGCCGGAACCCCGGCGCTAGGCTGAGATGAGCCGACAGAGCCGGACCGATGGCCGAATTCGCCTACACCGAACTGCTCCCCAAGGAGCCTGATACCGCCACCGAATACCGGCTGCTGACAACCGACTACGTCTCCACTGTCACGCTGGGCGACCGCCAGTTCCTCCAAGTCGACCCCGAAGCCCTGCGACTGCTCACCAGCGAGGCCATGCGAGACATCGCCCACCTGCTGCGATCCGAGCACTTGGGGCAGCTTGCCTCCATATTGGACGACCCCGAGGCATCGGCCAATGACCGTTTCGTGGCCACCGAACTGCTCCGCAACGCCAACATCGCCGCCGGCGGAGTTCTGCCCAGCTGCCAGGACACCGGAACGGCGGTAGTGGTGGGCCACAAGGGCGAGCGGGTGCTCACCGACGCCGACGACGAACAGGCCATCGCCCGAGGGGTGTTCGACACCTTCCAGACCTCGAACCTGCGCTATTCCCAGCTGGCTCCGCTGACCATGTTCGAAGAGCGCAACACCGGCAACAACCTGCCCGCCCAGATCGAGATTTACGCCACTCCGGGAGACTCCTATTCGTTCTTGTTCATGGCCAAGGGCGGCGGCTCGGCCAACAAGTCGTACCTGTTCCAAGAGACCACGGCGCTGCTCAACCCCGAATCGCTCACCCGCTTCATGGACGAGAAGCTCCGCACCCTGGGCACCGCGGCCTGCCCGCCCTACCACCTGGCCGTGGTCATCGGCGGCACCTCCGCGGAGTACACGCTGAAGGTGGCGAAATACGCCTCGGCCCACTACCTCGACACGCTGCCCACACAGGGATCGGCCACCGGCCACGCCTACCGAGACCTGGAGTGGGAAGACCGCATTCTGGAGCTGACCCGGCAATTCGGCATCGGCGCCCAGTTCGGCGGCAAGTACTTCTGCCA
>JAJEEH010000088.1 GCA_022821105.1 Acidimicrobiia bacterium
CTCTACGCCCACCCCGCCCACACCTACACCGACGTGCTGCTGGCCTCCATCCCCGAGCCCGACCCCGACCATCCGGTGTCCGACCGGCAGATCACCGGCGAGCTTCCCTCGCCCATCAACCCCCCGTCAGGCTGCCGATTCCGAACCCGGTGCGAGAAGGTGCAAGACCTGTGCTCAACCGAGGAGCCGGTGTTGAAGGAGATCGCCCCCGACCACTACGTGGCCTGCCACTTCCCCAATGAGGTCCCCGTAAGCGTCAACGGCAACGGCGACAGCAGCTAGCTTCTCTCCCCTGGCTCAACTCAAAGTTGGTAGCGATACACGTTGGTGTCGCGCACCACGAAGCCGAGGTTCAGATAGAGGCGGTTGGCCGCTTCCCTGGTGGGTCGGGAGGTTAGGTCCACGGTCACCGCGCCAGCGGCCCGGGCCAATTCCAAAGCAGCCTCATTCAGCATTCGGCCCACGCCCTGGCCGCGAGACCGCTCGTCCACCACCACGTCTTCGATGATGGCCCGCAGACCGGTGGGAATGCGCACCAGCACCAGGGTGAGGCTGCCGACGATGGCGCCGTCGGCATGGGCCACCAGCAGGCGGGTGGCTTCGGAGGCGGCGATGGCCTCTAGGGCCTCGGCCGAGGGCGGCGGGTTGGACGACGACAGCTGGGGGGTGAGCCGCTCGAACGCCTCCACCAGTTCGGCGGTGGCCTCGGTGGCTTCGGTGATTTCGACCGCCATGGGGCGAGACTACCGGCGCGAGATGAGGTTCTTCCGCGCGGGGCGATAGGTTGGGCGGGTGGCGCTGATCAGCTGGGTGGATGAATCTCCTCGCAACCGGCCGGCCCTGGTGGCCGCCTTCACCGGTTGGAACGACGCCGGCGACGCCGCCTCGGGCGCGCTGGCTTGGCTGGCCAGCCGCTGGGAGACCACCGAGGTGGCCACGCTGGACCCCGAGCCGTTTTACGACTTCGCTGACACTCGCCCCCGGCTTCACTTGGAGGACGACGGCTCCCGGTCGCTGATCTGGCCCAGCAACGATCTGATGACGGCCACCGTGACCGGCGCCGAGACACCCGACGGCGCCGAGACCGAGCTGGCCTTGTTGGTGGGCACAGAACCCCAGCTCAGGTGGCGGACCTTCTCCCAGCAGATCGTGGACATGGCCCAGCGGCTCGACAGCCCGCTGGTAGTCACGCTGGGGGCGCTGTTGGCCGACGTTCCCCACACCCTGCCCACCCCCATCTACGGCAGCAGCGACGATCCCGAAATGGCGGCCCAACTGGGGCTCACCCCCTCCAGCTACGAGGGCCCCACCGGCATCGTGGGCGTGCTCCATAACGCCTGTGCCACTGCCGGGCTGAACACCGCCTCGCTGTGGGCCGCGGTGCCGGGTTATGCCTCCGAGATTCCCTCCCCCAAGGCTTCCCTGGCCCTGGTGCGGAGGCTGGGAACCCTGCTGGACCTCTCCCCCGACACCTCGGAGCTCGAGGAGATGGCCGAGAGCTACGAGCGCCACGTTTCCGAGCTGGCCGACCAGGCCGACGAGACCTCCGACTACATCGCCGAACTAG
Organism: Acidimicrobiia bacterium; assembly: GCA_022821105.1. GTDB lineage: Bacteria > Actinomycetota > Acidimicrobiia > Acidimicrobiales > Bin134 > Poriferisocius. The sequence goes on from JAJEEH010000088.1 coordinate 1,568, forward strand.
AAAGCGCCTACGACCGGGAAGCCGAAGAGAGCGGCGAAATTGAGGAGATGCGCTCCACCGACCCCGGCGAGTTCGTAGACCAAATAGAACAGTTCCTCCGCGACCAGCCCAGCTGACGGTCGCGTCCGGCTCTAGAAGAGGTCCCGGGATCTCAGCCTTCGTGGTTGCCGCGCCAAGGTGGGGTGCGGGGGCGGTCGAAGAGGAACTCTATGGGCTCGCCGCGGATGGCGGCGAAGGAGTGGGCCAGCCACCAGTCGCTGCCGTGGACGCCGTCGGGGAGGTTGTCAGGGCCGAAGAATCCAACGTCGCTGCACTCCAGGGGGTGGGGATCGAGCTGGCCGCCCACCGCCTGGCACAGAAAGACCATCGAGTACATGGGCACGGTGGTGAATCCCCGGCGCAAGCCGTCGTGGATGGCGATGGGCCGGTCCACCTCGCAGACGATTCCGGTTTCCTCCAGCACCTCTTTCACCACCACCTCTGAGGGGGAGTAGCCCACGTCGGCCCATCCGGTGGGATACAGCCACACCCCGGAGTCGGCCCTCTGCACCAGCAGGATCTCGCCGTCGTCATTGCCCACCACGGCCCCCACCGCCACCTTGGGGGTGACGTAGCCGGGAACGCCCTCGCCCACCGACTTCATCCACTCGGCCACAAAATTGTCGGGCGTCCATCCCGCGCTCAACGCGGCGGCCATGTCGGCGGCCACGTGCAGCACCTCCTCGAAACGCTCCTGCTCGTACTGGTTGTCGGTGAAGGCCAGCCCGGTGCGGGCGATTCCAGCCAGGGCCTCCGACCACCGTCTCAGGTCGCCTTCCCCTACTACGGCCCGGCCTTCGTCACCCATAGCCGCTAGGTGGTCCCAACCGCCCTCATACCCGAGTTGAGCAGGTATCGATGGCGTGCTGAAGGGCCAGATTGATCTCGCTTATGTGATCTTGATCGGTCACCTTGTTGCCCTCGGCGTCTCGCACGTAATAGGCGTGGACCACATCCCCACCGAGGTCTTGCACCTTGGCGCTGAGGATGTCCAGCCCGAGCTGCGACAGGGCGCTGGTAACCCGGCTCAGCAGGCCGATGCGGGCCTGGGCGGCCAGCTCGATGATGGTGGCGGTGGAGGAGGAATCGTTGTCCACGCTCACCTTGGGGGCGATAACCGGCCGGGGGGTGAAATCGGGCTCGACTTCATAGGTGCTGATCCGCTCGGCCAGGCGAGCCTCGATGGCCAGGCGGCCGGCCAGGGCCTGCTCCACATAGGCCGTGACCTGGGGCCAGTCGATCTCCAGCCCCAGGGTGCTCTCCACCTGGAACCGCTCCAGCGCCATCCCATACTCAGAGTGGGCCGCAGCCAGGAGCACCCGCAGCCCGCTGAGGGCCAGGGCCCCGGCCACCCGCGAGAACATGCCGTGCTGATCGGGGGCGATCACCAACAGGGTGTCGCCCTCGCCCAGCACCAATCGCTCGCCGGCCTCCATCATCCCCCGCTGCTCGGGGGTGGGGAACCGGGAGGTGATCTCGTCGATATCGCCGCCCTCCATCACGTGAGCGCAGCGAGCCACCAGCTCACGCACCAGGCTGGCCTTCCACGCGCTCCACGCCGAGGGGCCGGTGGCTACCGAGTCGGCCTCGGTCAGCGCTCCCAGCAGACGCAGGGTCTCCACCGAGCGGGCCTGGCGGGCCACGTCGGCAATGGTGTCGGGATCTTCCAGGTCGCGCCGGGTGGCCACATCGGGCAACAGCAGGTGGTGCTCCACCATGGCCACCAGCACGTCCACGTCGGTGGGGGGATAGCCCATCCGGTGGGCGATGTCGGCCACCAGCTCCATGCCCACCTCGGTATGGTCGCCGGGATAGCCCTTGCCGATGTCGTGGAGCAGGGCGCCCAGCACCAGCAGGTCGGGACGGTCCACCCGGTCGACCAGGTCGGCAGCCAAAGCGGCGGCCTCGCACAGGTGCCGGTCCACGGTGAACTGGTGGTAGGCGTTGCGCTGGGGGCGGCTGCGGTTGGGGGCCCACTCGGGCAGGATGCGCACGAACAAGTCCATCTGGTCCAAGGCCTCGATCACCGGGGGGGCCTCGGTGCCTGTCATCAGCAGATCCACAAACAGCTTGCGGGCCTCGTCGGGCCACCGGTCGGGCATGGGGGCCATCTGCTTGTTCAGCCGCCCCAGGCTGGTGCGGTCCATGCGCAGCTCGTGGGAGGCGGCGGCCCGGGCCAGACGCAGAGCGGCACAGGGGTCGGCGGCGTCGGCGTCGGCGGCCAGCACCGCCCGGCCCTCTTGGACCACCACGCCGGCATCCAGCTCGGCGTTGTTTCGGTTGTGGCGGCGGCGCAGGCGGCGGCGCCATTCGGGGGGCATCTCGGAGTCCCGCAGCCAGGCCCAGATCTCGTCGCTGCGCCAGGCAATCGACCGGGCCGAGCTGGCGATGGCGCCCATCAGCTCATCGGCGTCCCCATAGTCCAGGGCAGCGGCCACGCCGTCTTGTTCTTGGAGCAGGAGCTGGTCGCCGGGGCGGTCGGCGGTGCGGTGCAGCTCGACCCGGGCGGCCAAGATCACCTCGTAGTCGGACCACAGCCGGCGGCTGTCGGCGTCGTCCATCTCGAATACTGCGGCCTCCACCCAGCGCAGCGCATGGAGGTCGCGCAAGCCCCCTCGGCCCTGCTTGAGGTCGGGCTCCAGCTTGAACGCCACCTCGCCGCAGCGCCGATGGCGCTCAGCCACCCCCTGGGCCAGCAGGGGAAGCCACTTCCGGGCGCTGCGACGCCACTGGTTGTCGTTGTCGGCGGTCAAGTCGGCGGTCAGCTCGGAGTCGCCCGCGATGTGGCGGGCGTCCAGCAGAGATGTCGCCGTGTCCAGATCGGTCTTGGCCAAGTCGCGGGTCTCCCGGGGCGTGCGCACCGAATGGCCCAGCTTCAGCCCCTCGTCCCAGATGGGGTACCACAGGCGAGGGGCGATTTCACCGATGTCGGGGCGGTCGCGGTGCAACAGCAGCAGGTCGATGTCGCTATAGGGGCACAGCTCGGCCCGCCCATAGCCGCCCACCGCCACCATCGCAATGCCCTCTGGGTCGGCTACCTCGGCGGTGAAGATGCTCTGGAGCCACTCGTCGGTCCGCCGGGCCAACGCCCGGCACAGCACTGTTCCCGCCATGGCGCGATCAGCCAGCAGCTCGTCACGGCGCAGTGCGCTCGTTCTCGCCTCGCCAATTGCCACTACCCGTTGAGGCTAGTTGTCCATCGCCCCAATAGCGACGTAACCCTGCGGTCCGTCTTCGAAGCAACCCCTTGGGCTATGAGCCCATCAGGGTGCCCAGGTAGAGGCTGATCACCTTGGGGTCTTCCAGCAGCTCCTGCCCGGTGCCGGTGTAGGCGTTGATCCCCTGATCCAGTACGTAGCCCCGGTCGCAGATCTCCAAGCACCGCCGTGCGTTCTGCTCCACCAGAATCAGCGACACCCCGTGCTGGGCTATGCGGGTGATCTGCTCGAACACCTCGTCCTGGTAGGCCGGCGACAGCCCGGCGGAGGGCTCGTCGAGCAGCACCACCCGGGGATCCATCATCAGCGCCCGTCCGATGGCCACCATCTGGCGCTGCCCGCCCGACAGGCCGTCGGCCCGTTGGCTGCGGCGCTCGGCCAGAAGGGGGAACAGCTCGGCGACCACTTCGAAGCGCTCGTCGAACAGGCCGGGCCTCTGGAACGCCCCCATCTCCAGGTTCTCCTGAATGGTCAGCCTGGGGAACACGTTCTCGGTCTGGGGCACGAAGCCGATGCCCCGGGCCACCAGCTGGTGCGGCGACAGGCCGGTGATGTCCTCATCGCCCAGATGGATGCTCCCCGACCGGACGTCCACCAGCCCGAACACCGCCTTCAGCAAGGTCGACTTGCCCGCGCCGTTGGGGCCGATGATCCCCACGATCTCACCGGGAAACAGCTCCAGGGAGCAGCCGTTCAAGATGTCGACCTCGGGCAGATATCCAGCCACCAGGTCGTGGGCCCGCACCAGCGGCTGATCGGCGTTCATGACCCGGCCCCGGCCCGGCGCCGGCCCAGATATGCGTCGATGACCACTTCGTCGTGGATGGCCTTCCACGGCGGCCCCTCGGCGATTACCCGCCCCTGGGCCAAGACCACCACCCAATCGCTGATGCCGGTGACCACCTCCATGGCGTGCTCGATGAACACCACGGTGAGACCCTCAAACGCCAACTGGGCGATGTGGCCCATCAGCGACTGGGCCAGGGCGGGGTTCACCCCGGCCATGGGCTCGTCCAGCATGATCAGCATCGGATCGGCCATCAGCGCCCGGGCCACCTCCAACAGCTTGCGCTGCCCGCCCGACAAGGTGCCGGCCAGATCGTCGCGCATGTGGGCCAGGTTGAACCGCTCCAGCAATTCCTCGGCCTTGGCGGTGTTGGCCTGCTCCTGGTGCTGCCAACGCGACCGGAACAGGGCCGCCGACAGCCGCTCTCCTACCTGGCTAGGAGCGCCCAGAAGCACGTTGTCGAGCACGGTCAGCTTGGCCAGCGACTTGGTGAGCTGGAACGTGCGGATCATCCCCTTGCGGGCCAGCTGGTCGGGCGACGGGGCAACCACCGCCTCCCCGTTGAACGACCAGCTCCCGGTGTCGGCCCGGTCGAATCCGGTCAACAGGTTGAACAAGGTGGTCTTGCCCGCGCCGTTGGGTCCGATGAGGGCGGTCACCACGCCGCGCTCCACCTCTAGGTGGTCCACATCCACCGCCCGCAGCCCTCCGAAGCTCCGGCTCAGGTCGTCCACTACCAACATGGGGTTGGGTTTGGGCGCCCCGACCACCGGGGGCACGGTCAGGATCGGCTCGATCTCAGCCTCGGCGGGTGCCGATTCCGGCCGCGGCGTCACGTCATCGGGCATCCAACTGCATTTCTGTGCGATTGCCGGTGATTCCCTGGGGGCGGAACAGCATGAGCAGAACCAGGGTCAAGCCCACCATGGCCACGCTGATGATCCCCTCGGAGCCGCTCAGGAAGTCGGCCACCGCCCCCGGCAGCCACGCCTCGGCGGACAGCTGGCGCAGGAACGACTCAATCCACTCCCGCAGGAACCAGAACAAGATGGCGCCGAGCACCGGCCCCAGGTAGGTGGCCGCTCCGCCCAGCAGCAGCGCGGTGTAGGCGAAGAAGGTGACTTGGGGTCGGAACCCGTTGGGGTCGGCCCCCGATGTCTTGATGGCGTCGATCACCCCGCCCATGCCGCCGATCACGCCGCCGATGATCAGGGCCTGCATCTTGTAGGAGAACACGTTCTTGCCCAGGCTGCGAGCTGCATCCTCGTCTTCCCGGATCGACTTCAGCACCCGGCCCCACGGACTGCGCACGATGAGGAACACCACCAGGCTGACCAGTGCCACCAGCACCCAGCCCACCGTGATGACCCACATCTGCTGACCGGTGAATTCGAAGGTCCCGACGCCATAGCGGTCGTGGGGACCGTCGGGATAGGGATTCAGGTCGTAGAACGCCCCGGCGTCGAAGCTCACGCTGAGCGGCCCGCCGGTGAGACCGATGGCGTCGGTGGACCCGATGAGGATCCGGATGATCTCGGCGGCGGCGATGGTGACGATGGCGAACATCACCGCGTGCAAGCGCAGGGTGGGAAAGCCGAGCGCCACCGCCAGCGCCACCGACAAAATCAGGCCCACCACCACGCCCACCCACAGCGACCAGCCGAAGGTGGCCACCGACACGCTGGTGCCGTAGGCCCCCAGCAGCAAGAACCCCACTTGGCCGAAGTTCAACAGCCCGGTGAAGCCGAAGTGGACGTTGAGGCCGATGGCGGCCAGGGCCAGGATCACCGCCTCGGGGCCGAAAGCCGCTCGGGCCGCGTTGCCAAAAATGATGTCGAAGTCCACTTAGCGCGCCCGTCTCGCGGGGTACCCGAAGTCCACCTAGCCCACCCGAGCCTTGATCCCGAACAGACCCTGGGGCCTAATCAGCAGTACGAGGATGAGGGCGGCCAGCGGCACCACGAACTTCAGCTCGGGTGAGATCCACAGCGTGCTCACCTCGGTGGACATGCCGATGATCAATGAGCCGGCCAGAGCCCCAAACGCGGTGCCCAGACCGCCGAGCTCCACCCCGGCGAAGATCAGCAACAAGAGTTGGAAGCCCAAGAACGGGTCTATGTCGGTGTCGAGGCCTTGGAACACCCCGCCGAGTCCGGCCAGGGCTGCCCCGATGGCCCACACCATCAACACCACCCGGTTCACGTTGATGCCCGATGCCTCGGCCAGGCTGGCGTTGTCCGACACCGCTCGGGTGGCCTTGCCGAACCGGGTCCACTGAAGCATCAGACCCACGGCCAGCAAGACGGCGATGATCACCGCCACGGTCACCAGTTCTCGAGGAGTCACCGCCCAGGGCCCGAACTCCCACCGCTCCTGCACTTGGAAGTCGGAATAGGGAAGCGGCTCGGCGCCGAAGAACAGCTGGATCAACTGGCGCCCGAGCAGCGACAGGCCGATGGTGACCACCACCAGCTGGAAGATGCCCAGCCGTCGGCGCCGCAGCGGGCGGAACAGCCCGGTTTCCAAGCCCGCGCCCAGCATCCCGCACACGATCATGGTCACGATGGCCGCGGCGATCAGGTTCAGCTCGCCCCAAGAGCTGTTGAAGTACCAGGCGATGACCGCGCCGAAGGTAACCAGCTCCCCGTGGGCGAAGTTGACCAGGCCGGTGGTTCCGTAGATGAGCGACAGCCCGATGGCGCTCATGGCGATGATCAGCCCGAATTTCAGGCCGTTGAACACCGTTTGCGCCGCCCGCTCCCCGAACGGCGTGCCCTTGGGAGCCTCGCCCACCGCGAACACCACCGCTCGGGAGGCGCCTTCGTCCACCGCCGCCTCGACGGTGGACTCGAAGCCCTCCCTCAACCCGAGCCCTTCGGGGAGGGTGCTCTCTTCAAGGGTGACCCGGTAGGTGCCGGCACCGGGGACCGCAACCGACCACTGGCCTTCAGAGTCGGTAACCGCCCGGCCGAGACTTGTGCCGGACTGGTCGGCCACGTTGATCTCAACCCCGGCAAGAAACTGGTCAAAGCCCACTCGAAGGGTGCCCTTCAACACGGTGGACGGAGCCTCATCGGCGCCCCCTTCCGTCTGGGCTGCGGAGGGTATCGACCAGGCCAGCATCACGATCAGCGCCAATCCGGCCAGCACTATCCCTCTGCGCATCGAACGCCAGATTACCGCCCCACTACACGAGCTCTGAGGAGGCTCGGAGTGTCATCGGCAATCAATTTCCCTCCCCATTTCACGGACCGCCCGGTAGCGAGCACAATGGGGGCGTGGGCAACTGGGAGCGGCTGCGAAGCCAACTGGCGGATCTGGACCGGGTGATGGTGGCCTTCAGCGGCGGTGTCGATTCCTCGTTCCTCGCCTGGGTGGCCCACGACGTGCTGGGAGAGGGGGCCCACGCCGTGACCGCGGTGTCGCCGTCGCTGGCCGAGGCCGAGCGCCAAGACTGCGCGTCGCTGGCCGCCGAGTGGGGGCTTCAGTGGCGCGAAGTGCACACCGCCGAGATGGAACATGCCGCATATGTGGCCAACGACGGCGAGCGGTGCTACTGGTGCAAGGACGCCCTGATGGAGGCGGTGGCCCCGCTGGCCGAGGCTGCGTCGTGCACCGTGGCGCTGGGCGTTAACACCGACGACTTGGGCGACCATCGTCCGGGCCAGCGGGCCGCGGCCGAGCGGGGCGCAGTGTTCCCCCTCGTTGACGCCGGGTTCTCCAAAGCCGACGTTCGAGACTGGTCGCAACGGCTGGGGCTGCGCACCTGGGACAAGCCGGCCGCTCCGTGCCTGGCCTCCCGTATCCCCTACGGAACGCCGGTGACGCTGGGCGCTCTGGCCTCGGTGGAGGACGCCGAGGCCGCCCTGCGGCAGATGGGCTTCGCCGAGCTGCGGGTGCGCCACTACGGCGATCTGGCCCGCATCGAGGTGCCCGACGAGCGCTTGGCCGAGGTGGTGGCCCAGCGGACCGCGGTGGTGCAGGCCGTGCGCCAGGCCGGCTACCGATATGCCACCCTCGACCTGGAGGGGCTCCGCTCCGGCAATCTGAACGACGTGCTCGACATCAGCTCGTCGTCTCTGCGCCCTTGAGCGATCGCGAGCTGGCCGCCGCCGAGCAGCAGTTGGCCGCAAGCGCAAGCAAGTTGGCCGACGGCATTGTCCACGCCCTGCCCGGCTGGGTAGTGACCTCGGTTCAGAGCCGGCTGGCCAACATGGACTCCGAAACCCGAGGGGCGGCCGAGGCCGCCGGCCGCGCCGCGGTGGCCGACATCGGCACCGAGGTGGCCCGGCTGCTGGCCGCCGACGTGGATGATCAGCGGGAGAATCCCCTGGCCCTGTTGCGCCGGGCGGTGCGCTATCCCACCGAGGTGCTGTTGGCCGCCGGAGCACCCCCGATTGAGCGGGACGACTTCGCCGTAAAGCGTTTCCCCGACGACGTCTACGACCTCACCCCGGCGTCATTCGCCGACATCCATCCCGACCTTCAGACCCCCGGGCTGGAGTGGGGGGCGGCCAAGGCCTTTGTGCACCGCCGACGCCACCGCTACTCCGGTTAGAGACAGTTCAGGGCCACCCCCGTCAAACCTGACATACTGACGGTGCCAACAGGCGGAATAGTCGTCAACCAAGGGGAGTAGTGATGGACGCTGATACCGCATGGGTACTCGTATCTGCTGCGCTGGTCTTGTTCATGGTGCCGGGCCTGGCCTTGTTCTACGGGGGCATGGTCGGCCAGAAGAACGTGCTCAACATGATGAACATGAACCTGTATTGCCTGGGCATCGTCCCCATTTTGTGGGCGGTGGCCGGTTTCGGGTTTGCCTCCGGGGATTGGAGCTTCCCGCTGTTCGGAGACTTCGACGCCGCTTGGCTCAACGGGGTTGACGACATGGCGAGCAAACGGGAGTTCGTGTTCGGCATGACCTTTGCCGCCATCACCCCCGCTCTCATCTCCGGTGCGGTGGCCGGTCGGATGAAGTTCTCCGCCTGGGCCATCTTCGTGCCGTTGTGGTCGTTTGTGGTCTACTCGCCGGTGGTCTATTGGATCTATGGCGGCGAAGGCTGGATTGCAAAGCTGCCAGCCCACGACTTCGCCGGCGGCACCGCCATCCACATCAACGCCGGTGCGGCAGCCTTGGCCTTGGTTCTCGTCCTCGGCCCCCGCAAGGGATGGCCCCGCGACGTTGATTTCCCCCACAACCTGCCGCTGGTTTTGCTGGGCGCCGGCATCCTGTGGTTCGGCTGGTTCGGGTTCAACGCCGGTTCAGCGCTGGCCTCCGACCTCACCGCCTCTCACGCCTTCTTGACCACCTTCTTGGCTGCGGCCGCGGGGCTGTGCTCCTGGATGGTGGCCGAAACCATCAAGGACGGCAAGCCCACCGCACTGGGCATGGCCTCGGGCATTGTGGCCGCCCTGGTGGCCATCACCCCGGCAGCCGGTTTCGTGGGGGCCATGTCCTCCATCGTGATCGGCGCCGCGGCCGGGGTGCTGTGCTTCCTGGCCATCGGGCTCAAGCTGCGCTACAAGTACGACGACAGCCTCGACGTGGTGGGCATCCACATGTTCGGCGGCATCATCGGCGGTGTGCTGATCGGGTTCTTTGCCGACTCCGGGGCCATCGAAGGCGCAGACTTCATCGACGGCGTATTCTTCGGCGGCGGCGAGCTGCTGGGCAACCAGATCATCTCGATCGTGGCGGTCATGGCCTACAGCTTCGTGGCCACCTACATCATCGCCATGGTGCTGCACCGCACCATGGGGATCCGGGCCTCCGCCGACGATGAGAGCGTCGGCCTCGACCAGTCGCTCCACGCCGAGACCGCCTACAACAACTAGCGGGACTCAGGTTGGGTCCGGGCGAAAGGACCGCCTACAACAACTAGCGGGACTCGGGTTGGGTCCGGGCGATTGGCGCCCGGGCTCAGCCCAACTCGGCCAAATCGACATCCTGGCTGCCGGTCACGGTCAGCTCGCCCTCGATGAACTCGGCGATGATGTAGCGACCGAACGTGGGGTCGCCCACATCATCCAGCTCTAGTGGGCCGGAGACGCCGTCGTAGTCGATGTCGACGCCATCGGCTAGCAGCCCAGCGCATTCGGCGTAAGTGAAGCACTTCTGGCCACCGTGGGTCACCGCCTGCACCTGGTCGATAATGGCGGGACCGGAAGTGGAACCGGCGGCCAGCGAGGCCAAGGCCAGCACCACCACGCAATCGTACGTTTGGCCCCCGTAGGCCACATCGCCGCCGGTCCGGTCAACCAGACGCTCGCTGAAGTCGTCGCCGCCGCCCGCCGTCAACGCCACGAAGCCGTCGAGCACATTGGGATTGGACGGGTCCACCGTTTCAGCCAGGTTCCGGTCGTAGATGCCATCAGTGCCGTACATGGCGTCGGGCGGAATTCCAGCTTCAAGCATCCCCCGGATGATCTGAGCGCCCTCGGCAAAGGAGACCAGCACTACTGCATCTGCTCCCATTCCCTCAATCGCGGCCACCGTGGGGTCGAAGCTGGCCGCGTCCTCGTCATAGGAGATGATCTGGGCGCCTACTCCAAGCTTGGCCAAGCTCTCCTCCAGCAGGCCAGATAGGGCGTTACCCCAATCGTCGGCACGGGCAGGTATGGCCACGTTGGTAGCTCCGTCGGCCGCCACAATGCTGGCCAAGATCGGCGACACCGCCTCATCAGGTGGCACCGTCCGGAAGTAGAAGCCGGCGTTCTCCTGGGTAGAGAACGACGGCGAGGTGTTAGAGGGGGAGCATTGGGGGATCTGAGCGTCGAAGAGAGTCTGAATGAAAGACTGCGACACCCCTGACGCCGCCGCGCCCACGATCACATGGGCGCCCTCGCCCAGCAACCGGTTGACCGCCTCAGGGGCGACGTCGGGGTCGGTGGCGGTATCCCCGGTCAGCAGCCGAACATTGCCCCCCGCGGCCTGGATGTCCCCCACGGCCAAGTCAACCGACACGATCATGGGCGAGCTCAGAAACGCCAATGCCCCGGTCTCAGGCATCACCGACCCGATGATCAGCTCGCTTTCGGGATGAGCGGCATCCCCGCCATCGTCATCGTTGCCGCAGCCAGCGGCAACCAGCGCCACCAGGACAACAACCCAGAACCAGTGAGTCCACTTCATGCCCAAGAGCCTTTCACGAAGGTCAGATAACTTCAGCTATTAGAAAGCCAGTCGGTCGAGGATGGTCTTTACCGGGGCCATCATGCCCACAGCCTCTACTCCAGATCGGCTAGATCGGCAACCCGCCTGTCGATCACGGTCAGCTCGCCGTCGATGAACTCGGCGACGAGATACTGCCCGTAGCGGGGATCGCCCACTTCGTCGAGTTCCAGCAGACCGGAGACTCCG
>JAJEEH010000217.1 GCA_022821105.1 Acidimicrobiia bacterium
CTCGGCGTGGGTGTCCTTCGCGCCACGGGCCGCCGCCCCGGGCGTCCGCGCGGCCGCGGCCGCGCCCGACGCCCACGCCGACAGCGCCCAGCGCCGGATATTGGAGCCTGAGGAACTAGCCCCGATGGCGGTGTTGTTGGCCTCGGAGGCGGGCGGAGGCATCACCGGGCAGGTGATAAGCGTTGACGGTGGCTACCGTCTCTGATTGCGGGTCACCGTGAACGGTCCTCCAATCGAGTAAACAGAGCCGCAGTGGAGATAGCGGCCTTTCAACAGCTCATGGAAGACCTTTACGGTCCCCAAGACCGCGAGCGGGGCATCCCCGCAACCGTGGCCTGGCTGTGCGAGGAGTTGGGCGAGCTGGCCCAAGCCGTGCGAAAGGGCGATGACGCCGAGCGGCTGCACGAGATGGGCGATGTGCTTGCTTGGCTGGCGTCGTTGGCCAACCAGTTGGGGCTGAGCTTGGAGGAAGCGGCCCTTCGTTACCGCGACAACCCGCCGCGCTAGGAGGAGAGCAGGGCTTCGGCGATCTGCACGGCGTTGAGGGCAGCGCCTTTGCGGAGGTTGTCGCCGGCTACGAAGAGCGACAGGCCGTGCCGGACGGTTGGGTCGACTCGGATGCGGCCGACCAGGGTGGGGTCGATGCCGGCGGCGGCTAGCGGGGTGGGTACCTCGTCGACCACGACGCCGGGGGCGTCGGCCAGCAGCTCCGTGGCCCGCTGGGGGCTGAGCGGGCGGTCGAACTCGGCGTTGATGGCCAGGCAGTGGCCGGCGAATACCGGTACCCGCACGCAGGTGGCGCTGACCGCTAGGTCGGGGATTTCCAAGATCTTGCGGCTCTCGTCCACCAGCTTGCGCTCCTCGGAGGTCTCGCCCGAGTCGTCACCGATCCAAGATCCGCACTCGGGGACCACGTTGAAGGCGATGGGGGCGGCAAAGACCGAGGGAGTCGGGAATGAGACCGCTTGGCCGTCGTGGGTCAGCCCGATGGCGTCGTCGGCCACCTTGCGCACCTGCTCGTCCAGCTCGGCCACTCCGGCCAAGCCGCCGCCCGAAACCGCCTGATAAGACGAGATCACCAGGCGGCGCAGTCCGGCTTCTACGGCTAGCGGCTTGAGCACCGGCATGGCCACCATCGTGGTGCAGTTGGGATTGGCCACTATCCCCTTGGGGATGTCAGCCAGCGCATGGGCGTTGACCTCGGGCACCACCAAGGGCACGTCGGGGTCCATGCGCCAGGCCGAGGAGTTGTCGATCACCGTGGCGCCGGCTTCGGCCACCCGGGGGGCCAGTTCTCGGGAGGTGCCGCCCCCCGCGGAGAAAAGGGCGATGTCCACTCCGCGGTAATCAGCGGCGGCGGCATCTTCGACAACGAAATCTTGACCTCGCCACGACATCGTCCGGCCGGCAGAGCGGGCCGACGCCAGCAGCCGCAGCTCGGCGACGGGGAAGTCGCGCTCTTCCAACAGGCGGCGCATCACCCCGCCCACCTGGCCGGTGGCGCCGACAACGGCAACTCTCACGGCGAAAATCCTACCGTTGGGACAGAGGAAAACTGCGGTCGTTATCGGGAGAGTTCGAAGGCCTCGTGCAGCGCAGAAACAGCCGCATCGGTCTGGTCCTGGCGTATGACGCAGCTGATGCGGATGGGAGAGGTGGAGATCATCTCGATGTTGATCTTCTCCCGGGCCAGCGTCTCGAACATGGTGGCGGCCACGCCAGGGTGAGATTTCATCCCCGCTCCCACCAGGCTTACCCGGGCGATCTTGCGATCGGCGGTAACGCCGGTCGCCCCGATATCGTCGGCCACCTTTTTCGTCAGATCGGCTGCGATGTCGGCATCCTCGTCGGGAACCGTGAACGAGATGTCGGTGACGCCGTGCTCGGAGGCGTTCTGCACGATCATGTCCACGTTCACCCCGGCGTCGGCCAGCTTGCGGAACATGGTGGCAGCCACGCCGGGCCTATCGGCCACGCCGGTGACGGTGATCTTCGCCTCCGAGGTGTCGGGGGTGACCGATCGGATGATGGGTTGCTCCATGGAGGGCTCCTCTTTGACCACCCAGGTGCCCTGCTCCCAGGTGAAGGCGGATCGAATGTGCAGTTTGACTCCGTAGTTCTGGGCGACTTCCACTGAGCGCATGGCCGGCTTGGGACAGCCCACTGCGGTCATCTCCAGAAGCTCGTCGAATGAGATGGTGCCCAATTTGCGGGCATCGGGGCACACCCGGGGATCGGTGGTGAACACCCCGGGTACGTCGGTATAAAGCTCGCAGGCATCGGCCATCAGGGTGTGGGCCAGCGCCACCGCCGTGGTGTCGGAGCCACCTCGGCCCAGAAACGTCACGTCGTTCTCGGTGCTAACCCCCTGAGAGCCCGCCACCACCGGCACCCGGTTGGCGTCGAGGGCAGCCTGAACGCGACCGGGGGTGATCTCCAAGATCTTGGCGTTGCCGTGATTGGTGTCGGTGACGAACCCGGCCTGGCTGCCGGTGAAGGAATCAGCCGGCACACCGAGGTCGTGAAGGGCCATGCAGACGAGGGCGCAGGCTTTGCGCTCCCCGGCGGTGATGAGCATGTCCAGCTCCCGGCCCGGCTGGGTGGTGGACACCGCCGAGGCCAGCGACAACAGCTCGTCGGTCTCCTTGCCCATGGCGCTGATCACCAGAACCACCTGATCGCCGCGATCCCGGCACCGGCGCACATGGTCGGCTACCTCGCGGATGCGATCGGCGTTGGCCACCGACGTGCCACCGAACTTTTGAACCACCAAGGCCACGCCCAAACGCTACCGGCCCCTCATGGGCACTTTTGTGGTTGTTATCCGAGATTCTTGCGCCGATAGGCACTTGGGCGATTGCCATCGTAGATTTCAGGCAATGGCCACCGACAAGAGACAGCGTCAGCGGGAGCGCCGACAGGTTGCGCAGCAACGGGCCAAGGTGACCGAGAGCCGCGGCCGAATCCGCTCTAGGGGCCTTCGGGTCGCTCTGATTGCGGCGGTGATTGTGGTGGCGATTTTGATCTTGTGGCTCGTTGTGCGGGAGGACGGCAACGGCGGCAGCAGCGGCGATGTTGCACCGCCACCCACGGTGGCCGCGGACGACAGCGGGGCGGATGGCGGGCCCGTCAGCAGCGGCTTTCCCGATCTCCTTCCGCCACCGTCCCCTGGCGAAGCACTGGTTGGGGAAACACCTTGTCCTGATTTCGGTGGTGGTGCCGACCGGGTGACCCAGTTTGCTGAGGCGCCAGGACAGTGCCTCGATCCCGAGCTTGACTACGTCGCGGTGTTCGACACCAGTATGGGACAAATGCGAGTGGCACTCGACCAGGCGTCCAACCCAGAGGCGGTGAACGCATTCGCGGTCCTGGCCGGCTACGGCTACTACGACGGAACCGCTGTGTTCTACACCGATCCCACCGGGGGGTACATCCAAGGGGGGTCGCCTCACACCAACGACTCCGACGATCCCGGGCCGGGGTTCGCCGTGGCCCCGGGTGAGGTGGCGGAATACCAGCAGGGCCAGTTGCTGTGGTCGGCTGAGGGTGATTCGACTGGCCAGTTCGTGTTCTTGGCCTTTGACGAATTCTTGCCATCCCAGCCGATTTCCGGGCTGACCACCATAGGGCGGATCTCCGACGGCAGCTTGACCGTGGTGCTGGACACCCTGGTCAGCCATGTGGACAACCCGGACACCGCCTTTGGCGGGCGGCCGTCTGAAGCGGTCATCGTCAACTCCATTGCCATACAATCCACCGACCCAACTCCTGAAGGGAGCATTGACTTGAGCGGATGTCCTCCGGCCGACGGATCGGGACCACAGGTCCTCGATTTCGACGGCCCTCAGCCCATGTGCTTGGACGCCTCCAAGCAGTACACCGCGGTGTTCGACACCACCGCGGGCGAGATGCGGATCGACCTCGACGTGGCCAACACCCCGGTCACGGCCAACAACTTCGCAGTGCTGGCCCGGTTCCACTACTACGACAACACGCTGTTGTTCCGGACTGATCCGGGCATCGGCATCATCCAGGGCGGGGCGCCCCACACCAACTCCCCCTCGGACCCCGGACCGGGCTACACCATCCCCGACGAGGGTTCGGGATTCACCTATGAGCCGGGCCAGATCGTGATGGCCCGCACCGCGGCGCCCAACAGCGCCAGTGCCCAGTTCTTCTTCGCGGTCAACGAGAACACCGCCCTGCTCAACAGCCAGGGCACCTATGTGGTGTTCGGCCAGATGGACAGCGAGAGCCTGGGAGTGGCCGAGGCCATCTTGGCCAGCCACGTCGACCAGCCTGGCAACCGGCTGGGCGGAGCGCCCGAGCCTCAGGTGATCGTCAACTCGGTGACCATCGAAGAATCCGGCTAGCCCCGCAGCCCGGCCTCGCCGGGTGGGGCAGAGTATGGGGATGAGGCCAGATGGTCCACTCCGCCCCGAGCCCAGCCAGTGGGAGTTTCCGCCTGCGGAGACGGCTGATGAGCATGGGTTGGTGGCAGTGGGGGCGGACCTGGCCCCGGGGACATTGCTGGCGGCCTACCGATCCGGCTTGTTTCCGATGCCGTTGGGACGAACCGACAAGCTGGGATGGTGGTCGCCCGATCCCCGGGGAGTGATCCCGCTCGACGACCTCCGGATAACCCGCTCTCTGCGTCGGTCGCTGCGCCGATATCGAATAACCGTTGACGTCGCCTTTGCCGATGTCGTAGATGCCTGCCGAACGATTGAGCGTCCTCATGGTTGGATCTCGCCGGACATCCGAGATGCCTATGTTGGATTGCACCGTATGGGATGGGCCCACAGCGTGGAGGCGTGGTCGCAGGAGGGAGAGCTGGTGGGCGGGTTGTACGGGGTGTCCATCGGCGGGCTGTTCGCGGGGGAGTCGATGTTTCATGTTGATCGCGATGCGTCCAAAGTGGCGCTGGTGGCGCTGGTGGGGAGGTTGAATCACGGTGGAGTCGCTCGATTGCTGGATGTGCAGTGGGCGACCGAGCACATGCAGAGCCTCGGGGCGGTGGAGATTCCGCGAAGTGAGTATCTGGAGCAGTTGAAAGCTGTGGTGAAACAGCCTGCGCCGCCCTGGGGTAGCTAGCTGAAACGGGCCACCGGGTCGCCTTGGCGGATGGTGCCGGGCTGGATGACTCGGGCGTTGATGCCGCGGAGGTTGAGGGCGCGGCCGACGGGAGAGTTCACGAAGCGCAGCGCGTCGAGGCCGAACCGGGAGGAGAACTTGCCGCAGCCGGTGTGGGGTTCGGCGGTGACTTCGATGACTGCTTCGCCGATGGCGAGCTGGGTGCCGGCTGGGAGGGTTTCCAAACTGATGTCGAGGTCGATGTAGAGCTGATCGCCAGCAAGGGCCCATCGTTCGATGGGTCCGGCCACCGCGGCCGCGGCACGGGCGTTCATGATGTTGAGCTGGGCGTCGAGGAGGGGGCCGCCATCGGGGGTCTTGTTTGAACTCCGCTGGTTCCAGGTATCGCCCACCAAGCCCTCGTCCAGGCTGAGCATCCCGGCGTCCAATACCTCTCGCTCGTCCACTGCCGGGCGGCGCACGATCAGTTTCAGTGTGCCGTGGTCGGCGGGGGCTTGGCGGATGTGGTCGAGCGCGGCCTCCAGCTCTTCGGGGGTTCGATGGCGGGCGGGATCGGCGGTCATCGTTTCAGAGTTTGCCGCTGGCGGCGGGTGGTGGCCGGCGTGCTCCACCAGCGGCCGCTGAACCGCCAGCGGGGAGCCGCGGGCGCAGACGGCTCGGCGGTCACCGGACGGGGCCAAAGAGCCTCGTAAGCGGCCAGAATGGCAGCCACTTCTGATTCGGTGGGCTGCGGTGTGATCTGAATGAGGCTCATGGGGCTGTTCTAGCTGGTCCTATCTGCCCTGCCGCAGTGAATTTGCCGACACCGAGATCAGAGCGGGATGACGCCGTGCTTTCGGGGCAACAGCTCCTCGCGCTTGGAGCGGAGCATTTCGAAACCGGCGATCACCAGGCGGCGGGTGTCGGCCGGGTCGATGACATCGTCGATGTAGCCCCGCTCGGCCGCGATGTAGGGGTTGGCGTAGCGCTCGGTGTAGTCGTCCACCAGCTCGGCCCGCCGGGCCACCGGGTCGGCCGCCGACTGGAGCTCGCGGCGGTAGATGATCTCCACGGCCCCCTGCGGTCCCATGACGGCCAGCTCGGCACCGGGCCAGGCGAACGACAGGTCGGAGCCCACCGACTTGGAATCCATCACCACATAGGCCCCGCCGTAGGCCTTGCGGGTGATGACCTGGATGCGGGGCACGGTGGCCTCGCAGTAGGCGTACAGCAGCTTGGCCCCGTGGCGGATGATCCCGCCGTGCTCCTGGTCGACGCCGGGCAGAAAGCCGGGGACGTCCACGAACGTCACAAGCGGGATGTTGAAGGCGTCGCAAGTCCGCACGAATCGGGCCGCCTTGGACGAAGACTCGATGTCCAGCACGCCGGCCAGCACCATGGGCTGGTTGCCCACCACGCCGACGGTGTAGCCGTTGAGCCGGGCGAAACCGCACACGATCGACTGGGCCCAGTGGGCGTGGTACTCCATGAACTCCCCGTCGTCCACCACCGCCTGGATCACCGTGCGCATGTCGTAGGGCAGGTTGGGGCTGTCGGGCATGATGTCGCGCAGCTCGGGGGTCAGCCGCTCGGGATCGTCGGTGGCGGCGACATGCGGGGGCTCTTCCAGGTTGTTGGCCGGCAGGTGGCCGACCAGGAACCGGACCTCGTCGAGAACCTCTTCCTCGGTCGGGCCCACAAAAGTGGCCACGCCCGACTTAGTGGAGTGGGAGCGGGCCCCGCCCAGCTCCTCCAGGGTCACCTCTTCGCCGGTCACCGTCTTCACCACGTCGGGACCGGTGATGAACATGTGCGATTTCTCGGCCACCATGAACACGAAGTCGGTCATGGCCGGGCTGTACACCGCCCCCCCGGCGCACGGTCCGAGGATCACGCTGATCTGGGGGATGACGCCCGAGGACTTGACGTTGCGGTGGAAGATGCCCCCATAGGAGTCGAGCGACACGACGCCCTCTTGAATGCGGGCGCCGGCGCCGTCGTTGAGGCCGATCATGGGTGCGCCCACCGACAGGGCCAGGTCCATCACCTTGTGGATCTTCTCGGCGAACACCTCGCCCAGCGCCCCGCCGAACACGGTGAAGTCTTGGGCGAACAGAAACACCTTGCGGCCGTCGATGGTGCCCCAGCCGGTGATCACCCCGTCGGTGTAAGGCCGCTCCTCGATACCGCTGTCCAGTGCCCGATGGCGGGCCAGCATGTCGAGCTCGTGGAAGGAGCCGTCGTCGAGCAGATATTCGATGCGCTCTCGGGCCAGCATCTTGCCCTTGTCGTGCTGGCGGTCGACCGCCCGCTGGGGTCCGGCGTGGAGGGCCTCGTGCTTGCGGCGCTCCAAGTCGTTGAGGCGGTCCTTCATCGAGTGTTCGGCCATTGTGGTGACAGGCTACATGGGGTCTGGGTGGTTGAGCGTGTCGATGCGGTTCTCCGGCAATCCCTGCTGATGGAGCCGCTCAGGCCGTTTACTCTGGGTCTTGGGCACTTTCACGTAGTCGGTCCAGCGCCTTCTGCATGTGTTCGTTGGCCACATCGTCGGGGGACCGGTTTGAATTTCTGGCTAGGTCATTGATTTGCAACACCAGGTTGGGGTTTAGCTTGATTGGCCGGTACTGCTCTGGGAACGCCCATCCGCAGGTGTTGCAGTCCAAAGTACAGTTGCTGCACTGGGTGGACTTGGCAATGTTGCAGCTCCGGCACAGCACTTGCAGATTGGTCTCATGAGAGTTACCACCGCGGAGCCGCGGCACACGGTGGTCTACATCAATTTTGGTGCCCTGAGTAGCGACCGGTGCCCTGCATACTGTGCATTGGCTGCCCTGAGCGAGCAGTACCTTCTGTGCTGCTTTATCCGGCACTGCTCGTCTTGGTTCCCGCTTCGCTGCTATGGCGGTGTGCTGCAACTGATAACTGGTGCCCTGTTTGACCAGGCCGGTTAGGCCTTCTTCACCTTGAAGCTCTCGAACACGACGAAACACATCCTTGTAGCCGGGCTTGATTGCCTCGACAGCTTGACGCAAGTCGTCTTCGGTTACGACGGGGCCTGGAATTCCTGCTCCAATTGGTAATACACGCTCCAAGACCGCGCGATAAATTTCGCTGTTGGCTCGGCTGGGCGTGACGAAACCATTGACGATCTTGTTGATTTCATCGTCACGCTGTGATGTCGAGAGAGGAAGGGTACTCGGAGGTAGATGATTGGGAAGCATGGTGTACGGCGCTAATCTTCTGGGCGAACCACCGTGCAATTGGCACGGCTACAGCATTTCCTATCAGCCGTCCTCGACGACCGTCCAGTCGTCCGGAAAGCCCATCAGTCTCTCCCATTCGCGCCACGTCAAATGGCGTGCCACAGAGTATTGGTCGGTCTGAATGGCCGCCCTGATGTCGTCCGGTTTGGGCACGTAGCGTGGGGCAAACACTCGATCCTCGGGTGTACCCGAAGCCTCCCCTACGTTGCACCACAATCGGATCGTCTCCTCCAGCGCTGCCATTAGAGGCGGCGGGACTTCGCGATTGTTCTTCACCTCGCGGCGGATGATCCCCGAGCAGTTCGCAGCAGTCAGCAATGACCTGATAGGCACCGTCGGTTCCAAGACTTGCGACAATGACAACCCGCTTTCGGTCTTGGGGCAGGCCGAAGTCGAGAGTGTTGCACGTCGCCCACCCCCCCAGATACCCGCTCGCTTCAAGCCGGTCGACAACCGCTTCAAAAGCGGTGCCTTTATTGGCAGATAAGAGGCCCGGCACATTTTCGAGAATGAGCCACTGTGGGCGAACTTGGTCAGCCAAGTCCATGAGGGTGAAGAACAATCCGCTTCGCTCTCCATTGATTCCTGTTCGCTGAGCATTGGCTGAGCTGACATCTTGGCACGGCCAGCCAGCGCTCCATATGTCGGCATCGGGTATCCCTTCCGGTTGCAGTGTGGTGATGTCATCGTGCAGAGGCACGTCGGGCCAGTGGCGGCGCAGCACCATCTGGCAATGGGGATCAATCTCGCACTGAAAGACGACTGAACAGCCAGCCTGCTCAAATCCCAGATCAAAACCGCCAATCCCGGCGAAGAAGGAAGCCAGCCTCATGGCACAACCAGCTTGGGGTGTTGATGCCAATTGCCGACCATGCTCTTGTCGACCTCGGCTACTGAGTGGCAGACGGCGGCGTGGCGGGGAAGTCCTCGGCATGCCATGTGATCGCTGGTGTAGATCATTGCGTTTGTTTCCGCGTGGTCCATGGAGAGATTTTGCAGGGCTGCCTCATTGACGTCCTTTACCAAGGTAGTGGCCACAAGGTCGCTGACCCGGTCTTTCACCTTGACCATCGCAGTCCCATCCACCGCACCGCAGCCCGAACTGCTCTGACGATGGACTCCGGCGTGCCTGCTCCGGGGTGGATTTCCAGTGCAAGTCTTGTTGGTCTCCATCGGCCCGGTGAATGGCACAGCTAGCCTCGTGCGCCTGCGGCAGTGCCTATCAGAAATGCTCTTCGTCTCGGTCATGTCCTCATGATCTCACGAGGGTGTGACAGTTGATCTGGGCTCTGACCTGGGAGTTGTTTCTAGCGTTCCTTTGTTCTTGGTTGTTTGTGGGAGCGGGATATACCTACCGCGCCGCCTACCCTTGAGGCCACAAGCTCTCTGTTTTGGGGAGGGGGTGGGTAGCCTCGGTCTTGTGAGTTTGGATTCGAGGCAGCGGCGGGTGGCGGTTTTTTGCAGTTCTTCTTTGGGGACTGAGGCGGGGTTTGCGGAATTGGCGGCCGATATGGGACGGCGGCTGGCTGACGAAGGCATTGGTGTGGTGTTCGGCGGGGGGCGGGTCGGGCTCATGGGGGTGATGGCCGACGCGGCCATGGCCGCGGGCGGCGAGGTAATCGGGGTTATCCCGAACTTTCTGGACGAGATCGAAGTGGCCCATCAGGGGCTGACCGAACTGCACCTGGTGGCCGACATGCACGAGCGCAAACAGCTCATGTACTCGCTGTCGGACGGGTTCTGCGCATTGCCGGGCGGGTTGGGGACCCAGGAGGAGTTATTCGAAGCGGCCACCTGGACCCAGCTGGGGTTGCACGAGGGCGGGCGGGACAAGCCGGTGGTGCTGTTGGACCGAGACGGGTTCTGGGCGCCGTTGGCCGCGTTTCATCAACAGCTTGTCGATGTTGGGTTCATCAAGCCCGAGAAGGCGGGGATCATCCAGCGGGCACGTTCGATTGATGAGGCGCTGGAGCTGCTCTACCCGTCTTCCAACTGAGATTGCAGGCCCTCCACGGCCTCGATGAACTCCTCGACGAGGTTGTAGACCACCTGGCGGGTGGGGAGCACCTGATTCATGTTTCCCACAATTTGGCCAACGAAGTAGTTGGCCAGCTTCTCGGCCCCGCTGTCGGGGTGGTGGGACACCCGGTCGATACGGCGGCGGGCCTCGCCGGTCAGAATGATCTGCATCGGCATGGGCAGCGGATCGGGAGTGTCGGCCCGATTCCACTCCTCGGTCCAGGCTGAGCGCAGCATCCGCGCGGGCTTGCCGGTGAGGGTGCGGGACCGCTCGGTGTCGGATGATCTCGCGGCCAAGAACTTCTGCTTGACGGTTGGGCTGGTCTCGGCCTCTTCGGTGGTGAGCCATACCGATCCGCACCACACTCCCTGGGCGCCCAAGGCCATGGCGGCGGCCATTTGGCGGCCTCGGCCGATGCCCCCGGCGCCGAGGACCGGCACGGGGGCCACCGCGTCCACCACTTCGGGGATGAGCACCATTGATCCCACTTCGCCGGTGTGGCCTCCGGCCTCGTAACCCTGGGCGATGATGAGATCGACGCCGGCCGCTACATGGCGCTCGGCGTGGACGGCCCGGCCGGCCAAAGCGGCCACCCTGGCCCCAGCGGCGTGGCTCTGGGCGATCATCTCCGGGGGTGGGGGACCAAGGGCGTTGGCCACCAACGCAGGTTCATGGGCCAGGGCAATCTCCAGCTGGCGATCGGCCCGACGGCTGGAGAGCGGGGCGGCGGGACCCCAGTTCTGAGTCGGACCGTCGTCGTCGGGCAGTGGGGGCACGTCGTAGCGGTCGAGCAGTTCATCGAGGAACTGCTGGTGCTCCTCAGGGATGAGCGCCTTCACCTGGTCGGTGTCCAGTCCGCCTTGGTCGGCGCCCTCATATCGGGCGGGGACGATGAGGTCAACGCCGAAGGGGCGGTCGCCCACCTGTTCCCGGATCCAAGCCAGGTCGGTCTCCAGATCGTCATCGGTGTGGCCGACCACGCCGAGCACCCCCAGCCCGCCAGCCCGGCTGACCTCGGCGGCCACGTCACGGCAGTGGGTGAAAGCGAAGATCGGGAACTCGATGCCGAACATCTCGGTGACTGCGGTGCGCATGTCTGGTCTTCCTCTCAGCCTTGTCCGATCCGGGCCTGCAACTTCTCTGCCCGCTCGACAAGGTGCTCTCCCCCCAGTTTGCCAATCAGGTCGGGGAATTCGGCGGTGGGGCCGGCCCAGGCCAGTTCGTCGAGGCGGTCGAAGGTGGGGGCTTCTTCGTCGATGGTGGCGATGCGGCGAAACAGCATGGCCAGCTCCCGATTCTCGGCCAGGGTGGTGGCCAGCTTGGCCGAGCCGCGCACGCTCACCTCCCACTGGCCCACAGCATCGGGGATGTTCTCCAAGTGGATGTAGTGGGAGAGCACCGTCGCGGTGGAGCGGGCCCCCCAGCCGGCCAAGCCGGGGAAGCCGTCGGCGGTGTCGCCCACCAGGGCCAGGTAGTCGGGGATCGACTCGGGCACAACCCCGAACTTGCCTACCACTCCTTGGTGGTCGATGAGCTTCTGCTGGCGGCGGTCGTATTGCACGATTCGCCCGTCGGCGGTGACGCATTGGGCCAGATCCTTGTCAGGGGTGCAGATCAGCACCTGCTCCACTTCAGGATCTAGAGCGGCCTTGCGGGCCGCCGCGCCCATCGCGTCGTCGGCCTCGTGCTTGACCATGGGCCAGATGCAGAAACCGGCGGCGGTCAGTGCCTCTTCGACCAAGGGGAATTGAGCCATCAGCTCGGGGGCCACGCCCTCGCCGCTCTTGTAGCCGGGCCACAGGTCATTGCGGAACGACTCGATCACCTGGTCGGTGGCTATTCCCACGTGGGTGGCGCCGTCGTCGATCAGCTGGAGCATGCTGTGGACCACGCCGCGCGCCGCGCCATGCTCGGGATCACGGTTGCCGGGCGAGTAGTGATAGCGGAACAGCTCATATGTGCCATCGACCAGGTGGATTCGCACACTGTGACCGTATCCTGTTCGGCATCGACGGCAAATGGACAAAGGGGACGCAATGAGCGAGACAGTGATATTGGCCGGAGCCCGCACGCCCATCGGGAAGATGTCGGGTGGGCTGGCTTCGTTTCGGGGCGCCGAGCTGGGGGCGCTGGCCATTGAGGCCGCGCTGGACCGGGCTGGCGTGGCCCCCGAACAGGTGGACTATGTGTTCATGGGCCAGGTGCTGTTGGCCGGAGAGGGCCAGGCCACGGCTCGACAGGCGGCGGTGGGAGCGGGCATCCCCATGACGGTGCCGGCCACCACGGTGAACAAGGTGTGCTTGTCGGGCATCAACACCGTCTATTTGGCCCACCAGATGATCTCCGCGGGCGACGCCGAGATTGTGGTGGCTGGGGGGATGGAGTCGATGACCAAGGCGCCCTATCTGCTGACCCGAGCTCGGGAGGGGTATCGCCTGGGCGACGGCGACTTGGTGGACTCCATGATGTACGACGGGCTGTTTTGCGCGTTCGACCACTGCGCCATGGGAACCGGGACCGAGAAGTACGCGGCGTCGAGCGGGTTGGACCGCGAGCCCCAGGACGCCTTCTCAGCGCAGTCGCACCATCGGGCCGCCGCCGCGGCGGCCGCGGGTTTGTTCGACGACGAGCTGGTGGCGGTGCAGGTGCCCCAGCGCCGAGGCGACCCGGTGTCGGTGTCGGCCGATGAGGGGGTGCGCCCCGAGGCGACGGCCGAGTCGCTGGGCCGGCTGCGCCCGGCGTTTGCCGAGTCGGGCAATATCACCGCAGGCAACGCCTCACAGATCTCCGATGGGGCCAGCGCGCTGGTAGTGGCCAGCCGGGAGCGGGCCGAGCAGCTGGGTGTGGAGCCGTTGGGGACCTATGCGGGCTACGGGCAAGTGGCCGGGCCCGATCCCTCGCTGCTTACCCAGCCGTCGCGGGCCATCTTCCAGGCGCTCAAATCCTCCGATCTGAGCCTGGGCGACGTGGATTTGTTCGAGATCAACGAGGCGTTCGCCGCGGTGGCGGTGGCGTCGATGGCCGATCTGGGGATTTCAGACGACATTGTGAACGTGAACGGCGGCGCTATCGCCCTGGGCCATCCCATTGGCGCCAGCGGAAACCGCATCGTGCTCACCCTTTTGCATGAGCTTCGCCGCCGAGGCGGCGGTACGGGGGCCGCGGCCCTGTGCGGTGGCGGTGGCCAGGGAGACGCGCTGCTGGTTCAAGTTTGATTGTTACAGAACCGGTATGACTTGACTTTGTTTCGTCATCTTTGTAATGTAATCGCAACATACAAGCACCGCCTTATGCGTGCCGGTTCCCAATGCCCCCCGCCCGGCTCGCTAAGGCGGTGTCTTGCGTTTGAAGGACAGTCAAGCCAGGCCGGTGTCTTGCGTTTGAAGGGCAGTCAAGCCAGGCCGGTGTCTTGCGATTGACGGGCGACTGAGTCAGCCCGCAGAGATGCGCTGGCGGCCTTCCAGAGCCCGGGTGAGGGTGAGCTCGTCGGCGTATTCCAGATCGCCGCCCACGGGTAGGCCGCTGGCAATGCGGGTGACGGCCACCCCGAGGGGCTCGATGAGCCGGGCCAAGTACATAGCGGTGGCCTCGCCCTCGATGTTGGGGTTGGTACAGCAGATGACCTCGGTCACGTTCTCGTCGTCGATGCGGGCCAGCAGCTCCTTGACTCGAAGCTGATCGGGGCCGATGCCCTCGATGGGATTGATGGCGCCGCCGAGCACGTGATAGCGGCCCCGGAATTCTCGGGTTTTCTCCAAGGCCACGATGTCGCGGGGCTCTTCCACCACGCACAGGATGGCTGGATCGCGCCGGTGGTCGGAGCACAACTCGCACTCGGGGTGCTCGCTGATGTTGAAGCACCGTTGGCAGAACCGGACTCTTGCTTTGGCCTCCTTGATGGCCTCGGCCAGCTTGAGGGCATCGTGCTCAGATGCCTTCAGCAGATGAAAGGCGATGCGCTGGGCAGACTTCGGGCCGATGCCGGGCAGGCGGCCCAGCTCGTCGATCAGCACTTGTACCGGGGCGGTGTAGACGCTGCTCATGCTCGCCTCGTGAGTCCCTTCTTTCCTGGCACCGCTGCCCCGGCCCTACTGCCCCGAGCCCTGTTGGCCCGAGCCCTGTTGGCCGGCGGCCGCCGGCGGCTCTATGGAAACCAGCTCGGAGTCCGGGAATGCCGCCATGAGGTTGGAGATGGCCTCCTGGGCGACGGTCTCCTCGTCCATGAGCTCGTCGGGGTCGATGGCCTCGGCCTCATCGTCGGCGGAGGGGGCCGACCGCGGTGAGGCGGCCCTGACATCGGGGGGAGGAGCGGTGCTGTCGTCGTCCACAACCAGGCGCATGGGCACAGCCCGTCCGAAGTGCTCGCGAAGGGCGCGGTCCACCTCGTCGCGGACTTCCTCGCAGCGGTCGATTTGGATTTGGCTGGGCAAGGCGAACACGACGCGGCCCGAGTCGTGGGCCAAGAAGCGCCCAACCTGGAAGCGAATCCTGGCCTTGTTGGACAGGTTGGCCAAGATGGCGTCTCCCCAGGCCAACACGATCTCCTCGCGGGAGGGCAGCGGCTCGGCGGCCTCCTCGGGTCCCGCGCCGGCGTCGGGGGATTAGTCGGCTTCAGAGGGCTCGGGGCCGGCCGGCTGAGTTGCGGGTGCCGTTCCCGCTCGCACTGCCCCCAGCGTGGGCCGCGGGGCTCGCTCGGGGGACGGGGCTGCTTCGGACTCTGAACCTCCGGCAGCAGGAGCGGCGGAGCGGGCCTCGGCCTCGGTCTGTTTGGCCTGTATTTGGGCAATAGCCGCCCGGGCCCGCTCGTGTCCGCTGGTGGGGCCGGCAGCCCTCCGGGCAGGGGTTGGGGCTTCGGTGGCAGGGGTCGGGTTGTCGTGGTCTGAGCTTCCGGCCGACGTCGGTGGCCCTCGGCGCTCCAGGCGCTCGACACGCTCCAACAGGGCGGCGATGTCGGTGTCGAGGTCGCGGCGGGTGAGCCGCCCCAAGGCCACCTCCAAGTCCACTCGGGGATCAGGGGCCTGTCGCATGTCCACCAGAGCGGTGCCCAGTACCTCTAGGGCCCGGGTGAGCCCGGCCGGGGGTATTAGCGCTGCGGTGGCTCGGGCGGTCTCCTGCTGGGCGTCGGTGAGGTGGCTGAGATCGGCGCCCATCGCGCACAGAAAGGCATTGCGGAGGCGGTCGAGCACGGCCTCGCCGATAATCCGGGGCTCGCGTCCCGATCGCAGGGCGTCGTGCACCGCGACGAACGCGGGGCCGTAGTCCTGGCCTCCCAAGGCCTCGATGACGGTGTCCACCGCGTCGAGCCGATCGGCCACCCCGCCGGCAGCCGCGATCTGGTCGAGGGCCGAGAGGGTGTCGCGGGCCGATCCGGCCCCTCGGTGCACGGCATGGTCGATGGCGTCGTCGTCTACTTCCAGCCCGGCCTGCTCGACTACCCAGCGGGCGTGGTCGGCCAGAACGTCGCCGTCGATGAGGTTGAACTCCAGGTGCTGGGTGCGGCTGCGGATGGTGGGCACCACTTTGTGGGGCTCGGTGGTGCACAGCACGAACACCACATGATCGGGGGGCTCCTCGAGCGTCTTCAGCAGGGCGTTCTCGGCTCCGGGGGTGAGCATGTGGACCTCGTCCAGCACATACACCTTGGCCTTGCCGGGTGAGCCCATCGCCACCCGGGAGATGAGGTCGCGGACATCGTCCACCTTGTTGTTGGAGGCGGCGTCGAGCTCGATGAGGTCGTAGGAGGTGTTGTTGGCGATGTCCAGGCAAGACTGGCACTGGCCGCAGGGCTCGCCGGCGCTGCTCAGGTCGGTGCAGTTGAGGGCTTTGGCCAGGATGCGGGCCGTGCTGGTCTTGCCGGTGCCCCGAGGGCCGCTGAACAAGTAGGCGTGGCCGACCCGCCCCTGTTGGACCGCGTTTTGCAGAGCTCGGACGACAGGCTCTTGGCCTCTCAGCTCCGCGAAGGAACCCGGCCGATACCGTCGATAGAGCGCCTGATTGGCCATTGCGCCGACTTTACTCACGCTGAGTGACAGCTAGCCCCCACCAGCCAGAATGTCCCGGTCTCGAAAGTGATGGCGGAATCAGTCGCGCCATGAGCACCGGTCTCGAAAGTGATGGCCAGGCGGTCTGCGGCACACCCCAGGTTCCGCTGAGAGCTGCTGCCTCCCGGCCCTGACTCGGTTCACGGGCTGGCGTTGCACAGGACCCGACCATCACATTCCAAACCGGGCCCACGGCCCAGATGGCAACAGGATAGCGGCAATCGGTTCAGGTCTGCCCGTTGGGTTGCGGTAGTTTTTTGGCTCCCGGAGGGGTGCGAGAGCGGCCGAATCGGCACGCTTGGAAAGCGTGTGTGGCGCAAGTCACCGTGGGTTCGAATCCCACCCCCTCCGCATTTTTGGCGGGTTCGCCGCGGTGGGGGTCAGGTGGCTTGGCCGGCGAATTGAGCGGCGTGGAGGTCGGCGTAGGGGCCGGCGCGGGCTAGGAGTTCTTCGTGGGAGCCCTGCTCGGCGATGCGTCCGCCGTCCATCACCACGATGGTGTCGGCCCCGCGGATGGTGGAAAGGCGGTGGGCGATGACAAAGCTGGTCCGGTCGGCCCGCAGGGCGTTCATGGCCTCTTGGATCAGCACCTCGGTGCGGGTGTCCACCGATGAGGTGGCCTCGTCGAGGATGAGGATCGCCGGGTCGGCCAAAAAGGCCCGGGCGATGGTTAGGAGCTGCTTCTGGCCGGCGGAGATGTTGTCGCCCTCGTCGTTGATCACGGTGTCGTAGCCGTCGGGCAGCGAGGGGACGAACCGGTCCACATAGGTGACCCGGGCGGCCTCCAGGATCTGGTCGTCGGTGGCGTCGGGGTTGCCGTAGCGGAGGTTCTCCCAGATGGTGTCGCCAAAGAGCCAGGTGTCTTGGAGCACCATGCCGAACTTCGACCGCAGCTCGTGGCGGGGAAGGGCGGTGATGTCGCGCCCGTCGAGGGTGATCTGTCCACCGTCGAGCTCGTAGAAGCGCAGCAGCAGGTTCACCAGCGTGGTCTTGCCCGCTCCGGTGGGGCCGACGATGGCCACCGTCTGGCCCGGCTCCGCGGTGAGGTCGAGCCCGGTGATTAGGGGCTTTTCGGGCTCGTAGGAGAAGTGGACGTCGTCGAACACTCCCGTCCCCGGGTGGCCGGCGGATCGGGGGCCGGCTCGGGGTCAGCGCTGATCTCGTCGACATCGAGCAGCTCCACCACCCGCTCCAGCGAGGCGATGCCCGATTGGAAGGTGGCCGCCATCGAGGCGACCTGCTGAACGGGCATGGCGAATTGCCGGGTGTACTGGATCATGGCCTGCATGTCGCCGATGGTGATGGCTCCGCTGGATATGCGCAGCCCTCCGACCACGGCGACGGACACGAACTGGAGGTTGCCCATCAGCATCATCACCGGCTGCATGGCCGACGACAGGAACTGAGCCGCTCGGCTGGAGTCGTAGAGCTTGGCGTTCTCCTCGGCAAAGCGCTGGCGCTCTTGATTCTGGCGGCCGAAGGCGGTGACGATGGCGTGACCGCTCACGGCATCCTCGGCCTGGGCGTTGAGCGTGCCGGTGGTGCGCCACTGCCGGAGGAACCGGGGTCGCGCTCGGGTGGCGAAGATGCGGGTGGCGACCACCGACAGGGGCACGGTCACGAAGGCCACCAACGCCAAAAGGGGAGAGACCGTGAGCATCATCACCGTCACGCCCACGAGGGTCAAAACGGCGGTGAGCATCTGGTTGATGGTCTGCTGGAGGCTCTGGGAGAGGTTGTCGATGTCGTTGGTCACCCGGCTGAGCAGGTCGCCTCGGGCGTGCTGGTCGACGTAGGAGAGGGGGAGGCGGTGGAGCTTGGCCTCGATGGTCTCCCGCAGTCGGAACATCGACCGCTGGAGCGCCCCGCTGAGCAGGTAGTTCTGGATGTGGCCCAGCGCCCACGCCAGTGCGAACACGCCGCCGATGACAAGGAGCCGATCCTGGAGCCGGTCGGTGTCTATGCCGCCTTGGCGCACGCCGGTCACGATGATGTCGGTGGCTCCGCCGAGGAGCCAGGGGCCGATCACCGTCAGGCTCACGCTCATCGTGGCCAGCACCATCACCAAGACCAGAACCGGGGTCTCCCGGCCGGTGATCTTGGCCAGCTGGCGAACGGTGCCCCGGAAATTGCGGCTGGTCTCCACCGGCAGCGGAGCGCTCATGCGGCCCGAGAAGCGCAACGCCTCGCGGCCGTAAGTTTGAAGAGCTTCTTGATCTTCGTCTTCTTGGCTGTCGTCGCCACCGATGCCATTGCCCGGCTGGGGGTCCTCCGGCTGGGGGTCCTCCGGCTGGGGATCCTCCGGCTGGGGATCCTCCGGCTCGCCGTCGCCCGGGTTGCGCTGGTTCATGTGGTCTCACCTCCTCTCTGGGAGGAGACGATTTCGGCGTAGGTGGGGCAGGTGTCCACCAGCTCGTCGTGGCGCCCTTGGCCGACTGTGATGCCGCCCTCGAGCACGATGATCTGGTCGGCGGTCTCGATGGTGGAGATCCGCTGGGCCACCACCAGAACGGCAGCGTCGCGGGTGCGGGGCTCGAGGGCCTGTCGCAGTCGGGCCTCGGTGGCCAGGTCGAGGGCGGAGAAGGAGTCGTCGAACAGGTAGACGGCCGGTTGGGCCACCAGGGCCCGAGCTATGGACAGCCGTTGGCGCTGGCCGCCCGACACGTTGGTGCCGCCCTGGGCGATTCGGTTTTGGAGCCCGTCGGGCATCGACTGGACAAAACCCGCGGCCTGGGCCACCTCCAGCGCCTCCCACAGCTCCTCGTCGGTGGCCTCGGGGCGTCCGTAGCGGAGGTTGGAGGCCACCGTGCCGCTGAACAGATAGGCGCGCTGGGGAACGTAGCCGATGGCCCCCCACAGCAGGGCCGGGTCGAGCCGCCGGACATCGATGCCGCCCACTGCCACTTGCCCGGAGCTGGCGTCGGCCAGGCGGGCGGCCAGCGTCAACAGCGTGGTCTTGCCCGCGCCGGTCGACCCGATGATGGCGGTGGTCTCCCCGGGGACGGCCGTGAACGACACACCCTCTAGCACGGGGTGCTCGGCGCCGGGATATCGGAAGCCGACCTCTTGGAACTCCACCGTTCCGGGCCGGGTGAAATCCTGGATCGGGGTGGTCGGAGGGGTCACCGACGACTCGGTGTCGAGAATCTCAACGATGCGCTCGGCGGCCACCGCCGCTCGGGGGATCATCGACACCATGAACGCGGCCATGGTCACGGCGAGAAGAATCTGGAGCAGATAGGTGAGATAGGCCACCAGCGAACCGATCTGGGTGGACCCGTCCTCGATCCGGTCGGCGCCGATCCACAACAGCGCCACGCTGGACAGGTTCACCAGCAGCGTGACCGCGGGGAACACTGCGGCCATGAGCCGCGCCGCCCGCAGTGACGATTCGGTGAGGCGGTGGTTGGCCTCGGCAAACCGGGCGCTTTCGGTCGGCTCCCGGGTGAAGGCCCGCACCACCCGCACTCCGGTGATCTGCTCGCGCAGCACGGCGTTGATCCGGTCGATGCGCTCCTGCATCTGCTGGAACGCCGGGGTCATGGCGGCGATGATCGCGCCCGTCACCACGATCTCCAGGGGCACCACCACCAGCAACAGCACCGACAAGCCGGCGTCGGTGCGGATGGCCAGCACCGTGCCGGCGATCATGGTGAGAGGGGCGGTGATCATCATGATCGTGACCAATGCCGTGAGCGTCTGGATCTGGTGGGTGTCGTTGGTGATGCGGGTGATGAGCGAGGGGGTGCCGAATCGGCCGATCTCGCGGGTGGAGTAGCGGGTGACCCGGTCGAACACGTCGCGTCGGATGTCGCGGCCGAAGGCCATGGCCACCTCCGACCCGTACCAGACCGCCACGGTGAGCAGCACTACCTGGATGAACGAGACCAAAAGCATGATCCCGCCCATCCGCCAGATCACCGACTGGTCTCCGAGCAGCACGCCGTCGTCGATCAAGGTGGCGTTCAGCCCCGGCAGCAGCAGCCCGGTGGTGGTCTGGCCGGCCTGGAGGATGAGAACGAGCACTATGGCCCGACGGTGGGGGGCCAGATGGCTCTTGAGGAGTCGGCGAAGGCTCATGGGTGGATTTGCTGGCGGCACGCGGCCGCAGGCTTCAGGTTATTGCCCGAGGTGGCTGCGGGATCAGACGACTACCCGGTTGCGGAGGGAGGGGGATTCGAACCCCCGGGACCCCGGAAGGCCCTACGGCTTTCAAGGCCGCTGCAATCGTCCGCTCTGCCATCCCTCCGAGGGCGAGGATAGTGGTGGGCAGGCGGTACTGAGGAGGTGGATTACGCCCAGGTGTTCCAGGCGATGATCTCGTCGGGGTCTCTGCGGGCGGGGGCCTTGAGGTCGCCGCCCCGCAGGTAGGCCACCGGGATGAGGCAGGTCTGGAGGTAGTCGCCGGGAATGCCCAGCAGCTCGGCCACCTCGTCAGCGGCCAGCAGGTGGGCGGTGGTGAAGGTGGAGGCCAGGCCCCGGCTGTGCAGGGCGAGCTGGAAGCTCCACACTGCGGGCAGGATCGAGCCGAACAGGCTGGCGGTCCAGGCAAGATCGAGCTCGGGGTCGAGTTGGCCCCGGATGCAGGGGATGACCAGGGCGGGCACCTCGTGGAACCGCTCGGCCAGGTAGAGCACCGCCTCGGAGTGGCGGACACCGGCGGCGTCTCCGTCGGCTCGCCGCCGGTCGAGCAGTTCTTGCATGGGCGGGACGATTCCCGCTCGGTAGAGCTCGGCGATGGCCGTCCGGGGCTCGGGGTCGGTCACAATCACCCAGCGCCAGTCCTGGGCGTTGGAGGCGTTAGGCGCATAAGCAGCCAGCCTCACGCAATCTCGCAAGATCTCAGGATCCACTGCCCGGTCGAAGTCCAACCGACGCCGCACCGATCGAGTGGTGGACAGCAGCCGGTCAATCGCATCGATGTCGAACGGTGTCATCGTTCACGATCTCCCATGGTCTCGGATGGTAGGCGCGTGGCTGGGCAATCCGTGAGGCCGGGGCGGGAGCGATTCGCTAGGGTGGGAGGGCCTGGAGAGGTGGCCGAGTCCGGTTGAAGGCGCTTCCCTGCTAAGGAAGTAACTGCCGCAAGGTGGTTCGTGGGTTCGAATCCCACCCTCTCCGCTCATTGCCGGTTGCTCGTGGCCTGCCTAACTGATCGGGCCCACCTTGCCGGGATAGGGTTCGGCCCCATGGGAATGCTTGACGGGAAGACGGCCATCGTTACCGGCGGGGGCCAGGGAGTGGGTCGGGGGATCGCCTTGGCGCTGGCGGCTGAGGGGGCCGGGGTCACGGTGGCGGCTCGAACGGAATCGAAGGTACAGGCGGTGGCGGCCGAGATAGCTGACCGGGGCGGATCGGCGCTGGCCCTGGTGTGCGACGTGAACGAGCTGGACGACATCCAGGCGTGCGTCGACCGCACGGTGGAGCACTTCGGCACCGTCGACATCTTGGTGAACAACGCCCAGCAGGTGCCCCACGGGCACTTGCTGGAGGTGAGCGACGAGGCGTGCATGGCGGCGTGGACCTCGGGGGCGCTGGCCTCCATCCGCTTCATGCGGTTGTGCCATCCCTACCTGAAAGACGGCGGGGTCATCATCAACCAGGGCTCAGGTTCGAGCCTCAAGACCGACCCCAGCGGGATGGGGGTGTACGCCGGGGTGAAGTCGGCCATCCAGTCGATAACCCGGGCCGCGGCCATGGAGTGGGGCGCCGACGGCATCCGGGCCATCACCTTGATGCCGGTGGCCATGTCGCCGGCCATGGAGGACTGGAAGGGGTTCAACCCCGAGGGCTTCGCCGCCCTCCAAGAGCGCTTCGCCCTGAAGCGAGTGGGCGATGCCGAAATCGATATCGGCCGAGTCGTGGCCTTCCTGTGCAGCGACACCGCCAGCTACATGACCGGCACCACCATCAACATCGACGGCGGCGACGCCTACCTGCGCTAGCTGGCGGGGGCGATGTGGCCTTCGAGGCCGTAGGGGCGGTAGGGGCCGAAGATGGACTGCTCTAGGACGCCGATGCCTTGGCGGTCGCCCATGCGGACCTTCATGAGGTGCTGGACGTGCTGGTTCTCGAAGGCGGTCTCGTCGACGTCGGCCAGCTTCCAGCGCTCCGACTCCATGGCCATTTCGCCCTTCCAGTCGCCGTGGGCCCAGGTGGGGTGGCTGTAGCCGATGCCCTTCATTCGGTAGGTGAACTGCTTCTCGAAGGTGATCTCGTGGCGGGTGTCGTCCTCCAGCGAGGTCATGGCCAGGGTGGCACTCTTGATCATGCGGCTGCCGGACTCGAATTCGAGCTGGTGCTCGAGGCGGTGCATGGGCTCCACGCCGGGATCCTCCACGCCGGGGTTGTCGTCTAAGGAGTCGTAGGCGGGCAAGAAGGCGCCCACATGGAACCGGGGCCGGCCCAGGGTGTCTTCGAACAGCTGGTAGTGGCTGCACATGTCGTCCCAGTGAAGCGGCGCCCACAAGAAGAACAGGCACATGGCCCGCGGCGCTTGGGGAGCGCCCCGGTTGTCGCCGCCGGCCACCGGGCGGACCCCCCAGGAGCGGTCTTTGGTGCCGTAGGTCTCTGTCCGGTCGATCTCCATCCGCTGGCCGTCGTATTCGATCCAGCCGTGCCAGCGGCCGAACTGCGTGAACCGGGTGGTGTCCATAATCCGGCGGCTGCCGTCGGACCAGTGATGGCGGGGCTCCTCGATGGCCGCGGTGCGGGCCTCGAAGGTGAGATCGGCCGCGAAATCGGTGTCGTTGGGCTCCAGCACCACCCGGCAGGCCTTCATGGGCTCGGTGATCTCCAAGTTGAAGGGGCCCACGCTCACGTCGGAGGGCTCGGGGTTGGCTCGGGCCGAGGCGTGGAAGGCGTGCTGCACGCCGTTGTGGACGATGCTGATGCCGCAGTCTTGGATGTCGAGGTGGGGATAGCGGGCGGTGCCCACGCCGAGGTACATGTCGCCAATCTTGGAGTAGCCGTTGAACCAGTAGCGCTCGTAGAAGTCCTTCTCCCCGGTGGCCGGAGTGGAGATGGGATCGGGGGTCTGGTGGATGGGGAAGTCGTCGAATTTGGTCAGCACCTGCCTATGGTGGCAGACCGCGTCTTCCCGATGATTGTCGAAGGGACTGGTATCATCGGCTGCATCAGTTGAGTTTGGCTAGAAAACGACTGCGAGGACCCCACTATGAGCACCGGCAACGGCGAACAGCACACCTTCCGAACCTTCCAGCTCCGAAACCTGGAAGACACCCCCGGCTTCGACCGCCTTAGCGACCACCAGAAGATGGTGACCCGCGTGGTGGGCTCGGTGCTGCCGTTCAAGACCAACAACTACGTGTGCGAGGAGCTCATCAACTGGGACAACGTGCCCGACGACCCGATGTTCCAGCTCACCTTCCCCCAAGAGGGCATGCTCGACCCTGAGCACTTCTCCCGTATCGCTGATCTGATCAAGGCCGAGGTGCCGGCCGCCGAACTCAAGGCCGCCGCCCGGGAGATTCAACTCAGCCTGAACCCCCACCCCGCCGGCCAGGTGGAGATGAACGCCGGGTACCTGGAGGAGGAGGTGGTGCAGGGTGTGCAGCACAAGTACCGGGAGACGGTGCTTTTCTTCCCCACCCAGGGCCAGACCTGCCACGCCTACTGCACCTATTGCTTCCGCTGGCCGCAGTTCGTGCAACTCGACGACCTGAAGTTCGCCAGCAAGGAGATCGACCGGCTGGTGTCCTACCTCAAGCTGAATCCGACGGTGTCGGATGTGCTGTTTACCGGGGGCGACTCGATGATCATGCGCACCGAGCTGATCCGCCGCTACGCCGAGCCCCTGATGGACGACAGCCTGGAGATCAGCACCATCCGGTTCGGCACCAAGGCACCGGCTTACTGGCCCTACAAGTTCACCGAGGGCGAGGAGGCCGACGACCTGCTGCGGCTGTTCGAGGAGATCGTGGCCTCAGGGCGCCACCTGGCCATCATGGCCCACTACTCGCATCCGGTGGAACTGGCCACCGACGCCTCCCGCGAGGCGCTGCGGCGCATTATCGAGACCGGTGCAGTAGTGCGGTGCCAGGCCCCGCTGATCCGCCACGTGAACGACAGCGCCCGGGCCTGGGCCGACATGATCACCACCGAGGTTTCCCTGGGGGCGGTGCCCTACTACATGTTCGTGGAGCGCGACACCGGGGCCAAGTGGTACTTCGAGGTGCCGCTGGTGGAGGCGTACCAGATCTACACCGACGCCTATAAGCAGGTATCGGGCCTGGCCCGCACCTGGCGGGGGCCGTCGATGTCGGCCACGCCGGGCAAGGTGCTGGTAGACGGCGTCACCGAGATCGGCGGCGAGAAGGTAATCGCCCTGAAGTTCGTCCAGGCTCGCGACCCCGACTGGGTGAACAAGATCTTCTTCGCCGCCTACGACGAGGAGGCATCCTGGCTAGACGAGCTGCGCCCGGCGTTCGGCGAGGAGAAGTTCTTCTACACCGACGAGCTGAACAACATGAAGACCGACACGCCTCAGCGGGTGCAGCTCATCACCACCCGGGCTGCCTAACCGGAGTTGTACCAACCGGCGCCGATTAGGGTGCCGTCGACATCCACTATCCACATGCGCATGGTCTGGGGGCCGCCGGCTCCGGGTGGGTTGTCGTCGGCGGTGATCCAGCTGCCCTCGGAGGTGGCGTTGCGCACGGCCGGGCCTAGCAGGTCTTCGATGTCGGTTCCGATGAGGCTGGGATCTATGTGGGCCAGGATCTCGCCGTCGGGGGCGGCAATGATCCCGGTGAAGTACCCGTTGAGTGTGTCGGTGTTGTTGTAGTACTGCGCGGTGGGTATCAGCCCCGCAGAGATGCCCTGAGGGTCGTTGTAGAACGCCAAGATGGCTTCGAGGCCGCCCTGGCGGAAATGCTCGGCCGACTCGGCGATGAGCTGGGGCGCGAACTCGTCGGTGTTGATGTACCAGCCCGAGCCGAACAGCAGCCCGTCGTGGCGGACTACCCAGGCGTTCTTCAGTTCGAACGCACCGTCGTCGCCCAGGGTGCCCGCGGCGGGGTTCACATACACGTAGGGCACCCAGCGGCCCTCCTCGGTGGCGGCGAGCATCTCGGGGCCGAAGTTGTAGCCGTTGATGTCGGTGCCCACCCAGCTCTTGACGTCCTGCCCCCGCCGATCGGGCACGTAGTGGCCGACCACGATGTCGTTCTCGTCGATGACGAACACATACCACTGGCCATCGACGCTGTCGGGGTTGTTGAAATGGGCCAGCGAGGTCTCCAGCCCGCCGGCGTCATAGCGGGCGATGGCCTGATCCACGACGAACTTCGTGTAGGCCGCCGGATTGGATTTGGACGGCGCCGACTCCTCGTCGACGGCAAAGGGCTCGCTGCCGTCGCTACAGGCGCCAAGCAGCAAAGCGGCGGCCAAGACCGCAGCCACGACCAAACCCAGCTTGCCCATCTTCAGAACAGCGCGCATCTACCGGGCAGCTCAGCGGTTCCCGCCTACAAGCCGCCGGCCACGGTGCAGCTGATGGCTGCGAGCGTTAACCGATCCGTTTGGCCGGAGATGGTCGCATATCCGGACACGCTCCATGTGCCCTTAGCAACCCCAGTGAACTTGGTGGAAGTGGGTGCGGCGGTTGCGGGAGGTTGACCGGCCCTTCACTTTGTTGCCCAAGTACACTGTGCCAGCGTATCAGGGAGTACATACGCGACAAATGTGCGTCGATTATGTGTCTAAAGGCCTATTTTGCCTATTCCCACTCGATGGTGCCGGGGGGCTTGGAGGTGATGTCGTAG
>JAJEEH010000080.1 GCA_022821105.1 Acidimicrobiia bacterium
ACCCAGGGAATGGCCCGCAGATCGTCTATCCCAGCCTCAGCGCCCGAACGTCGGGCTGGTCGCGAGCCGATGTTCATAGCGGCCAACTCCTCCACCGGAGTCGAGGTCTGGAAGTACTCCACGAATCCAGGGGTGTCGAGCAGACCTCGGTACGTCTGGTAGGCCCGGTCTGACATGAGCTCCATAACGTCATTCCACGCTTCGATACCACCATGGCCGTGACGGGGATGCCGGTGGGCGACCGTGGCCTCCACCACCGCAGACAGGGCCAAATCGAGGTTGCGCTGGGCCAGTCGGGGCAGCCCGTACTTGTCGGCGATCACTTCTCCTTGTTCGGTGATCTTGACTGCTCCGTCCACTACCCCGGCCGGCTGCGACAAGATGGCCGCGTTGGTGGGCCCTCCCCCTCGCCCCACTGTGCCTCCCCGACCGTGGAACACCACAACCCTGATCCCTGTCTGGGCCGAAACGTCGGCGATCTCTCGAAGCGCCTTGTGAATCTCCCACTGCGAGGTTGTGATCCCACCGTCCTTGTTGGAATCTGAGTATCCGACCATTACCTCCTGCACATCGCCCCTGATCTCAACCAGCCGCCGGTAAGCAGGCACCGCGAAGAGTTCGCGGAGCATGGTGCCGACACCACGTAGATCTTCAATGGTCTCTGACAGCGGCACGAACCCGAGGCGGGCGATTCCGCTGGGGATGTCCACCAAACCGACTTCGCGGGCCAATACGGCGGGGGCCAACACGTCGTCTACCCCCTGGGTCATCGACACGATGTAGCTCTCGATGACCCCGTCGCCGTGCTGGTCGAGGGCGTGGCGAAGGGCAGCGAACAGAGCAAGCGAGCCTTGCGCGTCCGACCCCGCGGGTGGAGCCAGCGGGCGGCGGCTATCCAGCTCTGAGGCCAACAAGGCAATTCGGTTGTGACGTGACAGGGTTCCGTATGGTGTGCCCAACTCGGCAAAAAGCTCCCCGAGAGCCTGATGGTGAGCCGCAGCGTTCTCTCGGATATCGAGGACGGCGAGGTGGAAACCGACCATAGCCAGGATTCTCCGCACCCGGGCGAGGCGACCTCGGGCCAGCAGAGACCCCCCATTGGCTTCCAGCGACCGGGACATGACCGCCAAATCGACCTCCATCTCCTCAGGCACCCCATAGGCCCTCGTCCCAGGCGGCTCCTCAATCGCCTCCAAGAGGCGCTGATGGATCACTGAGCAGCGCAGGCGATAGGGCTCGCCGGCGCTCAGCTTGCTGAACCGGGAAACGACATCGGGAAACGCCTCGCGGTCGGCATCAAGTTGAGCCTGCATGTCCTCTGTTATGCCAGTGACCGCAGTGCTCACCGACAGCTCCGAGGACAGCTCCTCAATCTCGGCCACCAGCAATCGCAGCGCCCGTCCTCGCTGGAAGTCCAGCACTTCGAGCGTCGTTTCCGGGGTGACATTTGGATTGCCATCTCGATCGCCTCCCACCCAAGAGCCGAACCGAACCGGCACTTGCGGCCCATCGAGCGATCCTCCGATGGCCCTGAGCACAGCATCGACGTCGTCAAAAAGTTCGGGGACGCCGTCAGAGGCAATCTCCGTGAGGAAGTAGAGGATGGACCTGGCCTCATCCACCGGATCAGGCCTCTCCCGGCGGAGCTCGTCGGTCTGCCAAATGGCGTCGATCAGCTCATCGATCCGGCGGTCGATCCTGCTCTGGTCGCCCGGTCCACAGCCGCTCTCCCCCCGGCGCTCGATGAGGACGGCGATCTCGGTGAGCTTGTCGAGGATCGACCGGCGGGATGCCTCAGTGGGATGGGCGGTGAACACCGGGCGCAAGTCGGCGTGCCGAGTGGCAGCCACGATCTCGGCCTCGTCGAAACCCAGATCCAAGAGCTTGTCCACCGCATCAGCAAAGCGGAGGCTTCCAGCTAGGCCGGCGGCATTCAGGTCTTCCACGCGGTGCACCTGTTCGGCGGTATTGGCCAAATGGAAATAGACCGTGAAAGCCCTCACCAGCTGGATTGCCTCGACAACATCAACGTCGTCGAGAACCTCGGCCAATGCGGCGCCCGACTCCTCGTCGCGTCGCAGGCCCCTGGCCATGGACCGCACCCGCTCCACGCGCTCAAGCAACTCAGGGCCGTGCTGGCGCACCAGGGCATTTCCCAGTTGAGTGCCCAGACGCCTGATGTCGTTGCGAAGCGCGGAGTCGATTTGGTCGAGTTCGTCAGCCGGCACCATGGAATTCAGACGTCCATTCTACTGACCGGGCTCCAATTGCCTTGGTCCCGGTGAAGTGTCTACCCCACCTTGTGCCAGTACAAGACGCAATTGGAGTGGAGGCTCCGGCGATGAGAGTCGGCGACGTGGTGAAGGCTCTTTACGGCGACGACCTCGTCTGGCGATGGGGCCCCTACAAGAACCGCCTCCGCCGCCTGATCTCACCCGACGACGCAAGTTAACTTATATCGACGCCACATAGCCGATAGCGGGATCGGCTTGGCCTTCGAGCAAGTCGCGGTAAACCGCCTCGATCTCCTCGGACCCCGTTCGGTGGACCACGCTGAGCCAGCGACCGGTGTCGTCGACGAGTTCGTGCCATGCCTCGGCGATGCGCCTCATCAACTCGGCCGCTCCCCATTCCTCGGAGCGCTTGGCGATCTGACTGGGAGCGAAGAAGAACTCAGGCCGCGGGCCGGGCAGCTTGTCACCGCCTCTTGCGGGGTCCTCCCAGTGGGTGGCACCGACGGTCAGGGAGAACTGGAGCCTGTCGCCGAAATGGGTGTGTACCCCCGACCGAACTGCCGCACTTCCCGCCATGTCGACCAGGCCCGACGCCGCTGCGGGATCGAGTTGGTGGATGTCGTCGTAGACGATGACTTCGTCGTACAGGTCCAAACCCTCGACGAAGGCGAGATTGCGGGAAGATGTGAGGCCCACGCTGCGGTGTCCGCGACGGGCGAGGCAGAAAGCCAGGCAGATCGAGGTTTTCGATGATGCGCTGGTCACCAGGGTCTGAGAGGCACCATGAAAGCCCTGGTCGCCCAAGAAGTCATCGGCCAGAAACGACGTCATGAACAGGCCGCGGAGCAGCAGGAACTCGTCTACTCGGTCATCGCGGAACATGATGTCGCCGCTGACCGCGCTGAAATCGGTGTAGACCGCGGCGTGCTGGGCTCGGTGGGCGCCGATGTCGGTGAAGCCAGCCCCCTTTGGCGCGGCCTCGATGACCACATCGTTGGCCATGGGATAGAAGCCGAAGTAGCGTCCGCCGAGCTTGATTTCGGGATGGGAGGAATCAACCACCGTGCCCAGGCCCATAGCCGGGATTCGCCCCCAAGGGGCTTGGTTGGGAAAGAAGCCCCAGTAATCGAGCATGTCGCCCCCACAGCGAGGTGATGAGCCGGAACCG
>JAJEEH010000187.1 GCA_022821105.1 Acidimicrobiia bacterium
GACCGACCGGCCAAAACATACCGTTACCCCGCACCCTACCTGTTGCGAGTATGGGGCCGTAAGTATTTGCAGCGATTAGCCTCGCCCAGACCATACAGAGTTCTTTTTAGACGATGTTTCCACCGACAAAGCACGACAGCATCCGAGCTACGAGGTAGGGTGCGCGTCCTGTGGAGTACCGGCGGAAGCTGATCGAGGTGGCGTTGCCGCTGGACGCCATCAATGTAGCTTCGGCTCGGGAAAAGTCGATTCGGCATGGGCATCCGTCCACGCTTCATCTGTGGTGGGCCCGGCGACCGCTTGCGGCCTGTCGGGCTGTGCTGTTTGCTTCGTTAGTGGATGACCCCTCGGCCCGGCCCGACATGTTCCCCACCGAGGAAGCGCAGAATAGTGAGCGCGAACGGTTATTCGACCTCATCGAACGACTGGTGCTTTGGGAGAACACCAACGACACCGAATTGTTGGCCCAGGCCCAAGCCGAGATCACCAAGTCATGCGACGACCAGCCACCCTCGGTGCTTGACCCTTTTGCCGGCGGCGGCAGCATCCCATTGGAGGCCCAGCGCTTGGGGTTGGAGGCCCACGCCAGCGACCTCAACCCCCTGGCAGTGCTCATAAACAAGGCCCTCATCGAGATCCCGCCCCTTTTCGCTGACCGACGCCCCATCCACCCCGATCCCCAGCGCACCTCCCGATCAGGTTCTTGGCCCGGTTCCTCCGGTCTGGCAGCCGACGTCCGCTACTACGGCGAGTGGATGCGCAACCAGGCCGAAACCCGCATCGGCGACCTCTACCCGAAGATCGAACTGCCTTCTGAGGTTGGCGGTGGAATGGCCACAGTCATTTCCTGGCTCTGGGCTCGTACGGTCCCCTGTCCCAACCCGGTATGCAGGGCGACCATGCCGCTGCTCAATTCTTTCGCGCTCTCCCGTCGTAAGAACCGGGAAGCGTGGCTCGAACCCACCGGAGAACTTTCTGACGGGATGGTTCAGTTCCGCGTACGACAAGGACCTGGATGCCCCAAGGAAGGCACGGTCGGTCGTAGCGGTGCCACCTGTCTGTCATGTGGGTCGGCAGTTCCTTTGAGCGATGTTCGGGCCGTTGCCCAGGCCGGCGGGCTGGATTCACAGCTCGTTTGCATCGTCGCCGCAGGAGACCGGAAGCAGGTCTATCTCGAAGCCAACTCTTCCCACATACGCGCCGCGGACCTCGAACCGCC
This sequence comes from Acidimicrobiia bacterium, assembly GCA_022821105.1. Taxonomy (GTDB): domain Bacteria; phylum Actinomycetota; class Acidimicrobiia; order Acidimicrobiales; family Bin134; genus Poriferisocius. The sequence goes on from JAJEEH010000187.1 coordinate 1,220, forward strand.
TACAGACCCGCCATCAGGAAACTTGCCCAAACGAGCACTTGGATTCAGGGTTCAGGGATATGGATTGACTGAATGGTCCAAGCTATTCACTCCCCGGCAGCTCACCACGCTCTGTACGTTTTCTGGTCTAGTTGCCGATGCCCGAGAGCAGGTCTTGGCGGACGCCCTGACCGCTGGGCTGTCCGATGACCCCACCCCGCTTCACGCTGGCGGCACCGGGTCTGTCGGTTACGCCGATGCCATCGCTCACTATCTCGGCCTGTCGCTTGGACGCCTGGTAAATCGGTCGTCCACACAGTGCCTTTGGCACCCTGGTCGAGGCACCGTTGAACAGGTCTTCGCCCGCCCTGCGCTACCAATGATCTGGGTTTTTGCCGAAGGGAATCCATTCTCCGACTCAACTGGAAACTACCTTGGTCAGCTGGAGTACCTGGTTAAGGCTCTAGAGCGGGTGCCCGCTGGCAGTAGTGGCCGGGCCGCTCAACTCGATTCCCGATCTTTAGCTCTCTCTACCCTGAAGGCCGTGGTCTGCACGGATCCCCCCTACTACGACAATGTTCCTTACGCCGACCTTTCGGATTTCTTCTACGTGTGGCTTCGCCGGTGCCTTTCCACCGTTCATCCCGACCTATTCAGCACACTTCTGACCCCCAAAGCCCAAGAAATGATCGCTGAACCCGCTCGGCAAGGCAACTGGGATTCCGCCGCCACGTACTTCGAGGAGGGCCTTCGGCAAGCATTCTCTTCGATTCTTGAAGTCCATGATGAAGACTACCCGTTCACCATCTTCTACGCGTTCAAGCAATCCGAGACTGATGAAGCCGGCACCGCATCCACCGGTTGGGAGACCATGTTGGAAGGTCTACTCGATGCTGGAGTGACCATCACGGGAACATGGCCTATACGTACCGAACAGCCCGGAGGGCTGCGCGAAGTCGGCCGGGCAGCGCTGGCTTCGTCGATCGTGTTGGTGTGCCGTCGCCGACCAGATGATGCCCCCTTAACTACTCGGAGAGACTTCCTGGCTGCCCTCCGCGCCGAACTGCCTGAGGCCTTGAGACATCTTCAACAAGGCAACATCGCGCCCGTCGACCTAGCCCAGGCATCCATTGGGCCTGGTATGGCCATCTACTCCCGCTACTCCCGAATCGTCGAAGCCGACGGGTCAGCGATGAAGGTGCGCGACGCCTTGACCGCCATCAACCAAGCCCTCGACATCGTCCTTGCCGAGCAAGAGGCTGACTTCGATGCTGACACAAGGTGGGCTGTTGCCTGGTTCACCGAGTTCGAGTTCTCCGAAGGGTCGGCTGGAGTGGCAGAAACCCTCAGCAAAGCCAAGAACACATCAATCGGCGGGCTCGTAAGAGCCGGCGTACTTCACCAGCAGGGCAACTCCTGCCGGCTGCTGAGCCGCGGCGAACTCGACGATGACTGGAGTCCCACTGGCGATGATCGCCTAACCGTGTGGGAAGTCGTCCAGTACCTCATTCGCGAGCTCGAAAATGGCGGAGAACAAGCCGCCGCCGACCTCCTCCGCCAAGTCGGCGGCCTCGCCGAACCCGCCCGCGAACTCGCCTATCGCCTCTACAACACCTGCGAACGCAAGAACTGGGCTTCCGATGCCCTCGCCTACAACAGCCTCGTCTCCGCCTGGCCCGAACTCACCCGCCTAGCCAACAAATCCCCCACCGGCCAGGGCGACCTCGGCTTCTCCTGACAATTCAACAGACGGATATCCAATAGCCAGGCACCTATCGGCATGGTCTTCCTATCCAAACCAAGCCACTGTCATCATCCAGCAACGGAGGATTGTCGGGATCTGCACATGCTTGGTTCAATTGGTCTTGAGTGAGGTTTTTTGATGGCAGCTTGGAGGAACCTTCGCCAGAATAGCCAGATAGGTTTGCGCCAGATAAATTGGCGCTGTGAATGTTTGCGCCCTCGAACTCAACACCACGTATTGTGGTTATCGATAAATCTGCACCATATAGTTCTGCATTTATCAATTGCACTTCGTGCAATTCCGCCCCGCAGAAATTAGTATTTGGAAGTTCCGAGTCATTGAACCACACATTCATCAACACGGTCCGGCTCTTCACATGTTTTTGTATATCATCAAGCGAACTTTGAGCACTGAGCTCCCCTCGTTCCTGTCCGTTTATAGCCCATGGGCTGGTAAATTCTGACCACTCCAGAACAGAGTTCGAAAAGTCGCAGCTAACCAAATACGCACCCCATATCTTACTGAATGGCATGTTTATACGGGTAAGATTAGCGTGGTGTAGTTCAAGTTTTACCAAGTAACAATGCCGTAGATCTATATTGTATCCTGCGTCTTTCTCAATTGTGTTGTGTTCCTCAGTACGACCAGCTATTACTTCCATAGCAGCCTGCACGTCTTCCCGAAGGGTCCACTCAAAGGGATCTTCTTCGTTCCTTGTCTCTATTCTGTCGTCTTGATATGGAAATCTAAGGAAGGAGCTGAGCACTTTCATGGTTTGAATATGAAATCTATCTGCATCTACATGGTGGATACGCTGCAATTCATATATTGCACCGAGCCGCGCTGAAATATTTGGGTGGTTTAGCATTTCAAGAGCTCTATTATACTGGTTGTGCAATAGATCGTTGCGGTCTTTGTGTTGAGTATAAGAGAGCGTCTTGTAACTTTGGTCAACAGCCTCCCGCGCGGAATTCAGGCTTCCTTCTGAGGTTCTTGCCTGCCTTTCTGCAATTCTTATTCGCTTGAGAGTTAGATATATTGCAAGTACCGATAGGGGAATTAAGCCGAAATTTCTAAACGTGATGCTGTTGGTCTCACTCCCATTATTTTCACCTAGCCAGTCCCACACTGAAGTATGCCAATCCCACGCTGTGATCCCTAGTACGGCGACTACTAGAAGGATACATACAGTAGCCTTTTCACGATTGTTCCAAAGCGAATACCACATAGACCCAATACCATAGCCTTGCCAGATAGTAATCTCCATCGGCTGCTACACCTAGCAGGCGTAGAATCATATCCACGCATTCCTTCTCCATGTTGATATGCGTGACCTTGGGAATGCCGACCTTCGAGCCTCTGCGTGGTGAGGGTGACTTCGGTCTGCGCGAGACGGACGATTGCCTCCTGGATCGACTCTCGGAACTCGCGAAGTGCGTCAGCTTGGTTGCCGCCACCCACTTGGTCTCAAGATGGCAACCTGAATCACTCCTGGCTCGTCACTGCCCAAGTACTCACCGCAGTCCCAGCGCCGTGCAAACTCTGAGCCGTCTACACCCAAGATCCGGAGGGCCGCGTCGTCAAATATTTCCCACTGCTCTTCATCGGAGATCAGCTCAAAGCTCACACCAGTCATTGCCCTGCTCCCTATGCTCGCTCTGACCTCAGTCGCAAATGATAGAGCGGCAGGAGGTTGCTGCGCACCCGTCATTGAACCGGCGAATTCGAAACGTATAGTTGAGACCCGGCAAGGAGGCAGCCGATGGAGAAGAAGGGCCGGAAGGCTGGCAGAACCGTATCCCGGGTCATCACCCCAGAGGATCGGAGGGACGCCATTGAGCACGCCCTGAGGCGCACGAAGCCAGTCTTCCACCTCACCGAGGGCCAAGTTGCCCACATTGGGGAGATGTATCGGAAGTCTTAGCCTGCACTGCCAGGGGAATCTCAGATGGGCCTGAGGTAGCGACACCCCTATGATCAAAAGAGCCGAGGGCAGTAGCCCGAGGAAGTGGAGCCCGGTACCTCTCCGGACGGTGAGTGGCCGGGCTCTTGCGCGTCAGGGCCAGTGGTAGTCGGCTGCACATTCCTGTGGACAAGACAAGAGACAAGTCTTTGGACAATTCATAGGGTAGATTGTAAGTTCCTACTGATGAGGGCGTACGAGAACTCCCACCCTTGGATCACATTCGGCGCCAGAGACATCAACAATCTGTGGCCGCAGACGTGGATGTTGCTTGGCAAGGCCAAGGGGATCTGCGAGCAGATCGCCAGCACCCCACTCACGCCCGCACTTACCCAGCACTTGAACGAAGTCGCGCTCATCAAGGGTGCGCACGCCACTACCGCCATTGAGGGCAACACTCTTGACGAGAAGCAAGTAGCCGGCATCTACCGCGGCGAATACACCGCTCCCCCTTCAAGGGCGTATCAAGAGCGGGAAGTGCGCAACGTGCTCGACGCCCTGACCAATATCGACTCCCAGGCAATGAGCAGACCGCTGCCTCCGGTTACAGACAAGTTGATCTGCGAGTACAACCGTCAAGTGCTCAAGGACACTGAGCACGCCGCCGATGTTGTGCCTGGCGAGGTCAGAGACCACTCTGTTGTGGTCGGTAACTACCGAGGCGCGCCAGCAGAGGACTGCGGGTACTTGATCGAACGTCTCGCCGAATGGCTCGAGGGCACCGACTTTCGCTCTGACGATGCCGACTTGGCCTTTGCGCTCAGCATCATCCAAGCGGTTTACGCCCACTTGTACATCGCCTGGATCCACCCCTTCGGCGACGGAAACGGACGCACCGCGAGGCTCTTGGAGTTCATGCTGCTGGCCCGATCCGGGCAGATGCCGCTGTTGGCCGCGCACCTGCTCTCCAACCACTACAACCTCACCCGCGATCAGTATTACCGCGAGCTGCAAACCTCCAGCCGATCAGGCTCGACAGGCAATTTTGTGGCCTACGCCATTCGGGGCCTGCTCGACGGTCTACAAGAGCAGATCAACTTGGTGCGCGGCCAGCAGCTCGAAGTCTCTTGGGCTGACTACGTCACTGAAACAATGAACCAGTTCCCTGCAAGTTCAGCTAGCGCGCGCCAACGCTCCTTGGTGCTGGCAATGCCGCCGGAACGGGCCGTCTCCAGAGGCGATCTGACTGGTCTCACCCCAGCACTTGCCGCAGCGTACGCCCGAACCGGCCCACGAACCTTGAGTCGAGACCTCAACCGTCTGGCAAAAGCGGGATTGATCGTGCGTGAGGGCAGAGATTGGAAGGCCAACGTCGACCTCTTGTATGCCTTGCTTCCACCGACCGCCACCAATCACATGGCGGATCAGTGAAGTACTTGTTGCTTGGAGTAGAAACAGGGCGTGGCACTTTCTAATCATGAGCGGGTGGGCAAGGCGATGGTCTTGCTGGGTGAGGGGCTGGCGCCGTTTGTGGCCCGAGAGTGCGAAGTGGAGTTTGGGGAGGACTGGACCACGGGGGTGCAGCGAGCCGACACCCGGGGCGGGGGGCGGACCCGCAAGGTGAATCCGCTCGACCCTCAGTTCCTGCTGAAGGTGATGTGGGATGAGTGGAACACCATTTTCCGCAAGAAATTGGGGCGGACGGAGCGCAACTACGTATCCGAGTTGCAGGATGCCCGCAACAAGTGGGCCCACAACGAAGCATTCACGGCTGAGAGTGCGCTGAGGGCCATGGACACGGCCAAGCTCCTGCTGGAATCGGTAGGGGCTGGCCCTCATGCCGCCCAGGTGGACACGCTCCATCAGGAGTTGCTGCGCCGGAGGTTCGAGGAGGAAGCCAAGAGGGCGCAGAAGAAGGCTGCTGCTGCTCAGAGTACGACCCAGGAGAAGAGCCTGGCCCAGACGGGTCTGCCCGCATGGCGAGAGGTGGCCGAGCCTCATGACGACGTGGCTTCGGGCCGATTCCAACTCGCCGAGTTTGCTGCCGACCTGCACCAGGTTTGGAGAGGCGAGGCTCCTGTTGAGTACGACGACCCGGCCGAGTTCTACCGACGCACCTACATAACCGAGGGGTTGTCCAGTCTGATTGTGGGAGCGGCCCGTCGGTTCAGCGGGAGCGGCGGCGATCCTGTCATTCAGCTTCAGACCAACTTCGGCGGGGGAAAGACCCACGCCTTGATCGCCCTCTACCACTTGGCGGGAGATACGCCGGTTACTCAGCTCAAGGGCGTGGAAGAGCTGCTTGCCGGCAATGGACTGGAATTGCCCAGCGAAACGATCCGCAGGGCGGTGTTGGTCGGCCACCAGCTGTTGCCGGGTGAGACATCGGTCAAAGACGACGGCACCGTGGTCCACACCATGTGGGGGGAGCTGGCCCATCAGCTTGGCGGGGCCGAGGGATATGCCCTTGTAGCCGAGGCCGACCAAACCGGCACAAGCCCTGGAGCAGCCCTCACCGAGCTGTTGCGGGAGTTCTCGCCGTGTCTGGTGCTCATCGACGAATGGGTGGGTTATGCCCGCCAGCTCTATGGCATGTCTGGGCTGCCGGCCGGATCGTTCGATGCCCACTTCAGCTTCGCCCAAGCCCTCACCGATGCGGCCAACAACGCCCCGGGCGCTCTGCTGGTGGCCACTATCCCGTCATCGCAGATCGAGGTCGGCGGTGAGGGAGGACAGGCTGCGCTCAAGAGGCTGGAGAACCTGTTTGCCCGGATGCAGGCCAACTGGCGAACGGCCACCGCCGAGGAGAGCTTCGAGATCGTTCGGAGACGGCTCTTCAAGGAGCTGACGCCTGAGGCGCTAACGAAGCGCGACGCGGTCGTGAAGGGCTTTGGCGAGCTGTACCAGAAGCAGGCCAGCGAGTTTCCCTCCGAGTGCAAGGAAGGCGACTACCAGCGCCGGATGAAGGCCACCTATCCGGTCCACCCCGAGTTGTTCGACCGGCTCTTCGAGGAATGGTCCGACCTCGAGCGATTCCAGCGCACCCGCGGCGTCCTGCGGCTGATGGCCGAGGTTGTCCACAGCCTTTGGATCAACGACGACCCCAACCTGCTGATCCTGCCATCCACCATCCCCATCGACGACAGCAAGGTGTCTGAGGAGCTGCTTCGCCACTTGGAAGCCGACTGGCGGACAGTGGTGGAGGCCGACGTAGACGGCGACAACGCCCTGCCGCTGAAGCTCGACAAGGACAACCCCAACCTGGGCCGCTTCCTGGCCGCCCGCAAGGTGGCCCGCACGGTGTACTTCGGGTCGGCCCCGTCCCAGCAAGCCGCAAACAAGGGACTCGACGACCGGTCCATCAAGCTCGGCTGCATCCAACCCGGCGAGGAGCGGCCTGCCATCTTCGGCGACGCCCTCCGCAAGCTGTCCGACCAGGCCTCCTATCTCTATCGAGACGGCGCCCGCTACTGGTATGCCCTTCAGGCCAACGTCAACCGCATCGCCCGAGACCGGGCCGAAGGCCACTTCAACGACGCCGATGTGGACGATGAGATCCGCCGCCGGCTCGATGAAGCCCTCAAAGCCGGCCGAGGCCAGTTCGCCGGCGTCCATCCCTGCCCCCGCTCACCGGCCGATGTGCCTGACACCGACGAAGCCCGCCTCGTTGTCTTGGACCCGACCTCGCCCCACGACAGCAAGACGGAGCAGAGCGAAGCCCTCAAGATGGCTCAGCAAACCCTGTTGGAGCGTGCAGGAGGAGCCAGACAACACCGCAACATGCTGGTGTTCTTGGCTGCCGACGTCACCCGCTTGGGCGAGTTGCGCCAAGCGGTTCGCAACCACTTGGCCTGGCAGTCCATTCGAGATGATGCGGAGTCGCTGAACCTCGATCCGCCGAATGCCCGCCAAGCTGAGTCGAAGGCGGCCGATGCCGATGAGACGGTGGCGTCCCGGATTCCGGAGACCTACATCTGGGTGCTGAACCCGTCGCTACCCCCTGATAAGCCGACTGGAGAGATTCAGTGGGAGAAGGCCCGGGTTACCGCCTCGGGGCCGTTGGCTGAGCGGGTGGCCCACAAGCTGGTTCATGACGAGTCGCTCATCCCGGCGTATGGCGGCACGCGGCTGCGATGGGAGCTGGACCGCGTCCCCCTCTGGCGGGACAACCCGGCCGAGACCGGCGACGAGAAGGTGGCCATATCGGTCAACCAGCTTTGGAGCGACATCACCCAGTACCTCTACCTGCCCCGGCTCGTGCGCCGATCAGTGTTGGAAGACGCCATCCGCGACGGGGTGCAGTCCACCGTTTGGGCCACCGACGGGATCGCCTATGCCGAGGGCCACGATGGGGAGCGCTACGTCGGACTGCGAGCGGGTGAAATGCTGGCCGCCATCGCCCCCAGCGGACTGTTGGTCCACCCAGATGCCGCCAACACCCAAATCGAGGCAGAGCAGGCCGCACGAGCGAGAGCAATGGATGGTGATGCCGGCGGTGGCGTTACCGCCCCCGTCGGACCCGAAACCGAAGGGGACGTCGATCCAGAGCCGACGGGCCCCGCTGGGCGAACAATGCCCACCCGCTACTACGGTCGGGTCACCGTCAAGGCCGACCGTTGGACAAGAACAGCAGCCGACATTGCCGAGGCCATCGTCAACCAACTTGCCCAAGCAGAAGACGCCAAGGTCTCCGTCACCATCGAAGTAGAGGCCACCGCCGACGACGGCTTCGACGACGATGTCCAACGCACCATCACCGAAAACGCCGCCACCCTCAAATTCAACGACAGCGACTTTGAGAGCTGAGCACTTGCTGTTCAGCTGGGCAGGACGGTGATTGGGCAGTTGGGGCCGGGGGCGTTGGCGAGTCGGGCATCGGTGGTGAGCAGGGGGCAGTCCAAAGTCTCGGCTAGGGCGACATAAGAGGCATCGTAGGCAGACATATTGTCTCGCAGAGTCCAAATTCTGGCAACCAAACCCGGCAACGGGAAGCGCTCGACACCGAGCTCCGTCCAGCCTTGTATCGCCAGTTCGGCATCCTCAGTCGTTAAGGACCCTCGAATCAGCAGCTTGCGGAGAGTCTGAAGCACCTCGGCATCGACTAGATGAGGAGCAGCTAATCGGCTCTCGCTTAGCATTTGGCGAGAGCCGCCGTCATTGAGCAGCGCCGACACCGCCACCGATGCATCGACCACGATCACCTCTCGGCTCGGCCCTCGTGCAGCGCTTCCAAGATCTCGGCGGCTGAGATGCCCAGATGGGGCAAGTCACCGAGCAGCGCCGGATTGTCGGCCCGGCGGGTCGAGCTGGCCAACTCCCGAACCGCCATAGCCGACACCGACAACCCTTCATGGCTCGCAAGGGTTTCGAGGCGGCGCACGACTTCATCAGGCACATTTCGCAGATACAGGGTTCGCATGTTGCTATTTGCTAGCATATAGCAAGCAATTACGCAATCACTCGATTTGCGTCAGTAGTGTTAAATGCTTCTGTGGATCTTCCTGCTGAATCCTCAGTGAACCCTTATCGGTTGCCGCGGGGGGTGGTGCCGCTGCGGTATGAGTTGCGGTTGGAGCCTGATCTGGGGGCGTTTGCGTTTGCGGGGTCGGTGGGGGTGGATCTTGAGGTGTTGGAGCCAACCAGTGAGATTGTGCTCAATGCGGCCGAGTTGGAGATCTCAGGGGGCGACCTCAATGGGGTGACGTTGGCGGGGGTTGACTACGACGACGAGCACGAGCGGGCGGTGCTGCGGCTGGGCGAAGCAGTTCAGCCGGGGGCGGCTCGGCTGAACCTGACGTTTTCCGGGACGTTGAATGACCAGCTTCGGGGGTTCTATCGCTCCACGTTCACCGATGACGATGGCGATGAGCGGGTGATCGCCACCACCCAGTTCGAGTCCACCAATGCCCGGCGAGCGTTTCCGTGCTGGGACGAGCCCGACCTCAAAGCGGTGTTCGAAGTGACCCTGGTGGTTCCCGACGACCTGATGGCGGTGTCGTCGGGGGCGGAGGTGGACTCCCAACCCACTGGCGACGGTCGCCGAGCGGTGTCCTTCGCTCCCACCATGGAGATGTCCACTTACCTGCTGGCCTTCATCGTCGGCCCGCTGGAGGCAACCGACCCAGTGGATGTGAACGGCACGCCGCTGCGTGTCGTCCATCCCATCGGCAAGGGCCATCTCACCGAGTACGCCCTCGACGCCGGGGCGTTCTGCCTCGGCTTCTTCGAGGACTACTTCGCTATCGACTACCCCGGCGACAAGCTCGATTTGGTGGCCATCCCCGACTTCGCCTTCGGGGCCATGGAGAACATGGGGTGTGTCACCTTCCGGGAAATCCTGCTGCTGTTAGACCCCGACTCCTCCACCCAGCAGGAGCGCCAGACTGCGGTGGACGTGATCGCCCACGAGCTGGCCCACATGTGGTTCGGGAACCTGGTGACCATGAAGTGGTGGAACGGCATCTGGCTGAAGGAGGCCTTCGCCACCTTCTGCGAGATGCTGGCGGTGGACGCCTACCGTCCCGACTGGAAGCGGTGGCTGGCCTTCGGTCTGTCGCGGGCCGCCGCCTTCGACGTGGACGCCCTGGCCGCCACGCGGGCCATCGAGTATCCGGTGGTGTCTCCCGCAGACGCCGAGGGCATGTACGACCTGCTCACCTACGAGAAGGGCGCGGCCGCAGTGCGGATGCTGGAGCAGTACCTGGGCGCCGACGAGTTTCGCGACGGGGTCCGCCACTATTTGCGGCGCCACTCTTATGCCAACACCGAAACCCACGACCTGTGGGACGCGCTGACCGAATCCACCGGCGAACCAGCCCGAGACGTGATGGACTCATGGATATTCCAAGGCGGCCACCCGGTGGTGACCGCCGCAGCCTCCGGTGACGGCACGGTCACGCTCAGCCAAAGCAGGTTCCGCTACGACGGCCAACCCGACGACGCCCGCTGGCAGGTGCCGATGGTGGCCGCCGTGGGCAGCGACGCCGAAGAGCACACCGAGCGGATGGTGCTGAATGACCCGGTGGCTCTGGGCCCCGACGACCCCGCCTGGGTCATGGTCAATCCGACCGCCGACGGCTTCTACCGAGTGGCCTACGAGGGCGGATTGCTAAACCGGCTGCTGGACGGCGGCCCCGATCTCGATCCGCTCCAGCGCTACGTGCTGGTGGACGACCAGTGGGCCCTCACGGTGGCCAACCGGCTGAGCGTGGCCGACTACCTGGCGTTCGCCGAGCGAATGTCCGCGGCCGAAGACGACTTGGCGGTGTGGCGCCGTTTGGCCGGCACGCTAGGCACTCTCGACCACATGGTTCCCAACGATGGGCGGGCCAGCCTCCAAACCCGGGTCCGGGAAATGGTCGGCCCGGCCTGGAGCCGGGTTGGTTGGGAGCCGACCCCCGGAGAGGACGACCGCATCGGCGAGCTGCGAGGCGTGCTGGTTCGCACCCTGGCTGTCGGCGGCAACGACGCCGACGCCACCACCAGGTGCCGAGAACTGGTGGCCGCCGAGTCCGTCGACCCCGCCCTGGCCGCGGCCGCCATCGCCGTGGTGGCCGCCACCGGCGACAACGCCGACTACCAGGACATCTACCACCGCTACCAAAGCGCCCCCACCCCCCAGCTCGAACTGCGCTACCTAATGGCACTCACCACCTTCAACGACCCCGCGCTCATGGACCGCACCCTGTCCGCCACCCTCGACGGCACCGTGCGCAGCCAAGACGCCGGCTTCGTGCTCCGAGGCTGCCTGGAAAACCGCGATCTCGGCCCCCAAGCCTGGGCGTTCATCGCCGACCAGTGGGACGAAATCAACCAACGCCTCCCCACCGCCATAGTCCCCCGAATGCTAGGCGGCATCACCGCCCTCTCCACCCCCGAGTTGGCCACGGAAGTCGGAGATTTCCTCAACGCCCACCCTGTCCCCCAAGGCCCCCTAATCGTCGCCCAACACCTAGAGCGCCAACAAATAAACGTCCAACTGCGAAGACGAGTCCAGGAGTCTCTGGGAACGAAAGGAAACTGAGGCGGGCGGGGGGTGGCGCCGCAGGCGGACCTGGCCGCACCGACGGCCAGGCCGCCGGAGGTGACAGGACCCGCCGCCCGCCGGACGCGCTAACCAGTTCCTACCGCGGCGCGAATGGACTCGCGCAGCGACTTCATGGTGGCGAACACCGCGGTGGGCTCGTAGCCGCAATGGGCCATGCAGTTGTCGCAGCGGGGGTCTCTCCCCCGGCCGTAGCTGTCCCAGTCGGTGGTCTCAATCAGCTCCTGGTAGGTCTCGGTGTAGCCGTCGGACATCAGGTAGCAGGGCCGCTGCCAGCCGAACACCGAGTAGCTGGGGATGCCCCAGGCGGTGCACTCGTACTCCACCTTGCCCTCGAGGAAGTCCAAGAACAGCGGCGTGTGGTTCAGCCGCCACTTCTTGCGCTTGCCCTCCGAGAATGCGTCCCTAAAGAGGCTCTTGGTCTGCTCCACCGGCAAGAAGTGCTCCTGGTCGGGAGCCTTCTCGTAGGCGTACCCCGGCGAGATCATCATGGAGTCGACTTCGAGGTCGTCGTTCAAGAAGTCGAGCACGCTGCGCACGTCTTCGGGGCTGTCGGTGCTGAAGAACGTGCTGTTGGTGGTGACCCGGAATCCCTTGGCCTTGGCCTCGTTCACGGCTTCCACAACCTCGTCGAAGACACCCTCGCGGGCCACGGCCAGGTCGTGGCGCTCCTGAAGCCCGTCCACGTGGACCACGAACGAGAAGTAGGGCGACGGCGTGAACTTGTCGATCTTGCGCCGCAGCAGCACCGCATTGGTGCACAGGTACACGAACTTCTTTCGCTTGATGAGCTCGTCGACCATCTCGCTGATCTGGGGGTGCAGCAGCGGCTCACCGCCGGCGATGGACACCATCGGAGCACCGCACTCCTCCATTGCGGCCACCGCCTCGTCCACGCTGACCCGCTTGCGCAGAACCTCGGTTGGGTACTGGATCTTGCCGCAGCCCGGACACTCCAGATTGCAGGCGAACAGCGGCTCCAGCTCCACGATGAGCGGGAACTTGTCGCGGCGCCGCAGCTTGTTCTTGAACACGTAGGTGCCCACCTTTGCCGCTTGCCTCAACGGAATAGGCATGTCAGACAACCTCCTTGGTAAGCACTGGCGTCAACCGGCGAATGGTGCGCAGCGCTCGATAGATCCTTGCCGGTGCGGCGGCCGTCCGCAGCTCGTGGGCAGGGGTGTCGGTCACCACCCGAACCACTGCCGCGGGACCGCGATGATGCTCCAAAAGCCAAGCCGACTCCATATCGACCGCCACCGCGCCCCGATCGGCCAGCTCTCGTCGGCGGGGGCCGACGGCCAGCTCCGGCACGCTGGCCACTGGTCCGGTGTGCACGGTGAACCCGGCATCTGACAGTCCCTTGGCCACCGCCTCGGCCCGGGGCAGACCGATCGAGGTCACATCGTCGGCTGACACTTCGGTGGCCACCACCACGTCGCCCGGTTGGATGCCGTCTACCACCGCTCCGCCCATGCCCACCACTGCCACTGGCCCGCTTTCCGGTTCAACCCGGCGGCTGCGATCCGGCCCCATGCCAGTGCACACCACCTTGGCCTCTCCTCGGCTCCCTCTCCGGGCTGCTCGGGCCTCCATGGCCAGCGGACACCACACGGTCAGGCTCATGCCTCGTCCTCCATGGCCCGCACCCACCGGCCCAGGGCCATCACCGGGAAGACCAGGCGATACAGGTGGTAGCGGATGTAGAAGTCCCCGGAGAAGCCCGTCCCGGTGTACCAGGGCTCGTCCCAGTCACCGTCTCGGCGCTGGTTCTCCACCAGCCAGGCCACCCCCCGCCGGGCTGCGTCGTCGGCCGCCCGGCCACCGGCGATCAACGTCAAAAGCGCCCACGCGGTCTGCGACGGGGTGGACTCCCCTCGGCCCCGCCACTGGTGGTCGGTGTAGGAGCGCATGTCCTCGCCCCAGCCGCCGTCGTGGTTCTGTATCGACTCCAACCACTCACAAGCCCGCACCACCCGCGGGTCGTCGGTCGGTATCCCCGCGCTGATGAGCGCCGGAATCGCCGCGCCGGTGCCGTAGATGTAGTTGGCGCCCCATCGGTCGTACCAGGATCCGTCGTCTTCTTGCTCGTCGCTCAGCCATTGAATTCCCCGGTTCACTATCTCCCGGTCCACCTTCAGACCCTGCTGGTCGCCGTCCAACTCGCACAGCATCTCGATGACATGGGCGGTCACGTCGGCCGACGGTGGGTCGATTACCTCTCCAAAGTCGCAGAAGGGCAGCTCGGCTACCAGCGGAGAGCAGTTGTCGGCGTCGAATGCCGCCCAGCCGCCATCGGCGCACTGCATCCCCTGGACCCATTCCACTGCCCGGCCCAATGCCCGGTTCACCTGCCGAGCATCGTTGTGGTGTATTCGCCGCAGAGCCAAAGCCACCTCGGCGGTGTCATCCAGATCGGGGTAGAAGTTGTTCTCGAACTCGAACGCCCACCCGCCGGGGGCCAGATGGGGGCGCTGCTCAGCCCAGTCGCCCACGATTTGGACCTCCTGATCCAACAGCCAGCGGGCTCCGGCTTCCAACTGGGGGTCGTCTGGGTCCACCCCAGCATCGGCCAGCGCGTTGAGGGCCAGACAGGTGTCCCACACCGGCGACTGACAGCACTCCAGCCGCCGCATGTCGTCTTCGACAATGGTCCAGGCGTCGAATCCGGCCAGCCCTTGGGCCAGGATCGGATGGTGGAGGGAATATCCCCGGACGTAGAGGGCCAGCAGCGAATACACCCATGGGGGCTGGATGCCCCCCCAGCAGCCATCGGCTTCCTGGCGGGCGATTATCCACTGTTCGGCCCGCCGTAGCGACCACTCCCGCAGCCGCCGGTGTGGGCGATTCTCATAGTGATGCAGAACTCGGTCCAGTCGCTGGAACCGTCGAGCCACAGTGCCGGGCGGGGCGAGCTCTCTCTCCGGCGGGGTGGCCCCGGTTCGGATCTCATCCAGGCTGACATTCATGGAGCGCACCGGGCGATGTGCGCCCACCACGGTCAATGAGACCACGGTCTGGCGAGCCCAGCAGGCGAAGTCATAGATGTTCAGGGGCACCTGCTTGGGGAGAAGAACCACCTCGGGCGGCAGCGCGGGCAGGTCTTCCCAGCGCCAGAGGCCGAACAGCGCCATCCAAATGCGGGTGAACACCCGGCTGCGCTCCAGCCCTCCCTCGCCGCGGATGTAGTCGGCCGCTTTGGTCATGTGGTCGGCGTCTATGGGATCGCCTGCGTAGCGCAGCGCCCAATAAGCCTCAACCGTTACCGACAAATCGGCCGGACCCTGGTAGAAGGTGGCCCAGGTGCCGTCGGCCCGCTGGCTGTGCCGGATCCAGTTGGCGGTCTGGCGGGTGATCTCCGGGTCGGCGATGCCCAAGAACTCCCTGAGGAACAGGTCTTCGGCCTCGATGGACACGTTGGTCTCGAGCTCGTCCTTCCACCACCCCTCGATGTCTTGGAGGCTCAAGAGCCGATCTCGGGCCCGGTCCAGACATTGCTCCACACCCATCAGAAGTCCCTCCCCACGATGAACTCGGCTAAAGAGCGCATTTCCTCCACTGCTTGCACCACAACCTCCTGGCGCGCCGCCAACGAGTCCAAGGCCGACACGGCCAGGTCGTAATGGGCCCGGGCCAGGGCCTGGGTGTGCTCCCGACCGCCCCCCGCCTCTACCAAGCCTCGGGCGGTGTCCACACTCCCGTCATCCCAGTCGGCCCGGGCATAGAGATCGGCCAGCTCGTCGGCCGCTGGGGTGTCGCTGTTGAGGGCGATCACCACCGGCACCGACTTCTTGCGCTCCCGCAGATCGGCCCCCGAGGGCTTCCCGGTGCGCTCGGGGTCGCCCCAGATGCCCAGCAGATCGTCTACGGCCTGAAACGCCACCCCCATGTGGGCGCCAAAATCGGCCAGCTCCTCCACAATCTCGCCGTCGGTCCCAGCCAAGATCGCCCCCACCGAAGAGGCGTAGGACAACAGCGCCCCGGTCTTTCCCTGCTCCATGGCCAGGCACTGCTCCAGGGTGACCGAGGGCATTTCCTCAAAGGCCATGTCCATGCTCTGGCCGGCGATCATGGCCGACACCGCCTCGGCCAGGTTCTTGGCTGCTGTGACCCGCGGCGGGGTGGGGTCGGACAGCAGCACCTCGAATGCCAGGGCGTGCAGGGCGTCGCCCACCACCACGCCGACCCCGGTGCCGAATTTGGCCCAAACGGTGGGCCGGTGCCGGCGTTCGGCATCGTTGTCGATGATGTCGTCGTGGATGAGCGAGAAGTCGTGGATCAATTCGATGGCCACCGCCCCAGGCACCGCGGTCTCCGAAGGAGCGCCCATGGCCTCGGCCGACAAGATGGCCAACGCGGGACGGGTGCCCTTTCCCCGGCCTTTGAAGTGGTATTCGGCGGGCACCCTGAGTTCTTCGCCCAGCCCACCGAGAGCAGAGGCGATGGCCGGGTCGACCAGTTCCCTGGCCCTGCCCAAAATGTCCGGTGCGCCGCTCATGCGCTCAACCTTTCTCGCTCGGCTGCTGATGACCCCGGGCTCAGGTGCTGCCCAGAAATGTCGTCGGCTAACTGGTCGGGCGCCGCTGCGGCCAGATCCCGGCTGTGATCCAGCGCGAGCCGGGCCGCAAGGTTTCCGGATCGGACTGCGCCCTCCATGGTGGCGGGCCAGCCGGTATCGGTCCACGCCCCGGCCAAGAACAGGCCGTCGATGGCAGTGACGGGTCCAGGACGGAGCCGCCGGGTTCCGGGACGCCCGGCGAAGGTGGCCCGGTGCTCGCGGGTCACCACTGCGTCGAGCACTTCGGCCTCGGCCGCCCGCGGGAACAGGTCCTCCAGAGCCGACCGATAGCGGTCGATCATCTCCGCCGGCCGGTCGCCGATCTCGTCGAAGGCCGCCGACTGCGACACCGCCACCACCTGCTCGTCCCCACCGGGGTCTGAAGGGCGGTCCGGCCCATCCTCGGCCCAGCGAGCGGGCTCGGAGCGCTCGAACACGAATTGCACCGGTGAGTCCAGGGCCGCGGCAAAGGGCACGTCCATGATCTGGCGGTCGAACACGAAGTGCACGTTGACGATGGGGGAGATTCCAAGCTCGGCGAGCTCGGATTGGCCGGCCACGGTGCCGGGGGGCAAAAGGGCGTCCACCGCATCGTGGGGGACGGCGAGAATCACCGCGTCGGCGGTCACCCTCTGTCCGTCGGCGGTAACCGCGGGCCCGTCGGCCACCGCCTCCACATGGGCCTGGAGCCGGATGTCACCGCCCCCGGCGGCAATCACTCGGGCTGCTGCATCGCCGTGCAGCGCGCCCAGCGGCACCCGGGTCCATCCCAGATCGCCGGCATCGGCATCGTCGAGGAGCCCGGTGCAAAACACCTTGACCGCCAGGGTCAGCGAGGCGTCATCGGCTCGCAGGTTGATGGTGGGCAAACAGATCAGCTCCCACAGTCCGGCGATGGCCCGATCTGTCTCCCCCCGAAGTCGGAGCCACTCCCCGAAGCTCATTTCATCGATCTGGGGATCGTCGGGATCGAGTCGCCGCAGGGCCAGGGCGGTGCGAATGGCCCGCAACCGCTCAGTCACCGACAGCGGGCTGTATCCCAGAAGAGACCGGGCCAAATGCAGGGGCGCCCGGGCCCGGGT
>JAJEEH010000281.1 GCA_022821105.1 Acidimicrobiia bacterium
TCAAAACGGCGCGTGCGTTGATGGAAACGCGAGGAATCCGATAGGGCCCAGCACCTACATAGCTGCCCTTGGTCATGACCCGAGGAGCGACGTCCGCGTAGGCCCCGACCACGAAGTCGACCTGCATCTCGTGGAAGGTCAGCTCGCCCGCCTCGGTGAATCCTGTGCGCGCGTGGATCCGACAACCCGACCGCCGCATCATTTGGAACGCCTCTTCCAGCGAGAGAACAAGGCGGCAGGTACGTCCCGTTTTGAGGGCAAGGAAAGCAATCAGGGGCTCATATCGAGGGGTTTGCTTTCCGCCGAATCCCCCGCCGGGGTCCGGGGCGATGACCCGGACTCGCGACAGTGGAATCGACCACACCTCGGCAATGGTCCGCTGGAGGAGGTAGGGGTGCTGGACCGGCGAGTAAACCTCGATGCCGCCGTCATCGGTCGGCGCGGCGACGATTCCGCCGGGCTCGATCGGGAAGTGGGTGACCATCGGGAATGTGTAGGTGTCCTCGATGATTGTGTGCGAACTAGCGCCCTCAGAGTCAACGTCACCCCATGCGTACTCAACCTGCTCGAGAACATTGGTGGAGTTCAGGTCATCGCCGGGCCGAACCGAGGGATCCTGAACCAAATGGGCGTCGTCGGCGAGGGCCGCGTCGAGCCCGTACACACCGTTCAGTTCGGTGTATTGGATGACGACGGCGTTGGCCGCAGCCCGGGCCTCATCTTCGGTCTCGGCGACGACCGCTACGACGGGCTCGCCGTGATAGTTGACCGTCTCGGTTGCGATCACTGGTCGGTCCCTGTGGGAGATCCCGAACCGGGTCACGGGCTGGGTCAGGTCATCGGCGTGTACCACCGCAATGACGCCGGGCATCGCCTCCGCCGGCGAGGTATCGATTGCGTCGATCGCGGCACATCCGACGGGAACAGTGGCAAATGCCACATGCGCTGCATCGGTGAATGTGATGTCGCTCAAATAGCGCTGAGCGCCGGTTACCCGATCTATGCCCCCGTAACGGTGACTCCGCTGGCCGACCACCCGGTCGGTGCGAGCAACGGGACCATTGGAGGAGAGGCCTTGGTTCTCGTCAGGCATCGGTTCGCCTTCCGGCCGCCGCGGTTTGGATCGCCTCTACGATCCGCTGGTAGCTCGCACATCGGCACAGGTTTCCCGACATGGCGTCTCGAATCTCATCTCGGGAGGCGTCGGGATTCGTTCGCAGGAGTTGCTCGGCGGCCATGACTTGACCGGGAATGCACACCCCGCATTGAACGGCCCCAGCGGCCAGAAACTCGGCCTGGAGGTCGGTTATGCCGTCCATGGACACCCCCTCGATCGTGAGGAGGGCTCCGCCGTCGGCCTCGGCACCGAGCACCAGACAGGAGTTGACCAGTTCGCCGTCCAGGAGCACAGAGCAGGCGCCGCACTCACCCTCGGCGCAACAGCGTTTGGTGCCGCAGAGGCCAAGGTCATCTCGAAGCATGTCCAGCAGCGTCCGGTGCGCCGGGATCGTGGCACGAACGTTTTCGCCGTTCAGCTCCAGCGCAACGGCCACCTCACTCGTGGGGTGCACAGAGGAATCCGTCATGAAGACATCCCCTCGGGAGGAGCCGCGGCGGCCTGAACGGCCCGTACGGCGAGGACACGAACCATTGCCTCGCGATAGTCGCGAGCCGCCCGGACGTCGGAGATCGGTGTTGCGATGGACACCAGCTCTTCAACGGCCCCCTCGATTGCGTCTGGATCGCTGAGATCGACGGGTGGGCTCGCATCGGTCAACAGCGGCGTCGGTCCAACGCATCCCAGACCGAGAACAATCCTGCCGTCCGCGTCGACACCGGCCGCCACGCTGACCGTGGCAAGGTCGACCCCCCTGCGCCGGGTTAGGCGTTGGAACGCTGACCGATGTCCACGATCAGGAATCGGTACGTCGACACGAACCACGATCTCGTCTGGCCCGCACCGGGTCTGGCCTGGCCCGACGAAGAAGTCAGCCAACGGCATCGTCCGCTCGCCGCCGGGCCCGGTCACGGTCACGGTCGAGCCGTAGACGAGAAGCGCAGGAACGGTGTCGGCCGCCGGTGATGCGTTGCAGATGTTGCCAACAAGAGTCGCTCGGTTCCGGATGGCGATCGATCCCACCACACGGGCCGATGCGCCCAGCGCAGGCAGGTGGTCTGCGATGAATGGGTCGTTTGAGATTTCGGCCATCCGAGCAGTCGGACCGAATCGCACCGCATCAGCGTAAATCTCGACCGCGGGCGGGAAGTCACTAACGGACTTGATGTCAACGATGACAGTCGGGGCAAATGGGTCTTTTCGAAGGTGGACGAGGAGATCCGTACCGCCGACGAGGATTCGACCGTGACCATCGGCGCCGGCCAGCGCGGCTAGCACCTCACTCACCGTGCGAGGTCGACAATAGGACGCCATCGCAGGTACCCCCCTCGTTTCCCTGGTCTCACCCTAGACTATCGATAATCGGTGATCCTACACACCATGGCCCAGAGGTCAAAGGGCCGCTGGACGTTAGTCAGCCAAGATCATGAGGTGGTCCACGACTACGGCACCTTCGCCGCGGTCGAGCACGACCACGGGGTTCAGATCGAGTTCGGCCAGACGATCACCCAGGGCAGCGGCCAGGTGAGCGGTTGACATGATCACTTGGACCAGGGCGTCCACATCGGCAGGTGGGCGACCCCGCGCCCCGTCGAGCAAGGGAAAGCCCTTCAGCGATCGAACCATCTCGTAGGCGTCGGTCTCGTCGAGGGGCAACGGGCGAACGGCGGCGTCGGCCAAGACCTCGGTGAACACGCCTCCGGTGCCCACCATGACGGCGGGGCCGAGCGTGGGGTCGCGGGTCACTCCCACAATCATCTCGGTGCCGCCGGCCACCATCTGCTGGACCTCCACCCCGTCGATGGCCGCATCGGGAGCAGCCCGGCGCGCCCGGTCCAAGACTGCCTGAGCGGCTTGCTCCACTCCGTCAAGAGAGTCCAGCCCCAAAACCACCAGTCCAGCATCTGACTTGTGGGGAAAGTCGGCGGAGGCAATCTTGACTGCTACCGGAAATCCGATCTCCTCCACGGCCCGGAGTGCATCGCTCGGCGAGCTGGCCACCTTGCTGGCCGCCAGCGGCAACCCGAATGCCCGCAGCACCGCCTCAGTGTCGGGTGGCGAGGCTCGCAACGCCCCTTCAGCCGCTGATGGCACAGCTTCGGACAGCGCCGGGCGGACTCGGAAGCCCTCTTGGTGACGCTGGTAGCGGTGATAGGCGGCCAATGCGGCGAAACAGCCCCGAAAGGAGCGGAACAGAGGCACTCCCGACTCCACCAACCGGTCGAACCCCAACTCGTCCACCTTGAACGAGTTCCAGGTGGCGATGATCGGCTTGTCCACCTCGTTGACCAGGGCCAAGATGTCGTCTCCCAGCGGGTCGGTCATGGGCGCCACCGCGCCGGTAATGCCCACCACCGTGTAGCCAACTGCTGGATCGTCGCAAATGTCCCGGATCACCTGGCGGCGGATCTCGGCTGGCTGGGTCATTATGAAAGTGCCCCCGTTGTCCACCGGATTGGACACCGCCAGATAGTGGGGAATGTGCCGGTGCAGCCTCTCCTGAGTCTCCTCGGCCAGCGGGGGTGCCACCACCCCGGCCAACTCGGCGGCCTCGGCCATCAGCGTGCTCGACCCTCCGGAAATGGAGTAGAGCCCAGCCCCCTCGGTCACGTCTGGGCCCAGCTTGGCGAACAGCGCCGCCGTTTCCAGCAGCTCGTCGAGGTCTCGCACCCGCACCACCCCGTACTGCTCGAACAGGCCGTCGATCACATCGTCTGATCCGGTGAGGTGGCCGGTGTGCGACGACGCCATGCGCGACCCGGCGTCGGTGGCCCCGATCTTCAAGATCACCACCGGCTTGTGCTGCGCGTTGGCCGCCTCCAGCGCAGCGCGCAGCCTTTCTGCCGAGCGGAAGCCCTCGATGTATCCGGCGATCACCGCGGTGTCGTCGTCGTAGGCGAAGTACTCGATGAAGTCGCTCACCTCGAGGTCAACCTCGTTGCCGCACGGCACCTGGCGGCTGAACCCGATGCCGAAGTGCACCCCTTGCACGATGGGGCGGCCATTGTGGCCCGACTGGGTGACCACCCCGATCTTGCCCCCCCGCAGTCCGGGGATCTCGGGGACCGGCTCGAAAGCATTGGTGTTGGTGTTTGGGCCAAAGATACGGATGTTGTTGCGGCGGCCGTCCTCCCCCAGTTCGGCCTCCAGCTTGGCCCCCTCGGGGCCGACCTCGCTGAACCCCGAAGAGAACACCAATGCGTAGCGCACCCCGACTGTCCCGCATTCATCCACAATCTGAGCGCACGCTGCCGGAGGGGTGGAGATCACCGCCAGGCTCACCGGCTCGGGCACGTCGGCCACAGACTCGTAGATCGGCACTGATCCGATCGATCCACCCTTGGGGTTGACCAGATGCCAGTTTCCCCGCCCCCACCGGACATCCATCGCGGCTCGCAGCGCGGCCTCGGTCTGGGTGCGGTCGACCCCGCCGATCACCGCCACCCCGTCAGGGTGGAAAAACTCCTCAAGGTCAACTCGCCGCTGGGCCATGGGAAATCGATGGTAGTGAGCGGACACCTTGCACCTAGAGGCAGAACCGAACCGGCACTAGGCTGGCCGCCATGGAGATCGGCCACGTCTACGAGATGCCTCCCATGCGGCCCGACGACGCCCACACCACCTACTTCCCCGCTGGGGTGATCAAGATCGGGGTGGAGTATCGCGACCTGAACCCCGAGGCCCTGATGGAGTACTACGGGGGCGACGAGGCCTACATCGAGGAACTGCGCCGCACCGCACCGCTCGGGATCGAGGACCGCGGCGTGTCATTGCATGTGTTCGACGCAGAGGGCCAGTGGGAGTACTTGCGATTCGACCTGTTCGAGGACGCCCCCCACTACCACTACAACCACCTGGGCGGCGGGCGGAACCACATCATCCCCTTCGACGAGACCGCGCACGGCCCCATCGCCGATTGGGCAGTGGGCAAGATCCGCACCGGAGAGATCGCACCCATGTTGGTCCAGGCCGGGGCCCCCGAGCTGGCCGAAGGCCTTGATGCCAACGTGCTCGGCGACGTAGCCGATGAGGTTGCGGCCTACGCCGCCGAACTCCAGGCCCGGCTGGCCGCTGCGGTCTAGGGGCCGGAGCTAGCCGGCCAACTCCCCGAAGTCCACCTGGCCGGTGATCATCGAGCCCTGGAAGGCGTTGTCGATGTTCACGTTCACGCCCGACACGAACGACGCCGCGTCCGACCCCAGATAGGCCAGCAGGTTGGCTACCTCGGCGGCGGTCACATAGCGGCCCCCGGCATTGGCGGCCGTCCAGTCGATCATCCCCTCGCCCATGGTCTTTTTGAAGTCGGGCAAGAGCGGGGTGTCGATCGGGGCTGGACAGGCGCTGGCAATGCGAACGCCGTTGGACAGCATCCCCTTGGCCGCCTGCATGGTGAAGATCTGCACGCACTCCTTGGAGAACATGTAGCCGTCGGCCACCACCTCGGGGTGCTCCTCCACCCAGGCCACCGCCTTGTCCCAATCGTCGATGGACAAAAGCTCGGTGATTTCGGCTTGGTGGGCCGGCCAGTTCATGCCCGCAATGGAGGCGGTGTTGACCACTGCTCCCCCCGCGGGGATCTTGGGCAGCAAGGCGTCGGTCAAGCGCATCAGCCCCAGGGTGTTGACTTTCATCACGTCTTCGGGTGAGAAGGTGGCTGCGATGCCGGCGTTGTTGAACAGCACATGTACCGGGGCGTCGATGGCCGCGGCAGCCTCGTCCACCGCAACCGGGTCGCCCATGTTGGTGGGGATGTACCCGTTGATCGGGCCTTCGGGCTCTTTGATGTCCAGAGCGGTGATCGACGCTGCCCCCAAATCGGCCAGCAGCTCAACCAGCGCGGCGCCCACGCCGGAGTAGGCGCCGGTGACCACGACGTTGCGGCCTTCGTAGCTCATGGGGTTCGACATTTGGGGCCTCCTGGGGCTGTCGGGGGGATAGCTCGGCTGGCGAATATTACTGCGCCAAGTATCGTTGGGGTCACACTGGCGAGCGACGTAAACCCACGGAGGACGCTGTGAACCTGAACGACATGATCATGGTCAGCGTGGACGACCATTTGTGCGAGCCCCCCGAGATGTTCGACAACCATCTCCCGGCCAAGTGGAAGGATGAAGCCCCCCGGGTGATCCACACCGAGTCGGGCGACGACGTGTGGTCGTTCAATGGCGCCATCATCCCCAACGTGGGCCTGAACGCGGTGGCTGGCCGGCCCAAGGAGGAGTACGGCATCGAGCCCACCGCCTTCGATGAGATGCGCCCCGGCTGCTACAACGTCCACGACCGGGTCAAGGACATGGATGCCGCCGGGGTGCTGGGCTCGATGTGCTTTCCGTCGTTCCCCGGTTTCGCCGGCCGGCTGTTCGCCAACCACCCCGACAAGGAGTTCGCCACCGATCTGATCCGGGCCTACAACGACTGGCACATCCACGAGTGGGCCGGCGCCTATCCGGGCCGGTT
>JAJEEH010000016.1 GCA_022821105.1 Acidimicrobiia bacterium
GTCGGGGTCGCGGTTGGCCGCCCCCAGAAGCATCAACACCATGCTGCCCGGAGCGATGTCGTGCCCGCCGATCTCCACGGCTTCGAAGGTGTACCGGGCGTCCACCTGCACGGGAGGCTGATAGCGAAGCACCTCGTCCACCGCGCCGGGCACCAGCGAGCGATCGGCTCGCAGCCGGGCCAACTCCTCGGGATGCCGGATGAGCGTGTGGACCATGTTGCCGATCAGGTTGGTGGTGGTTTCGAATCCCGCGGCATAGATCAGTGACAACGTAAGCCCGATCTCTCGCTGGGTGAGCCGGTCCTCCCCGTCGCTGGCCGCAATCAGCGCTGACAGCAGATCGTCACTGGGCTCGGCTCGCCGCTGGTCGATCAACTCGTCGAAATACGCTTTCACCTTGACCGCAGACGATTCGGCCCGCTCCTGATCCTCCGGGCTTTGGTTCGGTTCCAGGGTGCCGGCCAGATCCGACACCAACGGCCGCAGCCAATCTCGGTCAGCCCGGGGAACCCCCACTAGCTCGCTGATGACGTTGGCCGGCAAGGGAAAGGCCAGCTGATCGATCAGGTCTCCCCCGCCGGAAGCGGCCAGCGAGTCGAGCTGCTCGGCGGTCATCTCCTCCACCGCCGACCGCAGACTTTCAACTCGACGAGGAGTGAAGGCCCGGCTGACCAGCGATCGCAGTCGGGTGTGGTCGGGAGGATTCAAGAACAAGAAGGTCCGCTCTTCGTTGGGAGTTCGCACCCTCTCAGCAGTGAGCGTTGGCACTTCGTCCCCGGGCTCGGCGTTTCCCATCCGAGGATCACGCAGCGCCATTCGGCAGTCCTCGTAGCGAGTGAGGACCCAATAGTCGGCAAAACTGAGTTTGTAGACCGGCGCCGTCTCCCGCAGCTCCCGCAGCAGCGGGTAAGGGTCGGCGTAAGCCTCAGGATCGGTAACGATCCGAATGATCAGCTCGTCGCTCATGGACGCGGACTGTGGACCCGACCGAAGGTGTAGCCGTCGGGCCAGCCCCGCCGGGCGAGGTTGGCCTCTTGTCGGGCGATGACCGCAGGGATGTCGGCCGGCTGCCAGCCCTCCACCAGAGACTCGCCCATCAGATCGCGCACCGGCCGGTTGAGTTCCACCAGCAGTTGCAAGCTGAAGGCGATGCGACCGGTTAGCACGTCGGGATCGCCGATGACCAGCGCCAAGGCGGCTTCGGCCATCGTCTCCAGGGGCTCGAACATCTCCTCGTCAATCCAGCCGCCCTCCACCAACACCGGGGTGGCAATTGCGGCTTGGGGGGTGAGAGCGTTCACCGATACCCCTTGCCCCTCGCACTCGCTGGCCGCCGATACGGTCAGCTTGTTCAAAGCCGCTTTCGGCGCCCCATAAACGAATCCGGCCTTTGAGGGCTTACTCGACGGGAACGGCGGTCCGGGGGGCAACTCAGCGGAGAAGGTGGTGAGGTTCAGAATTGCGCCGCTCCCCCGCTCTCGCATCCCGATGACCACCGACGACATCAGCTCCCACGGCGCCCACAGGTTGACCTGCAAGCTCCGCTCAAGCTGCTTAGGTGTGACCTCCTCAAACGGGTAATACCCACCGAAGGCGGCATTGTTCACCAGGATGTCGACCGGCCCGAATGCCTCTTCTGTCCTGGGCACCAGCTCGGTGCGGGCCCCGGACGGGTCGCTGAGGTCGGATGGAATCACCAGGCACTCCCCGCCGAACTCCTCAATGCGCTCCTTGGTGGCAGCCAAGCCCTGCTCGTCGCGTGCTGTGATGGCCACTCGGGCGCCCTCGGCAGCTAGACGCACCGCTATCGCGGTACCCGTTCCCCCCTTGCTGGCCCCGGTGACCAGCGCAACTTTGCCCTCGCAGACCCTTTCAGCCATGGCAATCACCAGTACCTCTCATTCGGGAAGCCCCCGGTCGTCCAGAGCGAAGGATCACGTTGGAGCATAAGCCAACCAGCAAGCCGGACGGCTAGCGGCTGCTGGTGGTCAATCAGCATGATCTCTTGGGTCATAGCGGTGCAGCGGCAAGCGGGCAATTGCTGCACGCCGCTCTTCGAGACCGGCCCCGATAAGGCCGAGGGCCTGAGCCTGCACCATCACGTTGCCTTGGGCGGTGGCCTCCACCGGACCGGCAAGAACCGCGTGACCACTGAGATCAGCAGTGCGCTGGCATAGCAGGGAGTTCTGAGACCCACCGCCCACGATGTGGACCTGCTCGACGTGGTGACCGGCCAGATCTGAAGCTTGGGCGATGGTTCGGTCGTAAGCCAATGCCAGCGACTCGATGATGCAGCGAACGAATTGGGCCGGCGACGATGGTGCAGGATCGCCCTTGGCCGCCACGGCGGTAGCGATGCGGTCGGGCATGTCCCCCGGGGCAATGAACCCAGGGTCGTCGACGTCGATCGGCGGGACGTCGACAGAAAGCGCGGCGGCTTCAGCCAATAGGGCGGCGAGGTCGAGCCGCATCCCCTGCTCCTCCCATGAGCGCAGGCACTCCTGGAGCAGCCAAAGCCCGCCCACGTTGCGCAGGAATCGGGTGGAGCCGTCTACCCCGGCCTCGTTGGTGAAATTCGCTTCTTGCGCTAGCCGGGTCACCACCGGCGCATCCAACTCGAGGCCCACCAGCGACCAGGTACCACTGCTGATGTACGCGAATTCAGGAGAGGTGGCCGGAACCGCGGCGACCGCCGAGGCGGTGTCGTGGGAACCCACCGTGGTGACCACCGTGGTGTCACTCAGGCCGAGTTCACCACAAATGCCGGATTGCACCGCGCCGCGACTTTCACCGGGCGACTCAAGCGCGGGGAAGAGATCGGGAGAGAGGCCGAGCCGCAACATCAGCGCCGACGACCATGTGCCAGTGGTGACGTCCACCAGCCCGGTGGTGGAGGCATTGGTGCGCTCGGTGCGGAGCTGGCCGGTGAGCCAATAGGCAAAGAGGTCTGGAAGCAGTACGACTCTGGCGACGCGATCCCACTGCGGACCCCGCTGCTCGACGGCCAACTGGTAAAGGGTGGTGAAGGGCAGGAACTGCAAGCCGTTCAACCGATACAGCTCGTCGAAACCCACAACGGCGTGGACTTGGTCGGCGATGCTCTCGGTGCGGCTATCGCGATGCGACACCTGATCGGCCAGCAGATCGCCTTCGGAGTCCAAAAGGGCATAGTCGACACCCCAGGTGTCGATGCCGATCGACTCCACCTGGGGGTAACGCTCAGCGAGGATCTTGAGTCCCCGGCAAATCTCAGTCCACAGCATTCTGACGTCCCAGCGCAGATGACCGTCGCGCTCGACAGCACCGTTGGCGAATCGGTGGATCAGATCAAGCTGAATGGCCTGCCCCTGGATGACGCCAGCCATGATCCGGCCGCTTGATGCCCCAAGGTCAACCGCGGCCAATACCCGGGGGCTCACCGCCCCTACCGCAGGAACGCCGCGGGCAACCCGGCGTCCACCGGGACAATCAGTCCTGTGGTGCGGGAGAACTCCCCAGATGCCAGGGCAGCAACCGCATTGGCCACGTGCTCAGGCAGTACTTCGCGCCGAAGCAGGGTCCGCTTGGCATAGAAGGCGCCCAGCTCTTCTTCGGGCACTCCGTACACCGCAGCCCGCTGGGCCCCCCACCCGTCGGCAAAGATGCCGCTGCCCTGCACCACCCCGTCGGGGTTCACCCCGTTGACCCTTATCTGATGGGAGCCGAGCTCGGCCGCCAGCAGGCGTACTTGGTGGGCCTGGTTGGCCTTGGCCGCGCCGTACGCCGCATTGTCGGGCCCGGCAGAAACGCTGTTCTTCGACACCACATACACAATGTCGCCGCCCAGTCCCTGGGGGATCATGGCCTCGGCCGCGGCTCGGGCCACCAAGAAGCTGCCCTTGGCCATAACGTCGTGTTGGCGGTCCCAATCAGCTTCTGTGGTCTCCAGCAATGGCTTGGATATTGAAAGGCCGGCGTTGTTGACCACCAGGTCAATGCCGCCGAAGGCGAAAAGAGTCGCCTCCACCGCCTCGCTGACTTGTCCGCTGTCGCTCACGTCCACGCCGATGCCGATCGCGGTGTCGGTGCCACCCAGCTCTGCGGCCACCTCTCCAGCCTTGTCTGCATCGAGGTCGGCCACCACCACGCACGCCCCGTCGGCGACCAGTCGGGCGGCAATAGCCTTCCCGATACCGCTGGCGGCGCCAGTGACCAAGGCGATCCGACCGGAATGGCGTCTCGGCACAGGCAGGCGGCGAAGCTTGGCCTCCTCCAACGCCCAGTATTCGATCCGGAACTTCTCCCGCTCCGAAATGGGCGCGTAGACCGACAGTGCCTCGGCGCCCCGCATGACGTTGATGGCGTTCACATAGAACTCGCCAGCCACTCGAGCGGTTTGCTTGTTTGTGCCGTAGGAGAACATCCCCACCCCCGGCACGAGGATGATGGCCGGATCGGCCCCCCGCATCGGCGGTGAGGAGTCGTCGGCATGGCGCTGGTAGTAGGACCGGTAATCCTCCCGGTAGCGCTCATGCAGTTCAGCGAGGCGCTTGAGCACTCGGTCCAACGGTGAGGATGACGGAAGGTCCAGTACCAGCGGCTTGACCTTGGTCCGCAAGAAGTGATCGGGACACGACGTACCCAACTCGGCCAGCGCTTCCATTTTCTCGCCGGCTAAGAACTCCAGCACCGCGTCGCTATCGGTGAAGTGCCCGACCATCGCTTCATCGCGCGACGCCACCGACCGCAAGTGCGGCGCAAGGGCAGAAGCCCGGGCTCGCCGCTCACGGGGTGGAAGCGGCTCGCGCTCGGTTACCGCGTCCCCGAACGGCCGATCTGATCCGTGGGCGTCGATGTGGTTCTGCGCCGTGTCGATTATCCACCGCGAATTGGCCTCGGCCTCATCACTGGTAGACCCCCACGCGGTGATGCCGTGCCCTCCGAGGATCACCCCCACCGCCTGGGGATTAGATCGGTACACCTCGGCGATGTCCAGGCCCAGCTGGAAGCCGGGACGCCGCCAGGGAATCCAGATCACTTGATCGCCGAAAATAGCCTTGGTGAGCTGCTCCCCATCTGCGGCCGCGGCGATGGCTATGCCGCTGTCGGGATGCAGATGATCGACATGGGCGGCGTCCACCAGAGCGTGCATGGCGGTGTCGATCGATGGCGCTGCCCTGCCTAAACCGTGGCAGCAATAGTCGAAAGCGGCCACCATTTCGTCTTCCCGTTCGGGACCGGGGTATTTGTCCACCAGGGCCCGCAGCCGATCGAGGCGGAGCACGGCCAAGCCAGGCTCGGTCAAGGTGCCAAGGTCGCCCCCCGACCCCTTCACCCACAGCAGCTCAACGCCTTGGCCGGTCACGGGATCCAGTTCGATACCCTTCGCCGACGTATTTCCGCCCGCGTAGTTGGTGTTGCGGGGATCGGCACCCAGTCGATGGGAACGGGCCAACAGCTCGGCCACCGCCTTGTGC
This sequence comes from Acidimicrobiia bacterium, assembly GCA_022821105.1. Taxonomy (GTDB): domain Bacteria; phylum Actinomycetota; class Acidimicrobiia; order Acidimicrobiales; family Bin134; genus Poriferisocius. Next base: position 5,457 of record JAJEEH010000016.1, read on the forward strand.
ATTAGGCCCCCCACCCTGCCTGGGTGCCGCCGACGCGCTCGACCACAATACGATCGGCGTAGCCGCTGCACCGGTAGGCGGCCACCGGGTCGGACGGCAACCCCCGTGAACTGCGCCACTCGGCCAAGTCGGACCGCACGTCGGTGTAGAAGGCGTCCATCATCACCGCGCTGGCCCCCAGCACATCACCTTCTAGTTCGGCGGCGGCCAGAGCACTGCGGTCTACCAGCAGCGCTCGAGCTGTCATCTCCTGCACATTGAGCACCGAGCGGATCTGAGCGGGAATCTTCTCCTCGATGTTGTGGCACTGGTCCAGCATGAAGCAGATCTGGCTCCCCTCATCCAGGCCGCCGCCCCGGACCACCTCGTACATGATCCGGAACAGTTGAAAGGGGTCGGCTGCTCCCACCATCAAGTCGTCGTCGGCGTAGAACCGGGAATTGAAGTCGAAGGCCCCGAGCCGCCCTAGCCGCAGGAGTTGGGTCACGATGAACTCGATATTGGTGCCGGGCGCATGGTGGCCGGTGTCCAAGCACACCACCGCCCGATCACCCAGTGCTGCGCAATGGACATAGGCGGTGCCCCAATCAGGGACGTCGGTGGCGTAGAAGGCGGGTTCGAAGAACTTGTACTCCAGCACTAGCCGCTGGTGAGGCCCCAGGCGGGCATACACCTGGGCCAGAGAGTCGGCCAGACGTTCCTGGCGGTCGCGCAAATCAGCCTGGCCAGGGTAATTGGTCCCATCGGGCAGCCAAATCTTGAGATCGCGGCTACCGGTTGCGTCCATAATGTCGACACAGCGACGCATGTGGGCGATGGCTTTGGCCCGCACACCCTGGTCGTGGTGGCACAAACTGCCCAGCTTGTAGTCGTCGTCTTGGAAGGTGTTGGTGTTGATGGTGCCGATTCGCACGCCGAGGCCCTCGGCAAATTTCCGCAGCCGTTCGAAATCGTCCACCTCGTCCCAAGGAATGTGCAGCGCTATCGACTGGGCCAGACCGGTATGGCGGTTAACCTCGGCGGCGTCGGCGACTTTCTCGAAGGGGTCGCGGGGTACGCCGGGTTGGGCAAACACCTTGAACCGGGTACCTGAGTTTCCGTAGGCCCATGAGGGAACCTCGATGGCAAGCCTTTCCAGCGCTCCTTCGATTTCGGCGAATGTCGGCATCATCTCCTCCTAACGGGGCGCAGCCACAGGCACATTGGCGGTCACAGCACGGACACGATTTCTCGATAGGGCGCCAACCGCTCGTCGTGCGGGTCGAGGTCGGTGATCAGAACGCTTATGCGATCGAATGACAATCCGCGCGCCGGCGCGTGCTGGCCCAGTTTGGTGTGATCGACGGCCACCATCACCTCGGCGCTGACCCCAGCCATGGCCAGCTTGACATCGGCTTCTTCCAAGGCGGGCTCAGATGTCCCCAATTCGGGGTCTATGCCGGCGGCAGACATGAACAGGCGCCGCAACAAGAGATCCCCAGTGCTTCGTGTAGCCAGTGGACCCACCAGACTTCCCGTTCGGTGGTCAAGCTGGCCACCGGTCAACAGTGGAGTGACCCCAGGTTTGTTTTGCA
>JAJEEH010000226.1 GCA_022821105.1 Acidimicrobiia bacterium
CGGTACGTCTCAGTCATGGAGTCTCTCCTTGGTGGCTTTCTCTGCTTAGCACTCCTGAAACCGGGGGATGATGCCCTGGTGCAACAGGTAAGGGCTGCATTCACAGCACCTGACGGAGGATGAGGGCGATGCCGCCGGCGAGGGCGACGAGGAGCACGGCGGGGCGAAACCAGGCCCGATCGAGAAAGGGGCGAACAAAGCGGGCCAAGAACAGCCCCAGAATGATGCCGGGGATGAGCCAGCCGATGAGTTCGATCTCGTGCAGGCCGAATTCGCCGGTGGCGAGGAGCCCGATCAGGGCGGCAACCGCCACCATCAGGAATACCGTGCCAACGGTGCCTCGCAGTGTCGCTGGCTTCATATCGCTGAAGGTGAGCACGAATGCCGGGCCCGGCAGGGCGGCGGTCATGCTTGAGAATCCAACCCCCATTCCGGTGGCAACCTCCACCCTTGGCGTCCGGGCAATGCGAAATCCGCAGAGAAGAGATAGGGCACCGGCCGCGGCAAGGCTTCCGACCAAGAGCGCGATGACCTCGTCGCTAACCATGGAGAGTACGACCAGTCCAGCAGCCAAGCCGAACGGCAGTCCGAATGCACAACGTCGGACAGCCTGACGGTCGGTGTGGTTGCGTTCGACGATCACATTGCGAATGCCGACAACTTGGCCGACGACAATAAGCGGTCCGGGGGCAAAGCCCGGGTCGATGGCCACGAGGGCTGGTCCGGCCACGAGAGCCAGGCCGATGCCCAGGCAACCCTGAGAGATGGCTCCAGCGGCTGAGAAGCAGACGATTATGAGTATCTCGAGCGGCGTCAGGGCAGTATTCCCGAACTAGTGGAGTCGCTCATACCTTCTTCGGGTCGGGGATGCCGGGGCGGGTGCCTTCTTTGTGCTCGACGAACTCGATGAGATAGCCGTCGAAGTCCTTTACATAGGCCATGATCACCGGCCATCGGTCGAGATGGGTGGGCGCCATGACCGACTCGCAGCCGGCGTCCATGGCTCGCTGGTAGAGCCGATGGCAGTCCGACGTGTTGATGTAGATCTTCCACATGGCTGTTCCCATATCGATGGGGCCCTCATTGTCGAGGTGCTGCGCCAACTGGAGACGTGACCCGCCGTGGGGCGACTGGATCACCGCTTCCAAGGCGCCGGGGATCTCAAGGCGGTGCTGGAGCTCGAGTTCGCACACATCCACCCAGAACTCCAGAGCCCGGTCCATGTCTTCCACATTGATGCAGTACTGGGCAAGGATCTGCGTCATACATCCTCCCTTGGGGCGTCACTAGCGAGCTATTGCCGGTGTGACAGTACAGTGTGATCAGCGATCTAGCTGTTGTACTCGCCCAATTTTCGGGAGGGAGCTGACCAATGCCCAACCCAGTAGCAGGTGTTGACCAAGGCAACGCCCCATACATCATCGTCTCGTCCGATACCCACGCCGGGCTCTTTGTCGAGGACTACCGCGAATACCTGGAGTCATCGCTTCACCCCGAGTTCGACGAGTGGCTGGTAACCCGCCATCAGCACCGGGCCATGGTTGAAGAGATCAACGGCGAATACGTCGAGCAGTGGGAACGCGAGAACGAGATCGGTTTGAAGGGGGCCTACGACCCCGAGATCCGCGACAAGACCCTGGATGCCGACGGCGTGGCCGGCGAGATCATCTTCGCTGACGGCGATGCGGTCACCGGAATGGAGGCTCCGCCGTTCGGGGCCGGTCTGTCAGCGGGGCAGATCACCGACTCCCGTCAGGCCTGGGCCGGTGCCCGGGCCCACAACCGCTGGCTTGAGGAGTTCTGCGCCACCAACCCGCCTCGCCGCGGCGGAGTGGCCCTGGTGCCGATCACCCACGGCGTCGAGGAGTCGGTGAAGGAGATTGAGTCGCTGGCCGGCAAGCCCGGTGTCAAGGGCATCATGATCCCGACCATGTGGCATGAGCATCCGTCGTATGGCCACGAGAGCTACGACCCGGTATGGGCGGCCTGTGCCGAGGCCGGACTGGTGGTGCACACCCATTCGGGTGAGGCCGATAGACCGTCGTACAACGAGAACATGGCCCAGTACATGCTTGAGGTGGCGTTCTGGACCCATCGGCCCCTGTGGCAGCTCCTCTTTTCCGGGGCCTTCGACCGCCATCCCGGCCTTCGCTATGTGCCGGTGGAGTGCGGATAGTGGTGGCTGGGCGACCTGCTGTTCAAAGCCGATGCCATGTTCGGCGGGCGCAACTGGAAGGTGAAGAAGATGAGCTCGCAGACCAAGGGCCTCATCCAGCGCCTGCCGTCGGAGTACATCGGCACCAACGTGTTCATCGGTGCCTCCACCATGAGCAAAGTCGAGCTGCGCCGCCGCTACATGAACGGCGTTGACGCCCTGATGTGGGGCACCGACTACCCCCATCCCGAGGGAAGCTGGCCCAACACAGTTGAGCGCCTAGAGACCGACTTCCAGCAGATCCCCGTGGAGGAAACCCGTCTTTTGCTCGGGCTCAACGCCGTGCGGTGCTACGACCTCGACATTGACGGGCTGTCGAACATCGCCAGCCAGATCGGGCCGACCCCCGAGCAGCTCAACCAGGACCTCAATTTGCGCACCGAACCGAACGCCATTCGCGAGGCCCGGTTCTGGTTTGACGACTACAACATCGAGTGGCCTGAGTAACTCGCCAGACGCTGAAGAATTGACTGTGGCGGCCCTGCGCCTTGATCCGGCCAATGGCGGTCGGATTGCTTCACTGGAGGTAGATGGGGTTGAGCTGCTGGCCCAGCGCCAGGGCAGCGATTGGCTCCGGTGGGGGTGTTATCCCATGGTGCCCTGGGCCGGGCGGGTCCGCGACGGCCGGTTCGAGTTCGACGGCGAGCAATACCAGCTGGAGTTGGATCTTCCCCCGCACGCCATTCACGGCGTGGGGTATCGGGCCAGTTGGGAGGAGACCGGCCCTGCGACTCTGCATCTGGACATGGAGGGGTTGTGGCCTTTTGGCGGAAGGGTGGAACAGCGCTTCGAAGTTTCTGACCAGTCGCTGGTGGCCACCATGTCGGTGCAGGCGACTCAACAGATGCCGGTGATGGCCGGATGGCACCCGTGCTTTCTTCGGCAATTGTCGAAGGGCAGCCCGGCTGAGCTGTCGTTCAACGCCGGGTACATGTGGCAGCGAGACGATGTCGGGATTCCGACGGGGGAGCGGGTACCGGTTCCGGCAGGTCCATGGGACGACTGCTTCGGGGATGTGGCGGGGTCTCCTGTGGTGCGCTGGCCCGGCTTCGGTTCGATATGGCTTGAATCCAACATGACTTCGTGGGTGGTCTACAACGAAGAGCCCGATCTGGTGTGCGTAGAGCCCCAAAGCGATGCCCCTGATGCATACAACCGCAACCCGGTGATTCTTGAGCCGGGAGAGACGCTGGACGTATGGATGCGGATCTCGTGGGAACTCGAGGGATGAGCGTGGACCCCGAACGGCGTGTGGCCGCCGAGCTTCACGGGACGCCGTGAACGGCACCGTTAGATTGGTGGCCCATGAGCGACGAATACATCTTGTACAGCACTGACGGAGCCACTGCGACGATCACTCTGAATCGTCCTGACTATCTGAACGCCATTGTCCGGCCCATGTGGACACAGCTCGACCACTTCATCGCGGAGGCGAATCGCGATCCAGAGGTGAAGGTGATCGTGCTGCGGGGGGCTGGCCGGGCGTTTTGCGCCGGGTTCGACTTCGGCGCTGACGGCGATCTCGCCGCAGTGCGGGGAGAGGGCCGGGCTTGGGATCCAGGACGAGATGCCATCGGGGTCACTAACCGTTGGGATGCGCCGGTCCCAAACTTCATGGGCCTCTGGTCGAGCCCGAAACCGACCATTGCCCAGGTGCACGGATGGTGTGTCGGAGGAGGATCAGACATGGCCCTCTCGGCCGATCTAGTTATCGCGGCTGAAGACGCGCAGATCGGCACGCCGTATTCCCGGATGTGGGGCTGCTACCTGACCGCAATGTGGGTGTACCGGCTCGGGCTGGCCAAGGCCAAGGAGTACGCCCTGACCGGTAAGCCGCTCTCCGGTGCCGAGGCAGCTCGGGTGGAGCTCATCAACCAAGCAGTTCCGTCCGACCAGCTCGATCAGGCAGTGGAGGAGTTGGCCGAACAGCTGTCGAGTATTCCGTCGTCGCAGCTGGCCGCCATGAAGCTGGTGGTCAATCAGGCCTACGAGGGGATGGGGCTACGGAATTCCCAGGTGCTCGGATCAATCCTCGACGGGGCGATGCGCAACACCCCCGAAGCACTGGCCTTTATTGACACAGCCATGAGCGAAGGTGTCCCTGCCGCAGTCGCCCAACGCGACGGCCCCTTCGGCGACTACAGCCAGCGCAAAGCTTGATTGAGGGCGAGTCTTAGGGATCAGCGCCGGTGCTGAGATCGAGAACGCTTCGGTAGGCGTCAACCGTTTCCTGGTTGAAGGCGACGAGCCGAACCTCGTTCACCTGGGTGGGAGTGCTGCGGAGAGTTTCCACCGCGATGGCGGCCGCGGCGTCAATTGGATACCCGAAGACACCAGTGGATATGGCCGGAAAGGCAACGGTCTCCGCCCCAACCTCGTCCGCCCGGGCCAACGACTCCCGGTAGCAGGACGCCAGCAATTCCGGCTCATTGTGGCCGCCGCCGTGCCACACCGGCCCCACCGTGTGTATGACCCAGCGGGCCGCAAGGTTGAACCCCGGTGTTATCTTGGCCTGTCCCGTCTCACACCCGCCCAAAGTCCGGCAGTACTCGACCAGCTCCGGCCCTGCCGCTCGATGAATGGCCCCATCCACCCCGCCACCCCCCAATAGCGTGTGGTTGGCTGCGTTGACGATCGCATCGACATCCTCAGCCGTGATGTCGCCGAGAACCAGTTCTAGACGCGACTTCATACGCTGTGTCCATGATCGCTACTGGCGTTCACTCGCCCGATGGTAATGACAGTAGGTTGTGGTCTCTATGGCGGGGGAGAGGCATTACTACATCGAGGCGTTTGACACGGTCGAGTTCAGTTCTTATCGACAGCATCAATCGCCGTTTGCTAGTCGGTATGCCACTGAGTCGACGATTTTCGGCTTGTACTGCGGTCGGCTGTATCCGCTGAAGGCGTCCCACGACGAGGATCCGATTCCCAACTATTGGAAGTTGCGCAATGGCGTCCTGTTGTACGACGTTCCTGAGCAGCCCATTGAGATCGTCGGCCCTGATGCCGTTCGGGTGCTGGAGAGAGTTCTCGTGTGCAAAGTGGAGACACTCGGGGTGGGGCGATGTCGCTACGCCCTGGCCTGCTATGAGGACGGCACCATTGTGATGGACGGCGTGGTCATGAGGCTGGAGGCGGATCGCTACTGGTATGTCAAGGCCAATGGCGAGTTCATCAGCTGGCTCAAGGCCGCCGCCATCGGGCTTGATGCCGAAGTGTCCGACCCGAAGTCACAGGTGCTCCAAATCCAGGGTCCGAAGTCGCTAGATGTGCTGAATGCTGCGATCGGCGGCGGTTTGTCGACCGACTTCAAGTACTTCCGGGCCGGGTTCTTCGACATTGGGGGCCAGACACTGTGGGTGTCTCGAACCGGATGGACCGGAGAAGTGGGGATTGAGGTCTATTGCAACAGCGGCCCAGAACCCACCGACCACGATGCTCTGTGGGACCACTTATTCACTAGCGGTGAGCAGTTCGGCATGGAGTTCAGCACGTCATCTTCGATGGGGATTCGCCGCGTCGAGGCTGGAATCTTGGACAACGGCAGCGACATAGAGCCGGATCTGACTCCGTACAGCGCCGGCCTCGGCCACTTTGTCAACTTCGACAAGGGAGATTTCATCGGCCGAGCCGCGTTGGAGACCGCTGACCGCAGCCAGCTCTTGCTCGGGCTGGTCTGTCCGACCGCGACGCCGGAGACCTATATGACCGTGCACTACGAGAACGCTCCGGCAGGGCACATAACCATCGGCACCTGGTCGCCCACGCGGGACGAGGGAGTGGGCTACGTGCGTTTCGACCGGCCACTGCCCGGAGACGAGTGGACGGGCAAGGGGGTTCAGTTGCAGGACCATGACGGGGAGTTGCATGAGGCGACCGTGGAGTTGCTGCCCTTCATCGACAAAGAGAAGCAACTGCCACGAGCCCGGTGGAACCAGTGAGCGCCGGAACAAGAGAGGAACTCCTTTGCGACTAGGAATCCACCTGCCTCAGTACGGTCGAGCGGCGTCACCGGAGGCAATCGCCCAGATCGCCATGCGGGCCGAAGAGATCGGCCTTGCCGATGTGTGGGTGAGCGACCACCTCGTTTTTCCAGCCGACCAGGGATATCCGGCTTCGTACTTGTTCGATCCCTTGCTCACCTTGGGTTGGGCCGCGGCGGCTACTGAGCGAATAGGGCTGGGCACAAGTGTGATGGTGGTGCCCCAGTATCACCCTCTGCACTTGGCCAACAGCCTGGCCAGCCTCGACCAGCTGAGCGGCGGCCGCCTCACCGTTGGTGCCGGGGTGGGATGGTCGGAGGCAGAGTTCTCGGCCCTCGGGCAGGACTTCCATACCCGAGGGGCGCGCATGGACGAGGCATTGGAGATCATGCGCTTGGTGTGGTCGGAATCTCCTGCCTCCTACCAGGGGAATCACTACCAGTTTGAAGACATCAAGGTGCTGCCCCAGCCGGCCCATCCGATCCCCATCTGGGTCGGCGGCAGCAGCCAGCCCGGATATGACCGGGCCGCCGCGGTGGGGGACGGCTATCAGGGATTGAGCAAACCTCCCGAAGAAATGGGGAGGATCGTGTCCGACATCCAGACCCAGCTGGCCGACAGCCGCTCGGAGGCTGAGTTCACCTTCTCATACCGCACCGGCTGGGATCCCCAGGGCATGGACCCAGCCCAAATCCGCGATGAGCGGGACCGTTATGTCGAAGCTGGTGTGGAGCACGTGGTATCGGCGCCGTGGAGAACCGACGCCGAGGCATGGGTCCGGTCGATGGAGATGCTGGTCGACATCGTCGAGCCAGATCTGCTCATCCAATAGCTAGTCGGGAACAAATCGGGCCGAGGGCAAGGGTTCCCTGTCCCTCGATCACATGGCCGAGGTGAACCCGC
>JAJEEH010000051.1 GCA_022821105.1 Acidimicrobiia bacterium
AACCGGCAGCTACCACTGCCCCGGTTTCTTCCCCAACAGAGACAGCACCAACCGCCACCCCGCTCCCGACGCCTGAGGCGACGGTGACCGCCACCGCTGTTGCGGAGCCGAGCCCAGCAACGCCGGTGGCCACCGCCCCGCCTGAGCAGCCAACGAGTGAGCCGACTCCGGTGGCCGATGAGGCCGACGAGGGCAATGTCGGAGATGAGGTGGAGGAGGTTGGGAGCGAAGAAGCGGACGTGCTGTCGCCGGTCCCGACCCCTGCGGCCAGCACGGTGCGGGAACTGTTGGCGCTGGGGCGGCCGTTGGTGATCGCCCACGCCGGGGGCGACCGTTCCTGGCCCCACTCCACCATGTATGCCTTCTCCCAGGCGGCCCATGCCGGGGTTGACGTGCTGGAGATGGACTTGCAGATGACCGCCGACCGCGTGCTGGTGGTGCATCACGACGACACCGTCGACCGCACCACCAACGCCACCGGGCGGGTGCGAGACATGACCTACGAGGAGCTTCAGGCGCTGGACAATGCCTATTGGTGGTCGGAGGAATGGCCCAGCCACGATCTCGCCCCTGAGGCCTACTCCTATCGGGGCATCCGCACCGGCGACGTTGCCCCGCCCCCGGGATACGGCCCTGACGACTTCCGGGTGGAGACGTTCCGGGCGGTAGCGCAGGCCTTCCCCGAGCACGTGCTCGACGTGGAGATCAAAACCCCCGCGGGCGACGACGGCGAGGACGATATCGACTTCATCCTCGAGATGGCGGCGGTGCTAGCTGCCGACATTGAGGAGTTGGGCCGCACTGACTCGGTTGTGGTGGTGTCGTTCGGAGACGAGGCGCTGGTTGGGTTCCGAGAGCTGGCTCCTGATGTCGTTACGAGTCCGGGCCAGGACTCTCTGCCGGCGTGGGCGTTTGCTTCGGTCCCGCTGCACCCCAACGATCTCATCTTGCAGGTGCCGCCCACCTTCAGCGGCCTCGACGTGCTGACTCCCGATCTGCTGGGCAAAGCCGCCGACGAAGGCTTGGCCGTGTGGGTTTGGCCCAATGAGGATTGGCAAGAGGACCCCGACTACTACGCCGAACTCATCGATTTGCCGGTACAGGGCGTGATCGCCGGCCGCCCGGCCGAAGCCGTCGAGCGCTTCCGGGCCGACGGCGACATCCCCTGATCCACGGTAGTGGGAGAGGACAGCCATCTGTCGCTCCCTGAGCCAATAGCCTTCCGAAACCACTATCATTTCGGAAGAATAATGAAGTAATATTCCGAAATGACCCCAGATTCGGAAGGAAATCCGGGATTCTCAGTTGAAGTCGACTGGAATGGCCGACCGGTAGCAACGTGGGTCCCCACCCCTCTCCGACAGCGCCCCATGGACCTCTCAGCTGCCAGCGTGGGAGCCGGCGAGCGGGCCTGTGCTGCTTTGCGGCTGGCCGATGCCCGGCTCCCCGATCAATGGGAGGCCATGGCCCGGCTCCTCCTCCGCAACGAAGGGGTAGCCTCCTCCGGCATTGAAGGGCTGCGCGAGCCCATCGAGTCTGTGCTGGTCGCGGAACGAACCGGCGCGGGCGGTACCGCGGGCTGGGTGGCCGACAACATGGTGGTGATCGACTGGGCACTTCACACCGCCCACGAGCCGCTTACCGTTGGAACACTGCATCGTTGGCATAGACAGCTCATGCAACATGGAAGACTCCCCTCCGACTTGGTGGGCATCTTCCGGCCGACGTTGGGTTGGGTGGGTGGCAACTCTCCCCTGGACGCGGCCTATGTTCCCCCACCCCCCTCGGAAGTTCCAGGGCTAGTAGACGATTTGGTTGACTTCGCCAACAACCCCCCCGAAGGCCTCGACGCGGTGTCCCACGCCGCAATAGTCCACGCCCAGTTCGAGGCCATCCATCCCTACGGAGACGGCAATGGTCGCCTTGGCCGGGTGTTGATCAGCCGTACTCTGCGTCGACGGGAGGCCACCAATCGATCCACCGTCCCCATCAGCGTGGCCATAGCCCGCGACCCCGGCGGCTACCTCTCCGGCCTTCGCCTGTTCGAACTAGGAATGCTCGACTCGTGGGTGACATGGTTCGCGGAGGTCGCCGAGAAGGCCGCAAGCACCGCCCATCAGATCATCGATCAAACCACCATTCTGTTGGCCCGCTGGAGTGAAGCAACCGCCGGGCTGCGAGCTGACCACTCCGCCCGGGCCCTGCTCTCCCATCTCCCCGCCCACCCCTTGCTAAGCGCAGGGGACGTAGCCGAGTTGCTCAACATCAGCGAGCGCAGCGCCCGTACCGCTCTTGCTGCTCTCGCCTCCCTGGACATCCTGTCCCCGATCGGCGTCCCATCCTCTTCGCCCGGCCGCGCCCGACACTGGTTTACGGCGCCCGACCTGCTGAATCTCTGGCGCGCATGAAGCCAGACCACTTACCGCAGATCTAACTCAGCCCAGCTCTCAGCTAAGTCGTCGAACCAGGCCTGGGCCCGGTCCATGCGCCAGCAGAACAACGACATCACAACGTTGATGGTGGTGGCGCCCGCCTCGGCCCAATCTGCGGCTGCGCCCATGCTGGCTTTGATGGAGGGGCGGCCGTCATCGCCAGGCACCGCGTCGATGTCGCCCTGGACGCCGAAGCCGTCGACGGTACGGCCAGCGGCGGTGAAAGCGTCGCGGAGCGTGCCCACTCCATCGGCCACTTCTTCGAGGTTGCCGTAGGGGGGCGGGATCCAGCCGTCGGCATGCTCCACGAGACGGGCCAGGTTGTTGGAGTGGAGCGCACCGGCCACCCAAATCGGGATCCCGCCAGGCTGGGCCGGCTTTGGCTCGCACCAGATGTTGTCGAAGTTGACGGTGGCTGAGTGGAACGAGGCCGGAGAGTCCCGCCACAGCGCTTTGCAGGCCGCGATGGTGTCGGTGAGCCGCTGGCCCCGCTCCGTCCAGGGGATGCCGGCAGCTTCGTATTCCTCGCGCTGCCATCCCGTCCCCATGCCCACCTCCATGCGGCCCTGCGAAAGCACGTCCATGGTGGCCAGCGTCTTGGCCAGCACCGCAGCAGGCCGAAGGGGAGCGATCAGGATCTTGGTGCTGAACCGGACTCGCTCGGTGACCGCAGCCATGTGGGCGATCGAGGCCAGCGGTTCGAGCCAGGCAGTATCAGGGGGAAAGGGGAAGGGCCCGTATGGATACTTGTCGGTATTGGCGCCCATGACCACATGGTCGGTGAGCATGATGCGGTCGACGCCAGCTTGCTCGGCCATCTTGGCGAGGTCGGCGATCTGGTGGAAGTTGTTGTCTCTGAAGATGGGGCCGAACGACGGCAAGGTGACTGACAGGGTTGGCATAGCCATATTGTTGTCGGATGCTCACCGGCGGAACGTTTTGGGGGATGGTGGAGCGGCGGGCTGAGTTGACGCCGGATGCTCTGATGATCATTGACGACCGGGATCAGGAGCTCACTTTTGCGGGGTATCGGGATGCGGCCTTGCGGGCGGCGGCGGGGTTGGTGGAGTTGGGGGCGGGGCCGGGGGTGTCGGTTTCTTGGCAGTTGCCTACTTGGCCCACCACGCTGGTGTTGCAGGCGGCGCTGGCTCGGCTGGGGGCGGTGCAGAACCCGATCATTCCGGTTTATCGGGAGCGGGAGGTGGGGTTTTGCATTCGTCAGACGGGGGCCCGGCTGTTCTTGGTGCCGTCGGTGTGGCGGGGGTTCGACTATCAGGCCATGGCGGAGGGGATTGCCGCCGAGGTTGAGGGGCTCGATGTGGTGGTGTGCGACGGCGTACTGCCCGAGGGAGATGTGTCGGTGCTGGACGGTATTCCTGTTCCCGAGGATCCCGAGGAGATTCGCTGGGTGTACTACACGTCGGGCACCACTTCCGACCCCAAAGGCGCCCGCCACTGCGACTCGTCGGTCATGGCATCGGGCATCGCCATGGTGGAGCGCCAGCACGTGTCCGAAGAGGATCAGTTCGGGCTGGCCTTCCCCTTTGCCCACATCGGCG
>JAJEEH010000046.1 GCA_022821105.1 Acidimicrobiia bacterium
GGCAAAAAGCCGCCGGGCGTCGGTGTCCAGATCGTCCCAGGGCTGCACCCACGAGGGGCGCTCGGTGAGCGTGGTTCCCTCGGGCGCGATGCCCGAGGCCAACTGGCGCTCGAAGGTCTGCTCCCGCCAGCGGTCCCACCCGTCGTCGAACATCCCCCGGTAGGGCGCCACCCATTCGGGCGCCACGTGGTGGGGGGCGTGGGTGGCCACCTCGGCGTAGTAGCAGAAGAACGGCTTATCGGGGGCGGCGTGCTTCTGGTCGGTGATGTGGGCGATGGCCTGGTCGGCCAGATCGGCGCTGAGGTGGTAGCCGTCGTCGTAGTGGGCCGGCGGCTTGATGTAGTGCTGGTCGCGCACCAGGTTGGGAGCCCAGCAATTGGCCCCGCCGTGGAGCACCCCGTAGTAGCGCTCGAAGCCCACGCCGGTGGGCCACAGGGTGAACGGGCCGGCCGCGCTGCGCTCGCCCCGGGGAGCGAGGTGCCACTTGCCGATGGCCATGGTGCCCCAGCCGGCGTCTCGCAGGATGCGGGGCAGCATGGCGGCCGACGGGGGGATGCGGGCGGTGTAGCCGGGAAACCCCATGGTCATGTCGGACAGAAACCCCATGCCCACCGCGTGGTGGTTGCGCCCGGTCAAAAGGGCGGCCCGGGTGGGCGAGCACAGGGCGGTCACGTGGAAGCGGTTGTACGACAGGCCGCCCGCGGCCAGCCGGTCGATGTTGGGGGTGGCGATGTCGGCCCCGAAGCAGCCGAGCTGGGCGAACCCGGTGTCGTCCAGCAAAATCACCAGCACGTTGGGCGCGCCCTTTGGGGCTCGGGGCAGCTCCGGGGGCCGAGGGGTGGACTCGGCCACGGTGAGCCCGATGCCGGATGATGAGGACGGAGCAGCGGTCAATGGTTCGGCCATGGCGGCAGCTAGCGGCGCGACCGGTAGTCGCTGCCGGGGATGGAGGCGAACGGGAAGGGCTCGGGCGCCCGGCCCTTCAACAGTGCGAAGCACTCGCCGGTGACCCCCGAGTCGAGGATGGCCATGGCCGCCTCGGCCACCTCCTCGGAGTCCATGATGACCATGCCGGCGGCTTCGAGGCGGTCTCGGTTGCCGCCCAAGAATCCGGTGCCCACCGTGGCCGGGCACACCGCGTTGAGGCTGATGCCCTGCTCGGCGAGGTTGGGAGCAGCGCTGCGCACCAAAGCGGCTATGGCGTGCTTCGACATCGAATAGCCCAAGTCCACCGGCAGCGGGCTGAAGCAGGCCATCGAGCCGGTAACCAGCACATGGCCGCCCCTGGCCGCCTCCAGCAGCGGCACCGCGGCCCGCAGGCCGAACACCACGCCGTGCTGGTTGATCCCGATGATGCGCAGATAGTCGTCGTCGCTCATCTCGGCGATGTCGCCCAGCCCCATCATGACCCCCGCGTTCAGGTGGGCCACATGCAGATGGCCGGGATCGTCGGCCAGCTCCGCAGCCAGCGCAGCCCAGGCCGCAGAGTCGGCCACGTCGAGGTGCTGGTACTGCCCGCCGATCTCGTCGGCCACCTGCTGGCCGGCGTCGTCGGCCACGTCGGTGCAGACCACCCGGGCACCGGCCTCGGCGTAGCGCCGGGCGCAGGCCGCCCCTATGCCCGAGGCTGCTCCGGTCACCAGGGCGGTCTTTCCCGACAGGTCCACGATCAGCCCCCGGCCGTCTCGGCGCCCCGGGCGAAGGCGTCCTGAGTCTCAAGGTCGTAGAGGCCGTTGATGAACTGGAGCGGCGGCTTGGTGGTGTACTCCTCCTGGGCCCGGCTGGGCATGATCTTCTCCCGGTGGCGCAGGTCCCACATGCTCTCGCACCGCCCGGAGTAGTCGTCGGGCTGCTCCAGCATCCAGATGATGCCGTCGGCCGGCACCGAGGTGGGCTCCCAGTCGGTGAGGTCGATGTCGCCCATGTTGGCCAGCGTGCCCTCGGAGGCCACCGGGATGTCGATCCGGAAGCAGTTGACCGCAATGCGGTCGGGATGGAGCTGGCGGGCCAAATCGGTGGTCATCCGCTCCAGGGCCAGCTTCGACATGCCATACGACATCAGCCCCGGCACCGGGCGCAGCGCGGCCTGCGACGACAGGCTGAGGATGCGCCCCCGACCCGCGGCCCGCAGATGCGGCATGGCGGCCCGCACGGTGAGCAGCGGGGCCCGCAGGTTGATGTCCATGATGAGGTCGTAGCGCTTGAGGGGAATGTCCACCTCGCCCACGAAGGTGACCGCGGCGTTGTTCACCACCACGTCGAGGCGGCCCCAGGCCTCCACCGGGGCGGCCACCATGGCCTCGATGTCGTCGGCCGAGGTCAGATCGGTGGGCACGGCCAGGGCCTCGCCCCCGGCGTCGACCACCGCCGCAACCGTCTCGTCGATGGTGCCGGGCAGCGGCTTGGGCGACTCCTTGGTAGACCGGGCCGCGCACGCAACCCTGGCCCCCTTGGCCGCGGCAGCCACCGCGATGGCCGCGCCCACGCCCCGACTGGCCCCGGTGACCAGCACAACTTTCCCGGCCAGGTCGTAAGGCTCAGACATCAGCGCTCCATGGCATGCGTCGCTACCCTAACGAACAACGTTGACTAGGCCGGAGTGGAGCCGGAATGGGCGAGTATCAGCATCTGACGGTGGAACCGGTGGGCGGCTGCATCGGCGCGGAGATAAGCGGGGCAAACCTCGGCGACAGCTTGGCACATGAGGTGGTGGCCGAGATCCGCCAGGCATGGCTGGCCCATCTGGTGGTGTTCTTCCGGAACCAGCACCTGACCCTCGACCAGTTCTCGGCCTTCGCCCGCCGCATCGGCACTCCCGGCCGCTACCCGTTCGTTCCCGGCCTGCCCGACCATCCCGAGATCATCGAGGTGAAGAAGCTGCCCCACGAGACCGTCAACTTCGGCGGCATCTGGCACACCGACACCGCCTACCTGGAACGACCGCCCATGGCGTCGATGCTGTTGGCCCGGGAGGTGCCCTCAGCGGGCGGCGACACCGAGTTCGCCAACATGTACGCCGCCTACGATGCGCTGTCCGACGGGCTCAAGGAGTTCCTGCGGGATCTGCGGGCCGTGAACAGCTCGGCGATGGCCGATGTGTCCAAGACCCGGGAAGACCGCATCGCCGACGCCACCGAGGCCGGCCACACCTCAGCCGAGAGCTATGAGGCGGTCCATCCCGTGGTCCGCACCCACCCCGAAACCGGCCGCCCGTCGCTCTATGTCAACGTGGCCCACACCGCCCGCTTCGAGGGCATGACCGAAGAAGAGAGCCAGCCCCTGCTGCGGTTCCTTTTCGCCCATCAGGCCCGCTCGGAGTTCACGTGCCGGTTCCGCTGGGCGCCGGGCTCGCTGGCCCTGTGGGACAACCGCTGCGCCATGCACAACCCCATCAACGACTACCACGGCCAGCTCCGGGTCATGCACCGCATCACCTTCGAGGGCGACGAGCCCCGCTAGGCGATCCGCCGGGTTGACCCCGGAGGCCAGGTCAAACGATCCGCGAATCCGAATCAGAGGGCCAGTAGCGATCCCGCAGGTAGCGCTTCATCAGCTTGCCGTTGGGGTCGCGGGGCAGCGACTCATCGAAGTCCACTCCCCGGGGGCACTTGAAGGCCGCCAACCGGTCGGCGCACCACGCCAACAGCACAGCCTCGGCGTCGGCGCCCGCCCGCCCCGGGTCCACTAGTTGCACCACCGCCCGCACCTCCTCGCCCAAGTCGTCGTTGGGCACCCCGATCACGGCCGCGTCGGCCACCTCGGGGTGCATGATCAAAGCGTCCTCAATCTCCTGGGGGTAGATGTTCACCCCGCCGCTGATGATGGTGTGGGCCACCCGGTCGGTGAGGTACAGGTAGCCCTCCTCGTCGAGGCGTCCCATGTCGCCCAGCGTGCGCCAGCCGCTGGGGTGGGCCGCAGCCGCGGTGCGCTCGGGGTCGTTGTGGTATTGGAAATCCCGCCCCCCGTCGAAATACACCACCCCGACCTCGCCAGTGGGCACCTCAGCTCCGTCGGGGCCCACGATGTGTACCGGTTGCAGCGGCCGTCCCACCGAGCCGGGGTGGGCCAGCCACTCCTCAGAGGTGATGGCGCTGTGGCCGATGTCCTCGGTGCCCGCGTAGTACTCGAACAGGATCGGCCCCCACCACTCGATCATCTGCTGCTTCACCTCCACCGGGCAGGGGGCGGCGGCGTGGATGGCCAGTTGCAGGCTGGACACATCGGCGGCCTCGCGCACATCGGCGGGCAGCTTCAGCATCCGGGAGAACATGGTGGGCACGAACTGGGCATGGGTCACCCGGTGCCGGCCGATGAGCCGCAGGCAGTCGGCCGGGTCGAACCGCTCCATGAGCACCACGGTGCCCCCCACCCGATGCACGCACATGCAGAACACCAGCGGGGCCGAGTGGTAGAGGGGCGCGGGCGACAGGTACACGCTGGTGCGGTCCACGCCGTAGTTGCCCATGGCCAGGGCGGTCTGCACCGCGGGGTTGGCCGGATCGCCGATGCCGGTCTGGGCCGTGGGCTTGCGGATGCCCTTGGGGCGGCCGGTGGTTCCCCCCGAGTACACCATCTCCCGGCCCTCGCCCTCATCGGCGATGGGCGCGACAGGCAGATCAGCGGCAGCCTCGGCCACGCGCTCGAACCCGGCCACCGCGCGGTCCCCGGTGGTCAGGCGCACCGGCACCCGGGCCAAATCCAGATCGGCCACCACCGGGGCGGTGCGATCCGACGCCACCACCGCGGCGGCCCCGCAGTCGTCGAGCACGGCCTGCACCTCGCCCGCAGTGAGGTGGTAGTTGATCGGCGTGTAGATCAGCCCGGCCAACTGCGCGGCCCACAACACCGCCATCGACTGCGAGGTGGTCTCCGACACGATGGCCAGATGGTCGCCGGCCCCAAGGCCCCGACCCCTGAGCAGGTGGGCCAGCCGGTTGGCCTCCTCGTCCAGCATCCGGTAGGTGATCACCTCGCCGGTGCGGCCCATGATCACCGCCGGGTGGTCGGGCGCCTGGGCCGCGAACACACGGGGATGGAGCATCTCCGAGTCCATCGGCGGGACGATAGTTGCTCATGCTGTCCGAGGGGTTCTCGGGCGAACCCCGGCTATAGGGTGAGGCCAGCCTTGGGCAAACAGGGAGAAATCAGCCATGTGGCACGAAGAAAAGCTGTTGATCGACGGGGAGCTGAGGGCCGCCGAGGGGGGCGGCGTGTTCGAGACGCTGAACCCCGCCACCGAGGAGGTGCTCGGGGTGGCCGCCAACGCCACCGATGCCGATGCGGTGGCCGCAGTTACCGCCGCCCGCCGGGCCTTCGACACCACCGACTGGGCCACCGACCACGACTTTCGGGCCAAGTGCCTGCGCCAGTTCCATGCCGCGCTGGAAAGCCATCTCGAAGAGATGCGTGATCTCACCGTGGCCGAGGTGGGCTCTCCGGTGATGCTCACCTACGGCGGCCCGCAGCTCGAAGCGCCAGTGGGGTCGGTCAAGTGGGTGGCCGACATGATGGACGGCTACCAGTGGTCCGAAGATCTCGGCGTGGTCGAGTCCTACGGGGGCCACCACCGGCGGTGGATCGAGCGGGAGGCGGTGGGCGTGGTGGCCGCCATCACCGCCTACAACTTCCCCGTGCAGCTCAACCTGGCCAAGCTGGGCCCCGCCCTGGCCGCCGGCAACACGGTGGTGTTGAAGGGGGCACCCGACACCCCGTGGTCGGCGCTGGCACTGGGCAATCTGATCGCCAACGAAACCGACATCCCCCCCGGCGTGGTCAACATCTTGACCTCGGCGGAGAACTCGGTAGGCGAGGTGCTCACCACCCACCCCGATGTGGACATGGTTACCTTCACCGGCTCCACCGCCACCGGGCGCAAGATCATGGCCGCGGCCAGCGCCACGGTGAAGAAGACCTTCCTGGAGCTGGGGGGCAAGAGCGCCTATGTGGTGCTGGACGACGCCGACGTGGAAGCAGCCGCCGCCATGAACTCGTTCATGATCTGCACCCACGCCGGGCAGGGGTGCGCCATCAACACCCGAATGCTGGTTCCCGCGGCCATGGCCGACACCGCGGCCGAAATAGTGGCGGCCACGCTGGCCAACATCCCCTACGGCGATCCCACCGACGCCTCCATGATGATGGGACCCCTCATCAACTCCCGCCAGCGCGACAAGGTCCACAAGTTTGTGACCGACGCCGTAAACCAGGGGGCCAAGCTGGTAACCGGCGGAAAGCGCCCCGATCACCTGCCGGTGGGCTACTTCTACGAGCCCACCCTGCTGGCCGGCGTGGGCGAGAACGACCTGGTGGCCCAAGAGGAGGTGTTCGGCCCGGTGCTGGCCATCATTCCCTATGACGGGGGCGACGACGAGGCCGTGCGGATTGCCAACAACTCCATCTACGGCCTGTCGGGCTCGGTGAACAGCGCCGATCCCGACCGGGCCCGGGCCGTGGCCCGGCAGATCCGCTCGGGCACGATCAGCGTGAACGGCGGCATGTACTACGCTCCCGACGCTCCCTTCGGGGGCTACAAGCAATCGGGCATCGGCCGGGAGATGGGCGTGGCCGGGTTCGAGGAGTTCCTCGAGATCAAGACCCTGGCTGAACCGGCCGCCTAGGCGGCAAGCTCGGGCCGCCATGACTGAATCGGGGGAGTGGGCCAGCATCCCGCACATGGCCCAGACGGCCGCGGCCCGCTTCGGCGACGCCCCCGCGGTAGTGGAGGGCGACAACTCGCTGTCCTTCGCGGAGCTAGGCCAGCAGATCGACCAAGCCGCCGCGGCCATGCTGGCCGCCGGGGTGCAGGCAGGCGACCGGGTGGCGGTCTGGGCCTCCAATCGCTTGGAGTGGATCATCGCCGCTGTGGGCCTCCAGGCGGCCGGGGCCGCGCTGGTGCCGGTGAACACCCGCTTCAAACCGGCCGAGACCGCCTACATCCTGGCCCGCAGCCGCGCTCGCCTCTTGGTGGTCGAGGCCGGGTTCGCCGGAATCGACCCCGCCGGTCTGTTCCACCAGACCGACGCCGACCTGTCGGCGCTGGAGCAGGTGGTGGTTCTGCCCCCCGCCGAGGCGCACAACGTGCCCGGCGCGGTGTCGTGGGCCGATTTCCTGAGGGCAGGGGAGTCGGTAGCCCCCGAAGCGGTGGAGGCCCGGCGACAGGCGGTGGGGCCAAACCAGATCAGCGACATCTTGTTCACGTCGTGCACCACCGGCGCGCCCAAGGGCGTGATGATGACCCACGGGCAGACCCTGCGGCAGTTCTCGCACTGGTGCGACTTCGCCGATCTGCGCCAGGGCGACCGGTATCTGATCGTCAACCCCTTCTTCCACATGTTCGGCTACAAGGCCGGCTGGTTGGCCTGCCTGATGCGCGGGGCCACCGTGTACCCGGTGCCGACCTTCGACGTCGACCAGGTGTTGGACTTGGTGGAGGCCGAGCAAGTCACCGTGCTGCCCGGCCCTCCCACCGTCTACCAGACGATTCTCGACCACCCCACCCGCCCCGCCCGCGATCTGTCCAGCCTGCGGGTGGCGGTCACCGGGGCGGCCGACATCCCGGTGGAGATGATCCGCCGCATGCACGGGGAATTGCCGTTCCAGCGGGTGTGTACCGGCTACGGCCTCACCGAAGCCGGCACCTGCACCGGAACCCAGTCTGGCGACGACCCCGAGACCATCGCCACCACCGCGGGACGGGCCATGCCCGACCTTGAGGTGCGCATCGCCGACGGCCACCGCGAGGCCGCTCCCGGAGAGACCGGTGAGGTGCTGGTGCGGGGGTTCAGCGTGACAACCGGATATTTCGACGATCCCGAGGCCACCGCTGCGGCCATCGACGCCGACGGGTGGCTCCACACCGGCGATCTGGGCATCTTGGACCACCGGGGCTACCTCAAGATCGCCGGGCGCATTAAGGACATGTTCATCGTCGGCGGGTTCAACGCCTACCCCGCCGAGATCGAGAACATGCTTTTGGGCCATCCCGCCGTGGCCCAGGCCGCGGTGGTGGGGGTGCCCGACGAGCGATTGGGGGAGGTGGGCCGGGCGTTCATCGTGCCCCAGCCCGGTGCGGCCATCGATCCCGACGAGGTGATCGCCTGGTGCCGGGAGCGCATGGCCAACTACAAGGTGCCCCGGTCGGTGGTGCTGCGACAGTCGTTACCGCTCAACGCCACCGGCAAGGTGATGAAAAGCGAGCTGCTGGCCGATTCCTAGCTTGAAGGCGGCCCAAACTGGAGCTTCAGCTCTCGCCGCAGGGTCTTGCCCGAGGGCAGCCGGGGAACCGACTCCACGAAGTGAACGGCGCGAAGGCGCTTGTAGCCGGCCAGAGTGTCGGCCACCAGGGCTTTCAGCTCCTCTTCGGTGGCGGCCGCGCCGGAAGCCAGCTGCACGGCGGCGGTCACCGCCTCGCCGGAATCGGGATCGGGCAGCCCGAACACCGCGCAGTCGAGCACGTCGGGGTGGCCCAGCAGCACCGCCTCCACTTCGGCGGGGGCCACCTGGAAGCCCTTCACCTTGATCATCTCCTTCACCCGGTCGGTGATGTGCAGCCACCCGTCGGGCTCCATCCACCCGACGTCGCCGGTGCGGTACCACCCGTTTGCAAAGGCGTCGGCGTTGGCCTCCTCGGGCAAATAGCCGGCCATCATCGCCGGGCTGCGAGCCTGGATCTCGCCCACCTCGCCGGGGGCCAGCACCTCCCCGGTCTCCAAGTGGGCGATGCGGATGTCCACGTCGTGGACGGGCGGCCCGGGAGAGTCCAGCCGCCACAGCTCGGGCCGGTTCACCGGGTTGCTGGTGAGCACGGGCGCCTCGCTGGCCCCGTAGGCGGGCATGAACGGAACCCCGGTCCGCTCGGTCACCCGCTGGGCCACGCTCTCGGTCACCGGGGTGGCGCCCCACATGATGTAGCGCAGCGACGACAGGTCGAACTCCTCCAGGTTGGGGTGGTTGGCCATGGCCAGGGCGATGGGGGCTACCGCCATCTCCAGGGTGATGCGGTCGGCCTCGATGGCGCCCAGCATGGCTTCGAGGTCGAACCGGGGGTGGAGCCGCACCGACGAGCCGGCCCACACCGACGAGAGCAGGTTGAGCAGCCCCAGGATGTGAAACGGCGGGGTGGTGATCTGGAAGCGGTCCTCGGGGGTCAGGCCCAGAACCTCGCCCCAGATGACGGTGGCGGCGTTGATGCTGGCGTGGGTGTGGCGCACCGCCTTGGGCATCCCGGTGGTGCCCGAGCTGAACATCAGCACCGCCTCGGTGTGATCCCAATCGAGGTCGGCGGCGGGGGCATCGGCCGGGCTGTCGGCCAGGGCGGATACCGCGGGGTCGTCGTCCAAGTGGATCACCCGGCCGGCCAGGGGCTCGGGGAGGCGCAGATGGGTGTCGCCGTCGGTGATGGCCAGCACCGGTCCGGTGAGGTGGGCGGCGTGGGCGGTCTCAGCCTGCTTCCAGGCCGAGCTGATCATCACCGCGGAGGCCCCCAGCTTCAAGATGCCGTACACCGAGGTGAAGAACTCAGGCCGGTTCGAGGCCATGACCGCCACTCGCTGGCCGGCGCCCACCCCCCGCTCGGCCAGCAGCCGGGCGAAGCCATCGGCCTGCCGGTTGAAATCCCGGTAAGTGAGCACCCGGTCTTCGAACCTGATGGCCACCCGGTCGCCAAACCGGTCAGAAGCCGACTCCAGCAGGCTGTGGACGCTGCTGCCTCGGGGATACTCCAAGGGCGGGAAGATCGACGACACGGCTAGTGGTCGGGGCCAGCGGGGAAGCCCCTGCCCTCGAGCTCGGGATCGAGGGGCAGGTCGAAGCAGTTGAATGCCACCGCCAGGGTGTCGTAGGCCCCCACGGTGAACAGCAGGTCCATGATCTGGCGGGTATCGAACGCCTCAGCCAGCTCGTCCCAGGTGGCATCGCACCAGCCGTGGTCGTGGTGCAGCTCGTCCACCGCTCGCAGCAACAGGGCGTCCTCCGGCGCCCACCCGTCAAGGGAACCAGCCGCAGTGCGGTCGATCTCCTCATCGGTCAGGCCCACCTCAAGGGCGGCGGCTGCGTGCTGGACCCACTCGTATTCGCTTCGGCGCAGCCACGCCACCCGCAGCACCGCCAATTCGATGGCCCGCCCCGACAGGGTGTTGAAGTACAGCAGATGGCGATTGAACTCCAGGAATGCCCTGGCCAGATCGGGATGGTGGGCCATCACCGACAGGGCGTTGTTGGGCCGCCTCACCTGCTGCTTGCGGTCGGCCTTGCGCTTGTCATAGGCCGAACCCGCAGGGGGCCGCATGGGCTCCATGGCGGCAAAGGCCTCCGGGGTCCACTCCGGCAACTCCAGAGGGGCGATGCGGGGCCGGTTGGCCGAGTCTTCAGATTCATCTGCTGAGCTGCCCACCCGATCCTCCTTGGAAGCCTCTGGGGATGGTAACCGACCCCGATTGGGCTCCCGTCTCCGTCTAACCGCCGGCGTCTGGTATGAACGGGGCGGAGGAGTTGCTGTGCGCATAGGACTGATGGTGGGGCCCGAGCGGCGCCGGTACGACACCAAGATCGACCGCATGATCGAGGCGGCCCAACAGGCCGAGGCTGGCGGGTTCTCGTCGGTGTGGATCCCCCAGATCCCCGATGAGTTCGACGCCATGACCGCGGCGGCGCTTATCGGCACGGCCACCTCGACGGTGGAGGTGGGAACCGCAGTGGTGGTGGCCCAAACCCGCCACCCCGTCGCGCTGTGCCAGCAGGTGCTCTCGGTGCAACTGGCCTGCGAGGGCCGCTTCTCCTTGGGCCTGGGCCCCTCGCACCACTGGATCGTGGAAGACATGCTGGGGCTGTCTTACGACCGGCCCGCGGCCCAGATCCGGTCGCACCTCGACGTTTTGGACCAAGCGCTGGCCGGCCCCGGCATGGTTCGGGTGGAAAACGAGCACTTCCACATCAACAACCCGTTGGACATAGCCGACCAGGCCGCCACCCCGGTGCTGCTGGCCGCCCTCGGCCCGGTCATGCTGCGGCTGGCCGGGACTCGCGCCGACGGCACCACGCTGTGGCTGGCCGACGAGCGGGCCATCGGCGAGTTCATCGCCCCCCGGATCACCGAGGCCGCCGCCGAGGCCGGTCGGTCGCCACCCCGGATCGTGGCCGGGGTGCCGGTGTGCCTTTGCGCCCCCGGCCAGGTGGACACCGCCAAAGAAAGGGCCGAGCGGCTGTTGGCCGAGGCCGAGGTGTCCCCCAACTACCAGCGGTTGTTGGACCGGGGCAACGCCGAGGGCGTGTCCGACATCATGGCCGTCGGCGATGAGGCCGCGGTGCTGGCCCGACTGCGCTCGTTTGCAAACGCCGGGGTCACCGACCTCTCGGTGCGGGTGCTGCCCGTGGGCGACGGCCGAGACGAACTCATAGCCTCCAGCCAGCGCACCCGGGAGTTCTTGGCCTCCCTGACCGCGGAGCTCTAGATCCGCCTGATGCGGCTCAGGCCGCGGCCTCCACCTGGTTGAGGGGGTTCATGCCCGGGCAGCCCTTGGCCCGTTCGGGGATGTCGGCGTAGTCGATGGGGGTGGCCACCTCGGCCTTGGTGGGGCAGAACTGCTCGGCCAGCGGGGCCAGCGCCTCCAAGTCGAACCCGTACACCTCAGCGGCATTGGTGCTGAGGATTTTGGTGGTCTCGTCTTGGGTGAGGTTGGCAAAAGTCAGCCGCAAGTGCTCCCGGGTATAGGGATGAGACCCCTCGATGTGGGGGTAGTCGGAGCCCCACATCACACGGTCGACACCAACCGTGCGGGTGAGCAGAGCCTCGGCCGGTCGAAGGAACGACGCCCCGATGTAGCACTGGCGGGCGAAGTACTCGCTGGGGGTGAGCGACATGTCGGCCACCGCCTGGCTCCCGAACACCGTCTCAGAGCCGTACTTGGAGTACTTCATCCGGTGGAAGAAGCTCTCCAGCCTCTCCAGGGTCTCGGGCACCCAGGCAGTGCCGGTCTCGGTGGTCACATACTTCAGCGTGGGATAGCGCTCGAACACCCCCGAGAACATGAGGTGCCACAGCGCCCGCTGGGTCCACCAGGTGGCCTCAAGGATGAACATGGCCAACGAGGAGGGGAAGTGGTTGCCGTAGTTGGGCGACCCGCCACCGGCATGGTGGTTCAGCGGGAGGCCGACTGCCGCAGTAGCGGCCCAGATGGGCTCGTAGCTCTTGGAGTAAAGCGGCTCGAAGGGAGAGTCGGGCGGAGCACCGGGGATGAGAACGCCACCTTTCAACCCGTTCTCGGCGGCCCACTCGATCTCTTTGACCGACCCCTCCACATCGCCCAAAAACACTTGGGCGATTCCGGCCCGGCGCTCGGGCGCCTGGCTCACAAAGTCGGCCACCCACCGGTTGTGGGCCCGAAGCCCAGCCCAGCGGTGCTCGAAGTTGTCAGAGTAGGGCGGCGCTTCAAACGCAGTGGCGGCAGGCGGGGCGAACGGGGGCTGGGTATTGGGGAACAGCACCTCGGCAATGAACCCGTCGGACTCCTGCTCTGCCAGTCGCTGGTCTGAAGACCAATTGCGGAATCCCCAAACCTCGGGATCGCCGTCCACCCCCACCTCCATAGGCGAGCGCTCCATGTCGGCAAACATCTCCTTGCGCCGCTCGTTGTGCCCGTCCATGTAGTCGGCCCACTCGTCGAACTCCGCGTGGTAGCGCGACTCAAGGTACGGCTTGTAGGCCCTCAGGTCGGCGCCACAGTGGGTGTCGGCACTGATGACGATGTGATGTTCCATCGGTTTCCTCGTTATGGAGCGATTCAGGTGATGCCTGTCATCTTAGGTTCGTACGAGGGATTCCCATCCAACGCAACTAGTCGACCGATCCCCTTGGGAGGGGCTAATACACCTAACTAGGCAGCCTGTTCTGCCTGATCACATACCGTTTTCTATCCATTCTCCAACGCTATTCGGTCACCCCGGCATCGACGCGCGCCTGCCGGCGCCACATGCAGGTAGGATCCAACAACAAACCTACGCAAAACCCGTGGACCACCTCTAGTGGTATCTGTGTTGGCCTTTGTGGCCTGCGGAGCGCACACATCTTTTCTTGGTTCGGGGGCCTTCGTATCTGCATTGAGCGGTAATCCTGTTGTGCTGTTGCTTGGAATGCGCTCTCTTGGGTTTTGACCTGCCCCGTCCGCTTTGTTGTATGGAATTCGCATTGCTGTCTGGCTCTTGGCTTGAATGCTTTTTTTTCTTCGATGTAGGTGACCCTGGATTTCGCGATCTGATCTTGAGCACATTGTCTGCGATGTGCAAAATGTCCTCTGCGGTATAGACAGTGTTTCTGCGGCTTCCATTCGTAGTCAAAATGCCGCGAGATTTGAGTTCGACCACACAGCGGTACACAGTCTTGAGCGGCAAGTTCGTCTGCTCCTGCATCACCTCAACAGTGAATACAGGGGTGCGTATCAGTTCCTCCGCAACGCTCCAAACAGCAGAGTTTCGGCGGGCACTTGCCAGCTTTCTGGCCCATTCGTTCATTGTGGACTCGATTGATGAAGTTGCGTTTCGTGATTGCTCGGCGGCTTTGTGGCCGCAATCTGCCATCAGCAGCGCTATATCCTCTAGTTCATGTGAGCGGTGCGGGTCATCGCTTTCTCCGGTGTACCGCTGATAGCGCAGCAGGGCCTTGTAGTAGTACTGGCGGTTTTCCAACAACGCGTGGCTTATGGGTATAGGCGCTCCGGTGGTCAGGCCACTTCTGCCCAGCGACACCAGGATCAGTGCACGCCCTACCCTGCCGTTGCCATCGGGAAACGGGTGGATCGTCTCAAATTGGGTGTGGACCAGTGTCGCTTTGAGGACGGGCGACAGATCGGAATAGTTGATCACCTCGATCAAATCGTCCATTAGTTCGTCCACCATGTAGGCAGGTGGTGGGACGTAGTGCGCCCTCAACGGGCCTAACGCACGGTGCTGTTCCTCGCCGACCCACCCTGGGCCATGCCGGAACCTCCCTGCTATTTGCGGATTGTCGCTCCTGATCATCAACGAGTGGTGGAGTTCTTTGACATCATCGACCGTGAACGGCTGGTATTCCTGCGCCATCTCCACAGCCGCATCTAGCATCTCCCAGTTGCCCAAAGCAGTCCTGTCAGCGACACCCTGCTCGTCAGGGGGTGCGACAAGACCCTCCAAACTCGAATACACCCCCTCAATCGCGCTCGAACTTAGGCTCTCGCTTTGCAGCATCAGACAATCGGTGGCCCATCTATAGCCGGGTACAAGTTCAGCTTGCAGAACCGCGTCTGCGATGTCCTTCTCCGCTGCTTCGAGCCGGTATTGGGCGCGGCGGCTCAACCCAGGGTTCCAGTCCTCAAGTAAGTGGGGAATATACGCCTCATAGCTGTCGCCGTCAGCAGCTGTGGCCCCTGGCGGCCAGTAATCCGTGATATATCTTCCCATCGCGTGTGTTGTTCTCGCTTTCGGTTATTCGCACCCCATCTTATCGTGCAGTTGTCCAGTAAATAGCGATAAATGAGAATAATGCTGGCTGGAGGGGAGTCGGGCCGACCGCATCGGCTACTCAACTGACCCCTCGATTCTCATAAACTGCTATTTCTAACCGCAAATATGCCAAATGGGAGACAGGAATAGGGATATCTGAGAATACCTGGCTATGGAGGCAGTTTTGCGGAGACATGCTCAATTGGGGCGGTGGCGCACCGGCAAACTGCTGGGTTATGCGTTTACGTCGATGACCACCCTGCCGCGGATTTCGCCGGCCAGGATTTGGGCGGCGGCGGCGGGTACATCAGACAGGCCGATGGTGTCGGTCATGGCGTCGAGCTTGGCGGTGTCCAGGTTTCGGGCCAGGCGGTTCCAGGCTTGGGCTCGGCGCTCGGCGGGTTCGTAGACGCAGTTGATGCCGGCCAGGGTCACGGCCCGCAGGATGAAGGGGGCCACCGAGCTGGGCAAGTCCATGCCCTGGGCTAGGCCGCAGGCCGCCACGCACCCGTGGGGCTGGGTCTGGGAGATGATGTTGGCCAAGGTGTGGCTGCCCACCGAGTCGACGCCTCCGGCGAATCGGGCCTTGCCCAGGGGCCGGGCCGGGCCGGATAGCTCGTCGCGGTGGATCAGCTCGGCCGCCCCCAGCTCCCGCAGGTAGTCGCCCTCGGTGTCGATGCGACCGCTGGAGGCCACCACCTCGTAGCCCAGTTGGGCCAGCACCGCCACCGCCACGCTGCCCACCCCGCCGGCGGCGCCGGTGACAACCACCGGGCCGGAATCGGGAGTGATGTCGTGTTCTTCCAACGCCAGCACACACAGCATGGCGGTGTAGCCCGCGGTGCCCACGGCCATGGCCTGATGGGTGGTGTAGGCGTCGGGCAGGGGGGTGAGCCAGCCGCCGTCCATGGCCGCCTTGGTGGCCATGCCCCCCCAGTGCGACTCGCCCACATCCCAGCCGTTCACGATCACCTTGTCGCCGGGAGACCATGCCGGGTCGTCGCTGCGGGCCACCGTGCCGGACAGGTCGATGCCGGGGACCATGGGCCAGGTGCGCACGATGGGGGCGCCGTTCACCACGGCCAGGCCGTCCTTGTAGTTGAGCGTGGAGTAGTCCACGTCCACGATCACCGGGCGGTCGGGCAGTTCGGCGTCGTCGAGCTCGGTTATCGCGTGGGTGCGGTTGCCGTCGTCGTCTTGGCTCAGCAGTAGGGCTCTGAACATCCCGCCAGCCTGCCTCAGGCGACTCCAACCCGCCTACCCGAGGACTCCTTGCCCGCGGAGGCGGGAGATTTCTTCTTCTGTAAGGCCGGCAATGTCTTGCAGCACGGCTTGGGTGCTGGCGCCCAGGGTTTCGGCGGGGCGCTGGTCGGTTTCGGAGCGGGAGAACTTTATGGGGAAGGCCGGTCCGAGGCGGCCGGTCGGCTCAGCGGCGTGGGGGTGTTGGAGGGGCACCAGCGCCTGGCGGTGCTGGATTTGGGGGTCTTCGACGGCGGCGTAGGCGGAGGCCACCGCCCCGGCGGGAACCCGGATCTTGTGCAGCCGGGCCACCAGCTCTTCGGTGGTCTGCTGCGCCATCCACGCAGCCACCTCACCGCAGATCTCGCCCCGATTGGCGGCCCGAACCGGCACATTCGGGCCCAGCTCCCACAGGTCGGGCCGGCCCATCTCCTCGGTCAGCCGCTTGAATTGGGCGTCAGACGTGATTACCAGGGTCACCCAGCCGTCTTGGGCCTCAAAGGTGTCCAAGATTCCCCGGGGGTCGCCGTTGCCCATGCGGTCGGGCAGGCCCCGCTCGCGGTAGAGGTCCAGAGGCTCGTCCCACAGCATGGTGACCAGGCCATCGAGCATGGCCACGTCGATGTACTGGCCTTGGCCGTCTATGTCGCGTTGGCGCAGCGCGGCCACCACCCCCAGGGCGCAGAGGGCCGCGGGGAACTGGTCGCCAATGGTGGCGCCGGCCTTGACGGGCGGCCCGTCGGGAAAGCCCGACTTGGCCATCAACCCCGAGCGCCCCTGGATGATGAGGTCCATAGAGGCCAGGTCGGCATCGGGCCCGTCGGGGCCGAACCCGGTGATGGAGGCGTGGATCAACCGGGGGTTCAGCTCCGAGAGCGTCTCATAGCCCAGCCCCAGCGAGGCCATGACCCCGGGCCGGAAGTTGTCCACCAGCACGTCGACATTGGCCACCAGCCGCCGGAATGCATCCGCCCCCTCGGGCTGCCCCAAATCCAGCACCACACTGCGCTTCCCCCGTCCCTTGCGCAGATAGCTGATCCCGATGTCGTCGGGCCCCATGGCCTCCGACTGCTCGCCATCAGGCCCCACCCACGGCGGAATGCGCCAGGTCACATCCCCACCCGGCGGATCCACCCGAATCACCTCCGCCCCCAGCGAAGCCAAGAACCAAGTGCAAACCGGCCCCGAAACCACCCGAGTCAAGTCAACAACCCGAACCCCCTCCAAAGCCCTCACACCCCCCTGCTTACCACCCTTTTCCGGCAGTCTGGCTGTTGGTGGCTCTCCTGAACATGGAATATACTGAAATATATTATGGTTGTGTTGTACGGGGCGTTGCGCTAGGGTTGGGGGATGGAGACGGTGACACTGGTGGATCTGGCGCCGATTATGGGCGTCATGGTCGGGTCGATGCTGGCGTTCACCGTCGCCACCATGCGCTACATGCACGTCGATAACGTCAAGAACCGCGAATTGATCGAGAAAAATCACCGGGAGGTGACCACAAGCCTCGGGGAGGTGCGGGAGCGGTTGTCCCACATCGAGGGGTTCTTGCAGCTGCGTACTCCGCCGCCCCCCGACACCGACGGCGCCCCCGAAGCCGAGGCCGCCTGAGCTAGCTGAAGCTGCTGCCTGTGCCCCAGCAGGTTACGGTGTTGTCGGATTTCACGGCGCAGGTGTGGGCCCAGCCGGCGGCTACTGAGGTGTAGGTGCCTTCGGGGACGTTGGCCTGGCCGGAGTCGTTGTTGCCCCAGCAGGTGAGGGTGCCGCCGGTTGCGATGCCGCAGGTGTGGGAGCCCCCGGCCGAGATGGCGCTGAGGGGCGTGTCGGGAACGAACAGCTGGCCGGAGTCGTTGTTGCCCCAGCAGGCCGCGGCGCCGTCGGTGCCGATGGCGCAGGTATGGGCCCAGCCGGTGGTCACCGCCGTGAAGGTGCCTGCGGGCAGGTGGGCCTGGCCGGAGTCGTTGTTGCCCCAGCAGGCAATGGTG
>JAJEEH010000243.1 GCA_022821105.1 Acidimicrobiia bacterium
AGGAGATAGCCGAGCGCGACCGGGCCATCGCCGCACAAGAGGCGCTACTGAACGCGTACCGGTGCATGTTCGACATCGACGTGGCCGCAGTGCCCGGCGGCTGCGTCAACGGCAAACCCGCCCAGCCCGCCAACCAGCCCGACCCCTACTCAGGGAACCCCACCGCCGAAGACCTCAAAGCCCGCGAAGACCTCATCGCCGCCCAAGAGGCCCTGTTGAACGCCCACCGCTGCCAATTCAACATCGACACCCAAGTGGTGCCCGGCGGCTGCGCCAACGGCGCCCCCGCCCCAACCCCCACACCCGAGCCCACCGCCACACCTGAGCCCACCGCCACACCTGAGCCCACTGCCACACCTGAGCCCACCGCCACGCCCGAGCCCACCGCCACGTCCCGACCTACGGCCACGCCTCGGCCCAGCGGGGGCGGCGGAGGCGGCGGAGGCGGGGGCGGCGGGGGCGGCGGGGGCGGCGGCGGGGGCGGGTATGTGCCGCCCCCCAACAACAACCGGCCTCCGCCCACCAACCAGCAGCCGCAGACCTGCCAGAAGACAGTTGCGCCGAGCCTGTCCAGCGCCACAGGCGGTGCCGGGGAGCTCTCGATGAGGTGGGCCCACGGTGGACCCGGTGGAGGGGCGGCCTGCTCCCTCAAAGACGACCACTGGTACACCGTCCAGTACACGCTCAGCACCGACACCACATGGGCCCAGGCCACCGACGTGAAAGTCGGCACCAACAACGGCGTCAACCCGCTGGGCCACACCATCACCGGCCTGGCCGCAGGCACCTACAAGGTGCGGATGAACGCCATGCGCTTCAAAACCAGCAACGACGACCCGGTCCCGTCCGACTGGTCGAATGTGCGCACCGCCACCGTCACCTTCGCAGGCTGTGTAGCGCCCGCAGTCACCCTGGCGATCACCGCCGCCAACCAGATGGACGTGTCCTGGACCTACGACGCAACCGGAACGTGCGCGGTCACCAACTACACCATCGAGCACCGCGCCTCAGGTGCCACATCGTGGAACTCTCCCCCCCAAACCGCCACCGCAAAGACCGCCACCATCACCGGCCTCACCGCAGGCACCACCTACGAGGTGCAAGTCACCGCCAACCTCTCCGCGTCAGGGGCCGACCCGCTCACCAGCACCACCCGCACCATCACCGCCATCAACGTGCCCGACGCGCCCACCGGAGCGTCGGCTACCGCCAACAGCTCAACAGAGATCACCGTGTCGTGGACGCTTCCCGCCACCACCACGGCCAAGCCGCGCACCGCAGTCGTGCTCAAATACAACCCCACTGCCGACACCAGCAACGTCACCACCGTCAACCTCGCCGCCAACGCCGCCACCCACAAGGTCACCGGGCTGACCCTGGGCACCGCCTACTCCTTCAGCGTCACAGCCAAGAACACCGCCGGCGACTCCACCGCCGCCACCGCAACAGCCACCACCACCTCAGCCAACCCGCTCAAGATTTGGTTCGGCGGAGACACGCCCAAGCCCCTCACCGTGGTCAACTCCGAGGGTGTCGCCACCGGCTTCCGGATCTTCTTCAAGACAAGAGCCAACAAGAGTGCGTCCGCGACGTGCCGCATCAGCAGCAGCACCACCATCAACTGCCCGCCGGGCACGACCGTCAACCTCGGCAACCAGGGTGATTACTGCACCACGGCCACCAACTGCGCTAACACCATGCGGTGGGGCAACTCGTTGAACATCAGGATCGCCGCCACTGCCGGCTCCGGCTCCAACGCCGAGACCGCCGCCCAGAATTACAACTACGAGTACCAGGTTGGCGGGGCAAACCAGCCCACCGTCGCGGTGTCGGCGGGCAACCAGAAGATCGCCATCGGCTGGACTGACTCCGCCGAAAGCGACACATACACCCACCCACACACCGACCCCGAGCGGCCCGGGTCGTCGCGCAACGGCTGGGTGATCTGGCACCGCGCCCGCAACACCGACGGCACCTGGCCCGCGTGGACCAAGACCACCCTCACCGACGCCGACGCCCGCACCCACACCCTCGACAGCACCGACAGCATCGAGAACGGCAAAACCTACTGGATCAGAGTCCAAGCCCGAAACGACAAAGCCGACGCCGACAACACCACCCACATCCTGGGCATGACCTCAGGCCCCTGCACATTCGCCAACCCCAACAGCAAGACCATCGCCGAATACGGCGAACCCTGCCTGGCCACCCCCTCCGCAACCGCCATATCTGCTCCTGGCGCGCCGGTGCCCTGGGTCGGCGCCCGCCAACTCGGCAACACGGCCACCGTCACCTGGACTGCGCCCGCCACCACCGGCGGCGCCAGCATCCATGCCTACGAGATCCGGCACCGGCCCGCGGCGTCCACCAACGACAGCGACTGGGTCACCGGCAAGGAGTCGGGCAACTACCGCAGCCATACCATCGCCGACCTGCTGCCCGCCGTCACCTACACCGTGCAGGTCCGCGCTCTCAACGCGCACGGCGCCGGCAATTGGGCCGACACCACCTCGGCGGCGGGCAGCGGCGTGTGGTTCACCGCTGCGGGGGCGGTCAACCTCACGCCATTCATCAGCCCGAGCACGCTCCATGGCACGTCGGGCTTTCTGCGGCTGAGCTCGCGTATCGCTGCGGATACACCCGGAGGCAGGTTCGCCGGTTCTTGCCTCATCTCGACATCGGACACCGCGGCGCGGCGCACCTCTGAAACGGTCAGCTGCCCCCAGAACACTGCGGTGCATTACGGCAACGATGCGGGCGGGGTGTTGCACAAATGCAAGAACCCGCCCAACGACTGCCCTACCGGGTCGGGTCAACAGGCCAAATGGGAACCCGCCTGGGGACGGCCCATCGCCGTTACCGTCACCGCTACCGCCGGGGACATCACCGGCCAAACACTGTCCCACTACACCGACGTCGGCGGCCCGCCCAGACCCCTGGCCGCAGTGTCGGCGGGCGACACCAAGATCGCGGTCGGCTTCGAACCTGCCCCCAGCGCTGCCACCCGCTACGAGCCCGACGACGCCGCGCTGGCTGGCTGGCAGATCTGGCACCGCGCAGCAGGCACCACACCAGGCGCGGGCCAGTCCGACATCGACACCTGGACCAAGAGCACCTGGCAGACCGCCGCAACGCGCACCTACGAGATCAACACCGGGCTGTCCAACAACACCACCTACGAAATCCGCGTCCGCGCCCGCAATGACGCCGGCGACACCAACACCACCACCTTCTACGCCGGCATGACCACCGGACCCTGCACCCTCGACAGCGCCGGCAACCCCGAAGTGCGAGTGCGATGCAACGCCACCCCCACCAGCGGCATCACCGCCCCCGGCGCGCCGACCTTCGCCGCGAGTCCGATCAGCCTGTCTGAAGACGGCACCGAGGCCACCGTCACCTGGACCGCGCCCGCCAGCACCGGCGGCACCACCATCCACGCCTATGAGGTCCGCCACCAGGCAGCAGGCGCCACCACATGGACCACCGCGACGGTGGTGGGCTACCAGACCAGCTACACCATCACCGGTCTCGACGTCGGCACCAACTACACCGTTCAGGTCCGCGCTCGCAACGCGGCAGGCGACAGCGCCTGGACCGCAGCAGGCAACGGCATCAGCCGAGAACCGCTGAAGGTGTGGTGGGCGAAAGGAACAGGCCTCCGAGCCGCTTACTCCGCATCAGCTACTTTTCAGACCATAACGGGGCCGGGGTGGCGCATCTTCTTCCGTGTCGAGACCAACAAGACGGCTTCGGCGGAGTGCTACCTTGACTCGACCAACTCCCTCAGCTGCCCTCCCGGCACGCACGTCAACCAAGAGTTTCCTCACAAGGCGAACAACAATTTCCTTACATGGGGTTCTCCCAAGGACTTTTCTGCCACTGCCACCGCAGGCAGCCAGACCGCCACGACAGATGCCAGGGCCTCCTACTACGCCGGAGGTCCCAATATGGCCGAGATGGCGCTGTCGGCGGGCAACACCGCCATCGGGGTGGGATGGGACGCGGCGGGCACCGTCGCGCCCGGCAGCGCCGTCACCGCCTACCGGGTGCGTCACCGGCTCGACGGCACTGCCACCTGGACCGACAGCGCCTGGCTCGGTGCGAACACCAGGGCCCACAAGCTCACCGGCCTCATGAACGACATGACATATGAGATAACCGTCCAGGCGCGCAGCAACAACGGCACCACCGGCGTCACCCAGGACATCTTCTTAGGCCTCGAGAGCAACGACTGCGCCGACGCCTACTTCGTCGAGGGATGGTGCCACGCCACCCCCAGCGCCACAGCCCTCACCGTCCCCGGCAAGCCAACGGGCGTCACCGTAGCGACCGGCAGCAGCTCCGGCGAGATCGACGTGAGCTGGACCGCCCCCACCACCACCGGCGGCGCCGACATCCACGCCTACCGGGTCCGCTACTACAAGACCAGCGACGCCAGCGACTCCTCGAAGTACAAAGTCGTCGTGGTCGGCGGCGTCACCACCAGCCTCACCCTCGACGGCCTAGAAGCCGGCACCAACTACTCCGTCCTAGTCCTAGCCTCAAACGTCCAAGGCAACAGCGGCTTCACCACCGCCGTCACCGCAAACGCCGCCAGCTAACCCCCCGCCGGCAGCCGATCAGAAGTCCCGCAAGTCCACCGGCTACCTGCCAGGACACCAATCAGGGATTTTGCAGGTCGACTTGCTCGCCGCGGCGGAGCCGCTTGGTCAGGGGTGCCCTAAGACTTGGATCTGGTTGTTGTGGGGCATGGCTCTGGCGATGCGTTTGTCGGCGGTTACCAGGGGGCAGTCGAGCCTTTCCGCCAGTGCGACGTACAGAGCGTCATAGAAGCTGAGAGTGTGGCGAAGCTGCCACGCTCGGGCGGCCAACACACCGTGGTGCGGGTGGCGACGGTGAACCATTCGCTCAGCCAGCAGCCTGGCCGACTCAGCCGCGTCTTCGTCTAGGTCGCCCCGCAGCACCATGGAGCGAAGGGTGCTGCCGACCTCGGCATCGATCAAGAACGGGGCCACCCGGCGGCAGTCCCTCAGCCGCTCTCGGGCCTGGCTACCAATCGTGGCGACATCTCCGACCGCGGCAACCAGAGCTGAGGCGTCGACGACGACGGCGCTTGGGCTCACCGACGCTCGGCATCGAGGTCGGACAGCACCGACTCAATGTCGAGCCGAATGCCGTGGGCCTCAACGAAATGCTCCACCTCGTCGAACAGCGCATCTTCATCAGGCTCACGGGCCAGTCGCTCGATCTGCCTCTTCATATACCCCTGAATCGACTGCCCCGCGTTCCGGGCCCTCCGGCGGATCACCTCGTAGGCCTCCTCAGAGATGTCCCGAATCTGAATGGTCGCCACACCCAAATAATGGCGCTCCAGCGCTGATTTGCAAGCAAATAATTTCCGACCCCCTGGGCCGAACCAGGTGAGTCCCCCGTCGCCGGCAATGTGAAGTTGCATATATCTCATGTTATTCCATGTCTATTAGGTTGAGCGTCTAGCAGGCTTCTAGTAGCATGGGCGACGTGTTCAGAAAGTCGCTCCGATGAGCATGTTGGCGGCCCGCCAATCGGGAGCCGAGGTCTACTATCCGGAAGGACCGCGGGTGCCCGAAGGCGACATGCAAACCCGCCGCCGCATGGAGCTGGTCGTGGCCCTGCGGGGCTGGCTGGCCGAACACCACCCAAACGCTTGGGTGTGCAGCGACATCAACATCTATTACCAACAGGGCGACCCACGGATCGTCGTGGCTCCCGATGTGGCGGTCGCATTTGGCGTCAACACCGCCGCCGTCGAGAACAAGGGCACCTACAAGGTGTGGGAAGCCGGCGCCGTCCCGGTCTTTGCGCTGGAGATCGCCTCGCCCACCACCTACAAGAGAGACCTGCACGAGAAGCCCGCCAGATTCGCCGACCTCGGCGTAGCCGAGTACTGGCGGCTCGATCCCACCGGCGGAGAACTCCTAGGCACCCCCCTTGCCGGCGAACGCCGCCGAGACGGCCGATGGGAGCACATCGCCATTGCAACTGAGACAACCAGCAGCCACGGAGTGCAGCTTCGCGGCCACAGCAGCGCCCTCGGCCTAGACCTCTGCTGGGCGCCCCCCAAACTCCGCCTCTACCACCCCGCCACCGACACCTGGCTACGAGACCACGAAGACGAAGCCGCCCGCGCCAACGCCGCCGAAGCCCGCGCCAACGCCGCCGAGGCCGAACTCGCCGCCCTGCGCGCCCGCCTCGGCTAATACTGCGCCTCGCCCTTGGGCCATGTGCCCGGCCTACCCAACGTAATTCGGAAAGCGTTGATGTAGTCACTGTGGCTTTGTATCGTGACTACATGGAAGTCGGCGTGAGGGAGTTGAAGGCCAAGCTGTCAGAGTTCATTGGGCGGGCCGCAAAAGGCGAGATGGTGGTGGTAACCGACCGCGGCCGACCGGTGGCCCAGCTTGGGCCGCTCGCGGGCCACTCGGCGGTGGAGCGGGGCATCGAGGAAGGGTGGGTAGAGCCTCCCAAGCGCGCTGGGCTGGGGCCGGCCAAGCGCTACAGGGCCGACCAGTCGTCACTCGATGTTCTAGACGAGGACCGGGGATGACCCTGTACGTCGACTCAAGCGCTCTGTTGAAGCGCTACGTCGATGAGCACGACTCAGAGGTCGCCGCGCAGTTGACTTTCGACCACCGCCAAGCCCAAGCCGCCAGACTGCTAGGCCTTTCCGTAACCGGCACCTGACACGGCTCAGGCATCCTCTGGGGCCGAGGGCGGTTCGAAGTTGGCCAGGGCGTCTAGGAGCATTCTCACGCCGAAGCCGGTGCCGCCTTTGGAGGTTTCGGCGTCTTCGGCTTCGGTGAAGGCGGGGCCGGCGATGTCGAGGTGGGCCCAGGGGATGTGATCCTCCACGAAGTTGGACAGGAACAGCCCGGCGGTGAGCGCGCCGCCGTGGGGGCCGCCGATGTTCTTCATGTCGGCCACCGACGAGTCGAGCTGGGCCTTGTAGTCATCGGGCAGCGGGAGCCGCCACACCCGCTCGCCGGTGCGCTCGGCGGCGGCGGCCAGCTGGTTTGTCCACGCCTCGTTGTTGCCCATGAGCCCGGCCATCTTGGGGCCCAGCGCCACCATGCACGCCCCGGTGAGGGTGGCCAGATCAACGATGGCGTCGGGCTCGGCCCGGCAGGCCAGCGACAGGGCGTCGGCCAGCACCAGGCGGCCCTCGGCGTCGGTGTTGAGCACCTCCACCGTCTTGCCGTTGGCCATGGTGAGCACGTCGCCAGGCCGGGTGGCGTCGCCGCCCAGCATGTTGTCGGTCATCGGCACATAGCCGGTGACCTTCACCGGGGGCGCCACCGCGGCAATGGCGGCCATCACGCCCAGCACCGCCGCTCCCCCGCTCATGTCGCACTTCATGGTCATCATCCCGGTGCCGGTCTTGATCGACAGGCCGCCGGAATCGAAGGTGAGCCCCTTGCCCACCAGCGCCACCGACCCCCGGCACTCGGCCTCGGGGTCGGGTTCATACGACACCTCCACAAACCGGGGCGGCTGATCCGACCCCCGGTTCACCCCAAGGAGGCCGCCCAGCTCAGCCTCGCGAATGGCGTCCAGATCGAGCACGGTGATCTCCAGGCCCTCCCGCTCGGCCATCTCCTCGGCCAACTCGGCGAACCGGGTGGGGGTGAGCGAACCGCCGGGCTCGTTCACCAAATCGCGCACGAAGCACACCGCTTCGGCCACCCGCTGTCCCTGCTCCAGCGCCTCGGTCACCGCCCGGCCCCCCGGGCCGATCACATGCACGTTCTCCAGCTTGTTGGGCTTGTGCTCGCTCTTGAAGTCGCCGTAGGAGTAGGCCCCCAGCGTCATCCCCTCAGCCAGAGACCGCAACGCGTCGGCGCGGTCAACGCTGTCGGGCACGGCGTCGAGCACCGACACCGCGATGCGCCGCATTCGCTTGGCCGACCGGGCCAGAGATGCCGCCGCTTGGCGGATCACCGCGGCGGTTATCTTGTCGGCTGGACCCAGCCCAACCGCCGCGATGGGCCGATCTCCCCCCGACACGATCTCCACCTGTCCGGGCTTGGCCTCGAACCCCCGCCCGTCGAGCACTCCCCAGTCCAAGTCGTCGGGCCGCTCGGCGTCGCCGCCCGAGCACACCCCCACGGCGTGTACTTCGGCGCGGGCCGGGATTTTTCTGCCGGTTCGGAACGCGATCACCAGGTCTCCTCGGGTTGATTCAAGCCCCAGCGATGTTATCTGGCAGCAATTCTGCACCCTATGCCCAGTAGCCTCGGCTGTCATGGGTTCCTATGAGGACGCGGCCCGCGAGCGCGTCCTCATCTACGACGGGGCATTCGGCACCTACGTCCAAGAGCAGCCGCTGAGCGCCGATGACTTCGGCGGCCCCGACCTGGAGGGCTGCAACGAGCTTTTGTGCCTCACCCGGCCCGAGATCATCGCCGAGATGCACAACCTCTATCTGGGCCTCGGGGTGGACGCGGTGGAAACCGCCACCTTCGGGGCGTTCGCCGTGCCCCTGGCCGAGTACGGCATCGCCGACCAGGCCTACGAGATCAACCTGGCCGCGGCCCGCATCGCCAAAGAGGCCGCCCACGGCCACGCCACAGGCGATCGGCCCCGATGGGTGGCCGGGT
>JAJEEH010000218.1 GCA_022821105.1 Acidimicrobiia bacterium
ACCCCGAGGCGAAGTAGACGACCGCCGCCTCGAACCGAAGCAGCCATATCGGCCACACCAAGGCCCGGTCATCGGGCGGCGGTCGGCGAAGGGCGTCCAGCGATAGCGCCCGGCCGTTGTCGCACAGGGCCACCCCGGCCAGAAGGATCACCAGGAACGCCCGGTTGTGGTGGAAATGGGTCTGCGACAAGAAGAGGTTGTAGGCCACCACTGCGAAGGCGGCCCAGGAGGCGGGGCGCGACCACCAGCCCACCGTCATCAGCACCGCGGCGGCCACCCCGATCCACAGCAGCGCCACATACAGCCCTTCGGGCGCATTGGGATACCACGCCCACCACGGCTGCTGGAAGCGGTCGTGGTAGGTGATGCCGTCGAGCGCGTCGGCCAGAAACGGCCGCAGGTGCCAGATCACGCACGGACCCAGCACGATGCGCAGCACGGCTGCGCCCCGCACGCTGGCGGGCTGGTCGAACACCTCGCTCAGCCACCGGTGGAACCGCTCCCGCCAATGGGTCGCCGAAGCCGAAGACGTCGTGGCCGTCACGGGCCGCCCAACTCTCGGTCGTGGCTGCGGATCACCGTGACATTGGGGCCGCGGGCGTTGCGGTAGTAGGTAACGGTGGCCTCCCAGTAGCGCGTTTCGGTGTCACCGGGGGTGTTGTCGGCCATCCAGTCCAGGGCGTGGCCCAAGAAGTCCACCACCGCGTCCACCCCGGAAAATGCGTGGCGCTGGCGCCACGGGGACCGCAGCGGCCCCCAATCGATCAGCTCGTTCCAGTCGTAGCCCTCCCAGCGGCCGTTGGGCACCGCAACTCGCTGGCCGTCGTCCAGCACCCGCGCCAGCTCCACCGCGTAGGTGCTCGACTCATTGAACGGCTGGAAGGCGAAGTAGTTGTGCGCATCCCGGTAGCCGTTAGCCACCAGCGCCAGTTGGGCAACCACCACCGCGGCGGCGAACCACCGGGCGCCCCGCCTACGCCACAGGGGCCGATGCGCCCCGGCTTGGGGGCCAGTCGATTCGGGGACAGCGTCAGCCGTCGTCGCCATACCTTCGCTTGTAGGCCTCCAGGTCGGGCGGCAGGCGGTCGCGCTTGAGCTCGGCGAAGTTGTCGTAGGCAGTCAGCCACCGCACGTGGCGCCACAGCTCCACCGCCTCCTCGGTTGTCTCGGCCGGGTTGCTGATCACTGGGCCGAACAGGGCCGGGCCTTGGCCGCCGTCGAGGCGGATGGTGGGCACGCCGAAGCTGCGGGTCTCATCGCACAAGATGGTGTGCTCGGACTTCAGGGTCTCCCAGGTGCTGTCGTCGGCCAGGGCATCGTCAACCAGGCTGGCGTCGAAGCCAGCGTCCACCGCGGCAGCGCGGATGGTGTCGAGCTCGTCTACCGACTCCACCAAGTCGAACGCCCGGTGGCCGATGGCCTGGTAGTAGGCACCGATGCCGTCGTTGCCGCCCACCTCGCGGGCCTTCACCGCGGTGCGCAGCGAGCGCACCCCCACCCCTCGATCGGGGTCGAACTCGTCCATGGGCTTGTCGAAGTTGACGATGGCCAACGAGAACAAACCCCAGGTGACGCTCACCTCACCGGCGTCTTCGATCTGACGAACCCAACGGGCTGTCTGCCAGCACCATGGTCAAAGCGGGTCGAAGTAGAAGGTGATTGGCTCAGTCATGGGGTCATTATTCCAGTCTTGGGCTAACCGAGGATGACCTCGGCGATTGTGCGCAGTTCCTCGGCGCTTCGAGCGCCGACGTTGATGCCGGTGATCGGGCTCTCCTTCCAGGCCGCCAGCCGGTCGCGGATCCGCTCGGGTGAACCCACCAGCGAGATCTCGTCGGCAAACTGGTCGGGCACCGCGGCGATGGCCTCCTCCCGCCGGCCCTCGAAGAACAGGTCCTGGATGTGGAAGGCCTCTTTTTCGAAGCCCATCCGGGCCATGAGCTTGGTGTGGTAGTTCTGGCCCTTGGCTCCCATTCCGCCGATGTAGAAGCCCAGGGATGCCTTGGTGGGGAACAGCGCCTCAGCTAATTCCTCGTCGGAGTCGCCGGTGACCTTGATGGTGGTGTGGACGGTGATCTCGAAGTCGTCGGAGCGCCCGGCGATCGACTCGGCGTACACCTCAGGTCGGAAAGGGGAGTAGTACAGCGGCAGCCAGCCGTCGGCGATCTCCACCGTCTGGGCGATGTTCTTGGGACCCTCGGCGCCGATGAAGATGGGGATGTCTACCCGGGGGGGATGGGTCATGATCTTGAGCGGTTTGCCCAGCCCGGTGTCGCCTTCCCCCCTGTAGGGGTGGTTGTAGTAGTCGCCCTCGAAGGTGAGGTAGTCGTCTCGGGCGAACACCCGCCGCAGGATCTCCACGTATTCCCGGGTGCGGGCCAGCGGGCGGTTGCCGGGCTGGCCGTACCACCCCTCCACCACTTGGGGGCCGGACACGCCCAAACCCAGGATGAGCCGCTGGTTGGAGAGGTGATCGGCGGTCACGGCGTGCATGGCGGTGGCGGTGGGGGTGCGGGCGGCGAGTTGGACGATGCCGGTGCCCAGGCGGATGCGCTCGGTGTGGGCCGCCAGCCACACCAGTGGCGAAAAGGCATCGGAGCCCCACGACTCCGCCGTCCAGACCGAGTCGTAGCCCAGCCGCTCTGCCTCCTGGGTGAGCGGTACGAAGCCCTCGGGCATCCCGCGGCTCCAATATCCCCAGACCAGTCCGAGTTTCATGGCGGCGACCCTATCCCGACCGACTTCAGAGATCGCTGTCGAGATTGGGCGCGACTGCGGCTATCCGCGTGCCGGTGGCAGTGGCGGGGCCGGTCACATGGTTCCCTATGTCCAAGGTCTGCCAGGTGACCGGTCGTCGCCCGTCGTTCGGCAATAACGTGTCCCACTCTCACCGCAAGACGCGGCGCCGGTGGAACCCGAACGTCCACAAGCACCGCTTCTGGGTTCCGTCGGAGAAGCGGTGGATCACCCTGAACGTGTCGGCCAAGGGCCTCAAGACCATCAACAAGCACGGCATCGACAAAGTGGTGGCCCAGATGCGCCAACGCGGGGAGAAA
Organism: Acidimicrobiia bacterium; assembly: GCA_022821105.1. Classification (GTDB taxonomy): domain Bacteria; phylum Actinomycetota; class Acidimicrobiia; order Acidimicrobiales; family Bin134; genus Poriferisocius. The sequence continues at coordinate 3,057 of JAJEEH010000218.1, forward strand.
TTTTGAGCCATGGCCAGTGACAAGCGCCCCATCATCAAGCTCAAGTCCACTGCGGGAACCGGCTACACCTACGTGACCACCAAGAACCGCATCAACGACCGGGAGCGGATCGAGCTGAAGAAGTACGACCCGGTGGCCCGCAAGCATGTCGTGTTCAAGGAGGAGCGGTAGCCACCACCGTCGACGAGCGCAGGGAGCTCCTGACGGCCGCACTGCTGGCCGAAGACCCTGCCCCGCCGCTGTGGCACCTGGTTGATTCCGGCCTCGCCGACGAGATCGTCCCCGAACTTCCCGCGCTCCGTTTGGAGCAAGACCCGATCCACCGCCACAAAGACGTGCTGGCCCACACCATCGCGGTAGTGGCCAAGACCAGGGCTGATCTGGTTCTGCGGTTGGCCACGCTGTTCCACGACGTGGGCAAGCCCCGCACTCGCTCCTATGAGCGGGGAACGGTCACCTTCTACCACCACGAGGCAGTGGGGGCTCGCATGACCCGAAAGCGGCTCGCCGAGCTGGGCTATCCCGAGCAGGTAGTGGACGACGTGAGCGAGTTGGTGCGCTTGTCGGGCCGATTCAAGGGCTACGCCGACGGCTGGAGCGATGCTGCCGTTCGCCGCTACGCCCGAGAGGCAGGGCCGCTGCTGGGCCATTTGAACGAGCTGGTGAGGGCGGACTGCACCACCAGGAACATCCAGAAGGCCGCCGATCTCCAACACCATGTGGATCATTTGGAGGCCCGAATCGCCCGCTTGGCCGAGGAGGAGCGCAGGGCGGCCGAACGCCCGCTGATCGACGGCAACGAGGTTATGGAGCGCTACGGCATCGGTCCCGGCCCCGAGGTGGGCGCGGCGCTCAAGTTCCTATTGGAACTGAAGCGGGCTGAGCCCGAGTTGGACCGGCCCGCCACCGAGGCCCGACTCGACGCCTGGTGGGCAGAATTCCACTAAATCCCCTGCTCAAGCGGTGACACGAAAGTAGGCGGTGATCGGGCTAGCCTGCGACTGGGAGTTGCAAATTGGCTCGTCGACTAGTTGTTCTCATAGTGGTTTTGCTGCTGGTGACGTCCTGCTCTGACCGTTTTGCCAACCGGCCGGATTCTCAGTCGATAAGCACCGCTGAAACTCCAATTCCTTCCGAATCAAGCCCTGCCCCAGTCGCAACCCCCACCGAAGTCGCCCCCACGCCCGAGACACCTGAGCCCGTTGCGACTCCCGAGTCAACGACGGTCCCCAAGCCGACTGAGTCTCCCGAGCCGACCACAGCCCCCGAGCCGACCACAGCCCCCGAGCCGACAGCGGCCCCGGAGCCGACAGCGGTCCCGGAACCGACCCCGGCCCCCGAGCCAACCCCGAACCCTGAACCCGTAAGGGACGAACGCGAGTGCTCTCCTCAGCCTTCCGACGATTTCCGCTTGTCCACCACGGAGTTCGCATCGGCCAGCGTCGAGATTTCGCAGGCGGCCTACGAGTGCGCCCACGAGGTGGGCATAGCACTGGCCAGGGACCATGCGGCGATCTCCACTTTGGCGGCGCATGGGATCCAAGGTCCACTGCTGCTGGTGGAATCGTGGTTCGACCCCACATTGATGGATGAGCTGCGGCGTCTGGCACCGCAACGCATCGTGGCGGCTGGGTTCGAGGAGCAGGTCCTGGAGACTTCTCTGGCCGAATTCAACTTCATTCTGGTGTCGGTAGATGAACAGGCGACATATGTGCCCCAGGTTGGGACCGATAGCCGGGTGTGGCTTGTGGACGGCCGCGTACCTGTTGCGACGCTGGCCGCCCTCGGCCGCCCCATCGGGGCCAGTGTGATCGTGGTGAACGGCGATCTGCGGGCCTACCCCTCCGAGACCAGGATGACGATCCACGAGGCTGCCCAGGTGGAGGCGTTCTCGGATTTCGGCGATGACCTGGCCTGGCAGCTGGCCGTCGTCCGCCGGGGCGACGAAATCCCCGGCGGCGGCCTGCTCATGTTCGACGCGGGTTTTGACCGTCGCCTGGTGGCCATGTACGGCCATCCAACAGGTTCGGCCCTCGGCGTGTTGGGGGAGCAGAGCGCCGAGGAGGGAGTGGTGCGCCTCCAGTCCATTGTCGAGGGCTACGACGCCGACGGTTCGGTGGTGTTGCCCACCTTTGAGATCATCGCCACCATTGCCTCGGCATCAGCCGGCAGCGATGGCGATTATTCGGCAGAAACCGCCCGAGACGTGATCAGGCCTTGGATCGAGACCGCGGCGGACAACGACATGTACGTGGTGTTGGACCTCCAGCCGGGGCGAACCGACTTCCTCACCCAGGCCAAGTACTACGAAGAGTTCCTTCGCCTGCCCAATGTAGGCCTAGCGCTCGATCCTGAGTGGCGGCTCAAACCCGATCAGGTCCACCTGCGCCAGATCGGCAGTGTCGATGCCTCGGAGGTCAACCGGGTGGTGGAGTGGCTGGCCGGAATCGTCCGGGAAGAGGCCCTGCCCCAGAAGCTCCTGATCGTCCACCAGTTCCGGTTGGACATGATATCCAACCGCAACCAGATTGAAACTCCACCCGAGCTGGCGGTGTTGATCCAAATGGACGGCCAAGGTCCGCTGACTTCCAAGTACAACACATGGAATGTCTTGACCAGGGAGTTTGATGCCGACCAGTTACATTGGGGCTGGAAGAACTTTTACGACGAGGACTCGCCCATGGCCACAACCGAGCAAGTGCTGGATCTCACCCCTTACCCGGCGTTCGTGTCGTTCCAGTAGAGCTGGGGGACCAGACCTAGAGCTGGTCGACGTAGGTGTCGGTGCCCACCACCGTCTTGTAGAACGGCCCGGCCCAGCAGACGCTGGCCAATCCCGAGCCATTGATGGCGTCCACATAGCCCTGGAACGAGTCCCAGCAGCCGTCGGGCTGCTCGTCGCAGAAGAAGATCTGGAGGGTGCGGGCCTCGGTTCCGGTGCCCGAGCCTAGGTCCATGGGGGAGTTGGAGGTGATCTCGTCGCGCTGGCGGGGCTTCCAGACCGAGCCGATGGCCACCGGGGAGCCGGCCATCATCTCGGGCATGGCCTTGTCCCGCAGGAATGTGTGCAGCTCGTCCTCGCTCACCCCGTCGGCCCGGTCCATGGCCACGACACCGATGCCGGCGTAGCCGTGGTCGAGGGCCAGCTCGAGGGGCACTGGATCGTTATCGCGGTAGGCAGCCCAGCCGACGTCGGCCAAGATTGTGTGGCGGTGAGTGCGCTCGGCGAACCCCCGGTCGTTGGTGTACAGCCAGTGGACCTGCTCGCCAGCCCACTCCCAGTGCTCCTCGTCGTGGCCGTCGAGCACCCAGTACACCGCCAAGAACGAGCCCTGGCCGGCCTGCGACACCTCGCCGCTGCCGTCGGTGATGCGCATGTCCTTGAGCGCCCGGGGGGCCACCCACCGGGAACCGGCGAACATCCAGGGCCCGATCATGCACCCGGCGTAGAAGTGGTCTCGCTCGTACCAGCGGTTGTACTCCTTCTCGTGGCCCGGATTCGGGTCCACCAGGGTGAAAAGCATGCTGCCAACGTGGATGGGGTAGTCGTTCACGCCGCTGAACCTAGCGGCTGCGCTCTAGTGTCGTCACAGTGAGCCAACACCCTTTCCGCGACAAAGCCGCCATCGCGGGCATCGGCATCACCGAGCTGTCCAAGAACTCGGGGGTGAGTACCCTCACGCTGGCGTTGCGGGCCATCATGGCCGCCATCGAGGACGCCGGGCTGCGTCGGGAGGACATCGACGGGGTGGCCTGCCATCAGGTGCAGGACTCCATCACCGCCTCCATCGTGGCCCAGTGCCTGGGAGTAGACGACCTGTCGTGGTACTGCGACCAGTTCGGGGGCGGCTCCACCTCGCACTCGGTGGTGGGCCATGCGGCCAGTGCCGCCGCTTTGGGCCATGCCCGCCACATCGTGGTGTGGCGGTCCATCAACGCCCGCTCCGAGCACCGCATGGGGGGCACGGGCCGCCCGCCGCCGGCCATCGTGGAAACCCAGTACCAGCATCCCATCGGCTGGGTGACCCCGCCGCAGTGGTATGCCATGTTCGCCCGCTCCCACATGAGCCAGTGGGGCACCACCTCTGAGGACTTGGGGCGCATCGCCGTTCAGCAGCGGGCCAACGCCACCCACAACGAGCGGGCCATGATGCGGGCCCCCATGACCATGGACGACTATCTGGCCTCTCGCTGGATAGTGGAGCCGTTCCGGCTGTTCGACTGCTGTTTGGAGACCGACGCAGCCGCCGCGGTGGTGATCACAACCGCCGAGCGGGCCCGCGACCTGCGCCAGACCCCAGTGCTGATCTCGGGGATGACCTGGGGCGGCGGCCACATGATGCACAGCAACCGGGTCCAGGCCGACTGGACCATCTCTGTCGCGGCGAAAATGGCCCGTCGGCTGTACGAGATGGCCGGGGTCGGCCCCGACGATGTTCAATACGCCTCTCTGTACGACGCCTTCACCCACTTGGTGCTGGTGCAGGTGGAGGACTACGGATTCGCCCCCAAGGGCGAGGCCGCTGCCTTCATCGCCGAGGGCGGCACCGCCCCTGGAGGCCGCATTCCAGTGAACACCCACGGCGGGTTCTTGTCGGAGGGCTATGTACACGGCCTCAACAACCTGCACGAGGCCGTCCGCCAAGTGAGGGGTACCGCCGGGCGCTTCCAAGTCCCCGGCACCGAGGTGGCCTTGTCCACCGGCCAGCCCGGCTATGTGGCCGGCAATTCCTCGGCCATCATCCTGCGCCGCGATAGCTGACTGCCTGTCGGCGAAGGCGTCAGCTACCCAGTAGGAACCGGCTCGGCTCGCTCCTGTCGAGCGGCGAACCAGGCGGCGGCCGCGGCAGCCACCAGCACCAATGCGGCCAGTCCGGCCCAATGGCTAAGCAAGTGAAAGCCGAAGTGCTCCATGGCCACGCCGGAAGACAAACCGGCGATCGCCCCGCCACCGGTCATCAACAGATCGGCGCCTCCCTGCATCTCCACCCGCTGGGCCACCGGGAACGCCGAGGTGAGCAGCGCGCTCCCCGCGATCAGCCCGAAACTCCAGCCCAAGCCCACCAGCAGGAGGCCGGCGAACATCCCGGCGCTGTCCTCGGCGCTGTTGTGGGCCGCGGTTTCCGCGCCGATGCACAGGATCACCCCGCCTAGCCCGACCATGAGATAGGGGCCGATGCGGTCGACGAGCCAGCCCACGATGGGGGAGAAGGCGAACATCCCGATGACGTGAACCGAGATCACCCAGCCGATCACCCGGAGATGGTGGTCGCCGTTGTCCATGTGCAACGGGGTCATGGTCATCACCCCCACCATCACCGCCTGGCCGGTGAGCATGGCGATTACTGCCAGCCGGGCGGCGGGCACGGTGGCGATTCGCCGTCCCACCACCCGCAGCGGTGCCGGCCGGGCCGCGGCCTTGCCCAACGTGCCCAGCACTTCCAGCGGGTCGGGGCGCAGCCATGTATGGGTGACGGTGAGCCCGATTACGAAAAGGACCATGCCCAGCAGATAGGGGCCGGACAGCTCCGGCAGCCCGAAGAACCCGGCCACTGCCGACGCCGGGCCCAGCGCGATGGTTGGCCCCAAAGCCGCGCCAAACGTCGTCGACCACACCAGCATGCCGATGGCTCGGGCCCGCCGGTCGTCGGGGGCCAGGTCGGCGGAGGCGAATCGGGCCGCCAAGTTGGTGGCGTTGCCCGCGCCGATGCCGACTATCCCCACCACCAACAGCGGATAGAAGTCGGCCACCGCAGCCAAAAAGGCAAGGGTGGCTCCCACCGTTCCTATCGACCACCCGGCCACCAAGCCCCGGCGGCGGCCGAGTCGGGCCATCCGACGAGCCAAGGGAACGGTCATCGCCACGCTGCCCACCTGCATCATGGCGGCGGCCACCCCGGCCAGGGTCTCGCTGTCGGTGATCTCTTTGGCCAGCACCGCAGCCGCGGCGAATCCCGAAGCCATCGCCGCCGAGGTGGGTACTACGGAGGCCATCAGCGTCCGAGACGCCCGCTGATAAGCCGCTGTTCGCTCTACCGTCATCTTTGGTCTGGTGTTGGCATTTGGGTGTCCAGCGATCGTGATTGGCCTCGGCTCACTCTAGGTCGGGATTGTGGCAGTCTTGAGCCGATGACCGCCGTTGACCACCCGGCCGACCAAGCCCCCAAGCCCCGGCCCTACCCCGAACGGGATTCGGCCCCGTGGTGGGAGCGCATCAACCAGCACCGCTTCGAATTGCAGCGCTGCGACGTTTGCGGGGCATGGCGGTGGCCGCCTCGGGCCATGTGCGGGCGCTGCGCCTCCTTCGAGTACACGTGGACGCCGCTGTCGGGCCGGGCCACGGTGGAGAGCTGGGTGGTGAACCACCACGCCTTCCTCCCCGGATTCGCCTCCCCCTACACCGTGGTGCTGGGCCGCCTCGACGAACAAGAAGACCTGTGCCTGCCCGCCACCTGGCAGGGCGACGACGAGCCCGCCGGTGGCCAGCCCATTGAAGTGGCCTTCGAAGATCACACCGACGAAGAAGGCCCCTTCACCCTCCTCGCCTGGCGCCCCGCCTGAGCTGTCAGCGGCCAAAGGCTTGGCTTCCGGGGTGACCTGAGGGGGGGTGGGTGTACTAGATTTCCTCGCGGACCCGGAAGACGATTAGGGAGATGCCGTGGAAGTAACGGTCACCATCAATGGGGACAGCCATTCGCATGATGTGGAACCGCGAACGCTGCTGGTTCACTACATCCGCGACGTGGTTGGCCTCACCGGCACCAACATCGGGTGCGACACCTCCTCGTGCGGCGCCTGCACCATCCATGTGAACGGCGAGTCGGTGAAGTCCTGCACCATGCTGGCCGTACAGGCCGACGGGCAAGACCTCTTGACCATCGAGGGATTGGCCGACGGCGACGTGCTGCACCCCATGCAGGAGTCGTTCCGCCAGTGCCACGCCCTCCAGTGCGGCTACTGCACGCCAGGCATGGTTATGGCGGCTGTCTCGCTGCTGGATGAGAACCCCGACCCCACTGAGCGAGAAGTTCGCATCGGCCTCGAGGGCAACCTGTGCCGATGCACCGGGTACCACAACATCGTCAAAGCCGTTTTGCACTGCGCGGAGGCCTCGTCATGATTCCTGCGGCATTCGACTACATCCGGGCCGGATCGGCTGAAGAGGCGCTGGCCGCGCTGGCCGAGCACGGCGACGAGGCCAAGCTGCTGGCCGGCGGCCATTCCCTGCTGCCGCTGATGAAGCTGCGGTTGGCCACCCCCGCCGTATTGGTGGACATCGGCCGCCTCGACGACCTCAGCTACATCAACGACGCTGGCGACCACTTGGCCATCGGCGCCCTCACCCGCCACCGTGACGTGGAGACCAGCGCGCTGGTGCAGTCACAGGCCGGGCTGCTGGCCGAGGCCACCAGCCATGTGGGCGATCCCCAGGTGCGCCACCGGGGCACCATCGGCGGATCCATCGCCCACGGCGATCCTGCATCCGACCTGCCGTCGGTGATGCTGGCCATGCGGGCCACCCTTGTAGCCCGGGGTCCGGGCGGCGAGCGGGAGATCGCGGTGGACGACTTCTTCACCGGTTTTCTGGAGACCTCCCTGGGCGACGACGAATTGCTCACCGAGATCCGGGTTCCCAAGATGCCCGACGCCACTTGGGGCTTCCAGAAGTTCAACCGCCGGGCCCAAGACTGGGCCATCGTGGGCGTGTCGGCCATCGTGAACAACGGTAACTCCGGTGTGGGCCTGGTGAACATGGACAGCACTCCTGTCCGAGCCGCCGGTGTGGAGGCCGCCCTAGCCGGAGGCGCGTCGGCCTCCGACGCCGCTGAAGCAGCGGCCGAGGGCACCAATCCGCCATCTGACCTCAACGCCGGACCCGAGTACCGCGAGCACCTCGCCCGGGTGCTCACCCGTCGGGCGCTCGAAGCCGCTGGACGCTAACGCCCAGCCTCTGGGCCCTCAGCCTTCTTCGGCCGCTGATGTGGCCGACGGGCTAAAGACCTGCGACTACCTGGCCGACGAGGGGTTGGCCACGGCCGTGTTCTTGGCCATGACCCTGAACCGCCCCCTGTTGCTGGAGGGCGAGCCCGGCGTTGGCAAGACCGAGACCGCCAACGCCCTGGCCGCATGGACCGGCGGGGAGATGATCCGCCTCCAGTGCTACGAGGGAATCGACGTGGCCCAGGCGGTGTACGAGTGGGACTACTCCCGACAGCTCTTGCACCTGCGCACCGCAGAGGCCACCGGCGGCGCCACTCGAGAAACGGCCGACGCCTTGGAAGACGAGCTGTACTCCGAGCGCTTCTTGATCAGGCGCCCCCTGCTGCGAGCCATCGCCGGCACCGAGGGTCCGCCCCCGGTGCTGTTGATCGACGAGGTTGACCGGGCCGACGACGAGTTCGAGGCGTTCCTGCTGGAGATCCTGTCGGACTACGCGGTGACCGTGCCCGAGATCGGCCGGTTCGCGGCCGCCACACCTCCCCGGGTGATCATCACCTCCAACCGCACCCGCGACGTCCACGACGCTCTCAAACGGCGCTGTCTGTACCACTGGGTGGAGCACCCCAGCTTTGAGCGGGAGGTGGCCATCATCGGCCGCCGGGCGCCCGGGGTGAGCGAGCCGCTGGCCCGCCAGGTGGCGGCTGCGGTGGGCGCTTTCCGGGAGCTGGGCCTGTACAAGCCGCCCGGCGTGGCCGAGAGCATCGACTGGAGCCTGGCATTGGGCCGACTCGGTGCCGCCGAACTGACCCCCGAGATCACCCAGGCCAGCCTGGGCGCGGTGCTCAAGTACCGGGAAGATCAGCAGAGGGTGGTTGACCAGGGCATCGGCGGCCTGATTGAGCAGGCCATAGCACGAGCCGGATGATCTCCGACCGGCTGGCCATGCCGACGCTGATCCCAGCACCCGCTTTTTCCCGTGCGGGCTGACGAAGTCGCCGTCGGTTTCGTAAACGCCCTTCGAGGCGCGGGCATCGACGTGGCCGTGGGGTCGTCGGTCAACTACTACCAGGCCCTCGGCGCGGTGGGACTAGAGCAGCGCAGCGCGGTGTACTGGGCCGGCCGGGCCACCCTGGTGACCGATCCCGACGACATCGAGCTCTACGACAAGATCTTCGACGCTTACTACGGCGGTCCGCAGCTGGTGGCCACCCCGGTCATGGAGGTGACCCAGCCCATCACCCTGGTGGTTGACGACGACGGCGACGATGAGGGTGAAGACGATGGTGGGGAGGACGACACCGGTGATCCATCCCTCACGCTGCGGTGGAGCCGCCACGAGGTGTTGCGCGACAAGGACTTCGCCGACTACAGCGACGATGAGCTGAACGAGGCCCACCGCCTCATGGCCGCCATGACCCGCATCGGCGGCACCCGCCGGTCTCGCCGCCGTCGCCGCACCCACCGCACCGCCGGGCATCCCGAGCTGCGCCGCACGGTGCGGGCCGCCATCCGCAGCGGCGGTGAGCCGGTGAGGCGCTGGTACACCGAGCCAGGTGAGCGGCTCCGCCGGGTAGTGCTGCTGCTGGACATCTCCGGGTCGATGGAGTCATACGCCCGGGCGCTCATCCGCTTCGTTCACGCCGCGGTGGTGGGACGCCGCCGGGTGGAGGTGTTCACCATCGGCACCCGGCTGACCCGCATCACCCGAGAGCTGTCCTCCCACGACCCCGACCGGGCGGTGAGCGCGGCGGCCGACGCGGTGAGCGACTGGTCGGGCGGGACCCGGCTGGGCGACACCCTGGCCGAGTTCAACGAGATGTGGGCCATCCGAGGCATGGCCAGGGGTGCGACCGTGGTCATACTGAGCGACGGCTGGGACCGGGGCAGCCCCGAGGTTATGGCCGAGCAGATGGCCCGATTGCACCGGGTGACCCATAGACTTGTTTGGGTGAATCCGCTGAAGGCCACCCCCGGCTACCAGCCATTGGCCCAGGGCATGGCCGCCGCATTGCCCCATGTCGACGACTTCATCGAGGGCCATTCGCTGCGCTCTCTGGAGCTGCTGGCCGAGGTGTTGGCCGACGACCGGGCGCCAGGGGACCCTGCTCATCTGATCGGAGCTTCAGGATGAAGGAGATATTGGCCGACCTGGATGCCTGGCGTGCCGAAGGCCGACAGGTGGCGCTGGCCCGAGTGGTCAATGTGGAGGGCTCTGGCCCCCGAGACCCCGGCGCGGCCATGGCGGTCAGCGACAACGGCGACGTGATCGGTTCGGTGTCGGGCGGTTGCGTGGAGGGGGCGGTGGTGGTCGAGGCCCTCGACATTCTCGAAAGCGGTGAGCGGCGCATGGTCAGCTTCGGCTACAGCAACGACGAGGCTTTCGCGGTGGGGCTCACCTGCGGGGGCACCATCCATCTGTTCATCGAGCCGTTGGACTGGTAGCGGTGACCGAACTCTA
>JAJEEH010000133.1 GCA_022821105.1 Acidimicrobiia bacterium
GTACCACTTGAACGGGGAGTTGCCGCACTGGGCCCATCCCCAGGGGTAGTTGGTATGGCTGTGTGGGCCGCCGATGTCGTCGAGGCGCTCGACGGCCTCATCGGGGGTTTCGAGTATGCCGTTGAAGAACTTCATCTCGTGCATGACGCCGAAGGGCCCGCCTTCTTGGGAGGCGCCGTTGTCGGCCAGCACCATCAAGATGGTGTTGTCGAGCTGGCCAATGTGGCGCAGGCCGTTCACCAAGCGCCCGATCTGGTCGTCGGTGTGGTCGAGGAAGGCGGCGAAGGCCTCCTGGAGTCGGCTGGCCAGCAGCTTTTGGTTCGTCGGCAGGCTGTCCCAGGGCTCCACCCCGTCGTTGCGGGGGGCCAGCTCGGTGCCCGGCGGTATCACGCCCAACTCGAGTTGGCGCTGGTACCAGCGCTGGCGCACATCGTCCCAGCCCTCGTCGTAGCGGCCGCGGTACTTCTCCAAGTAGGCGGGCGGGGCCTGATGGGGGGCGTGGGTGGCGCCGAAGGGCAGGTAGGCGAAGAACGGGCGGTCGGGCCGAACTCCCTTGCTGTCCCGGATCATCTGAAGAAGTTGGTCAACCAGGTCTTCGCTCAGGTGATAGCCCTCGTCGGGGCCCGCCGGGGGGTCGATGTGGTGGTTGTCGACAACGAGTTCGGGGTGGAACTGATCGGTCTCACCGTCCAGGAATCCGTAGAACCGGTCGAATCCCCGACCCAGGGGCCACTGGTCGAAGGGACCGGCCGCCGATGTGTCCTTGGAGGGCGTCAAGTGCCACTTGCCGGCGCAGAACGTGGCGTAGCCCTCGGCTTTGAGAACCTCGGCCAATGTGGCGGCATGGTTGGTGATGTGGCCGAGCTGGTGGGGGAAGCCGGTGCAGTGGTTCGACACCGACCGCATGCCCACCGTGTGCTGAGAGCGCCCGGTCAACAGCGATGCCCGGGTGGGGGAGCACAGTGGGGTGACGTGGAAGTTGGTGAACTGAAGGCCTTCGGCGGCCAGTCGGTCCACATTGGCGGTGTCGATGTCGGAGCCGTAGCAGCCGAGCTGGGCGAAGCCGGTGTCGTCGAGCAACACGACCACCACGTTGGGCGCATCTTCGCCGGGATGGGGCGGCTGTTCGAAGAACGGTTCCGAGTCGGCCAGGGTCTTGCCGATCACTCCGGGGAACGGGCCTTTGGCCGGGGAGTTAGCCAATGGCGTCACTCCTGTCCTGTGGCGATGGTGGTCAAGTCGTCTCCGATGATGATCTCGCCTTCGTAGTGCTCGGCCGCCAGCGCAATCCACTCGGAGTACTGCTCCGCGGTGGGTGCCGGCACCATGTGGGTCAACACCAGCCGCTTGGCGCCCACCCGGGCCGCGGTCTGGGCCGCCTCCACCACGCCGGAGTGGTAGTCGAGGATGTCTTGGACCATGTCGTTGGGGATCTGCTCTACCAGGTCCCGGCGGATCACCGTTTGCACGTAGGCGTCCGCGCCGGCGGCCAATTGGTCCACGCCCTGGCAGGGAATGGTGTCGCCCACCAGCGCGGCCGACGAGCCGTTGTGCTCGAGCCGGTAGCCAATGGTGGGCCGTACCGGCGCGTGGGCCGTGGCTGCCGTGGTCACCTCAACGTCGTTGACGGAGAAGCCCTCACCGGGGGCCACTTCGGTTACCTGCACTCTTGGTCCATTGGTGAGCGCGTCGTGGTGCTCGATGCGGTAGCCGATGTCCGCCTCCAGGGCGTGCAGCTGGCGCTCCACGAACTGGGCTGTGCCCGGCGGCCCGTATACGGCCAGCTCGGCATTTCCCCGGGTCATGACCCAGTGCGTGGTGATCACGTCATTGAGGCCGCAGATGTGGTCGCTGTGCAGATGGGTGACCAGCACCGCGGCCAAGAACGCAGGCAGAGAGCCGCCTCCGGCCATGCGCATGACCACCCCTCGGCCCGCGTCCACCAGGATGTGGGTGTCGCCCGCCTTGATGAGGGTGGACGGGCCCGCTCGATTGGCATCGGGCAGCGGCGAGCCGGTCCCGGTCAACACGATGTCCATCTATTGCTCCTTTGCGGTTCCCGGTTGGCTGGGTCCATGGGACGGTGCTGGTGGTCCTCGGGTCTCTCGCAGCAATCATTTGCCAGTAATACACGCAAAACTTAGGCTCTCGGCCTATGGCTCCGCAACCTTCGCTGCGCCCCTGAAGGCCCCAGACGTCCAGCTCAGGTTTGTAGCTCAGGGTTGGGGCTCAGGGTTGGAGCAGAGCTTGCAGGCCAGAGCGGAGGACGGCTTCGGTCTCTGACACCGAGAGGCGGCGGTGGCGCCGCAGATAGTCGATGGCGTCGAACTGGGACAGCGCGTCGCCAGCGGCCAGAACAGCCTGGCGGTCGGCGGCTTTGCGGATAGACAGCTCGGGATTGAACTGGAGTTCGAACTGGTTGCGGAAATCGTCGCGGGCTCGGGCCACCCAGTCGCGAATCGGGGGATGAAGAGGTGCATTGTGCAAACCGGCCCGGTACACCGCGCTGGCTTTCTCGTAGAGCCTGAGCCGCATCGCCACGAAGTCGTCTATCCGGCGGTCGAGAGGACCCTGTCCGATTCTGTGGAGGTGGCCGACGTCTCTCATTAGCTCGCGATGGCGATGGATCGCGGCCTCGAGGAGCTCTCCAGGATTGGGAAAATACCGGTAGAGCGACCGTAGGGAAAGGCCCGACCGCTGGGAAATCTGCTCCATGGTCGGAAAGAGAGATTCCTCGGCGAACATTTGGATGACGATGTCGAGAACGTTTTCGATATTGCGCTCTCGGCGGGCGACACGCCCGTCGACCGGTGTGTCGGGGTGGTCGATATCGGTCATCTTCGTTCGAAGGTAGCAGTCACTTGATCAGCTCAGCGGTCGACGACCGGGCCCCAGACCTCAAGATGGTTTGCCCGCTCGACCCGCCGGATGGTCCGCAGGTCGAGCACTAGAACAAGACCCGGGTGGGGTCGGTTAGCGATCGGGCCACGTCGTCGATGGCCGGATCGGCGATCACGGCGTAGTTGGCATCGTCGCGGACGGTGTCGCGTGCGATGAGCTCCTCGGCGGCATCCGGCGAAACAAGGTCGAAACGAGCCTCGGCGAAGCTGCGGTGATCGCCGATGCACCAGTCCTCCACCCAGAACCGTCCGATGCGGGTGGCTTCGATTCCCTCGGCCAGATCGTGGTGATCTGGGTGGGCCACCACTTGGAGCAGGAGCAGCCGTTCGGGATCGGTGCCCGAAAACTGGGGCGGAATTGGGCCATTCTCGTTTGGGAATGAGGCCAAGACGATGGTGGATTCCATGCCCGCTTCTTTGTGGGCATGAGCTTTCTGGAAGTCGTCGCGCATGTTCATCTCGATCATCGCGGCCCGGTAGGGGTACTGCGCGATGGCGATGCGGTCCCAGACCGTGTCGTCGCCCACCAGTTGATGCACCACCGGAGCGAGAAGGATGATGCGGGCCCCCACGGCTCTCAGCTCTTCGTCCGGCGAATAGACATCGTCGGCCTCGATGCCGCTGAGCGAGGTCTCCCGCCCATCGCGGTAGTCGGCGACGGGGCGGTACTTCATCAGGTTGAGCGCCCACATGGGTCCGCCAGGCTCGTCTCGCTGGAGCCAGGATCCCACGTAGGCGTCGTTCAGCACCCCGTACCGCGGCATGGCAAGACCCTATAGTAGTGCGCCTTTTACTGGCAATAGTTGAAGGTGGTCGTTAGGGTTCAACCATGCAATTCGAGGTGAATCGCCAGGACTTCCGCGATACCCGGGCGGTCCCCTGCCCCCCAGCCGAGCTCGCCTCGGGGCAGATCCGCTTGTCGGTTGAGAGATTTGCGCTGACCGCCAACAACATCACCTACGCCGT
>JAJEEH010000078.1 GCA_022821105.1 Acidimicrobiia bacterium
TCGGGGGCGGCCAGCACGCACACCGCGGTGATCTGCCCGGCCCCGGCGGCGGCCATCCGCCCGCACACATAGGCCAGCGATCCACCGGTGGCCAACATCGGCTCTAGCACCAGCACCGCTTGGCCGCCCAGATTGTCGGGCACCGTGTTGAGATAGGGCTCGGGCTGGAAGGTCTCCTCGTTGCGGCGGACCCCTAGAAATCCCACGGTGGCCTCGGGCAACAGCTTCCGGGCGGCATCCAGCATGCCCAGTCCGGCCCGCAAAACCGGCACGAGCAGCGGGGGATTGTCGATGCGCACCCCGGAGGTGCGGGCCAGCGGTGTGTCCACGCTGACGGCTGCTGCCGGAAGATCCCGCAGGGCCTCGTAGACCAGCAGTCCGCTCAGCTCTTCCAAGGCTTGTCGGAACTCCGGCGATGGAGTGTCGGCTCGGCGCAAGACGGAAAGGCGGGCCTGGACCAGGGGATGATCGACAACCGAAACCTCCATAGCCTCACCTTAGGCATTGATGACGGATGACCTGTTGTCGAACTGCCGCCCTATCCTTGGGCGGGTGACTGATCTGCTCGCTGTCGAGACTTCGGCGGGTTCCGCCGATGCGGTAGCCGGGGTGCGCATCACCCCGGTGGATGCCGTGGGGCTGGAGCAGCGGGCCGCCTTGCTGTGTACCCGGTCGATCAAAACCTCGTCCAAGGCGGCTGCGCTCGACTTGGCCATCCGGGTCATGGACCTCACCACGCTGGAGGGGGCTGACACCCCTGAGCGAGTAGAGGCTCTGTGTACTCGGGCCCGCCATCCCGATGCCGCCGACTGGTCGGTTCCCCCGGTGGCCGCGGTGTGCGTGTATCCCGAGTTGGTTCCGGTGGCCGCCAAGGAGCTGGCCGACAGCCCGGTAGCGGTGGCCAGAGTGGCCGGGGGGTTCCCGGCCGGGTTGGCCCCCTTGGATACCCGGTTGGCTGAGATCGCTTGGGCGGTGGCCGCCGGTGCCGATGAGGTGGACATCGTGCTGAACCGATCGGCATTTCTTTCCGGGCGGTACCAGAAGGCCTACGACGAGATCGCCGCCGCCAAGCAGGCCTGCGGGTCGGCCCACCTGAAGGTGATCTTGGAGACCGGCGAGCTGGGGTCTTACGACCAGATCAGGCAGGCTTCGATGCTGGCCATGGTGGCCGGAGCCGATTTCATCAAGACCTCCACCGGCAAGATCGGCACCTCGGCCACTCCGGCTGTCGCCCTGTGCATGGCCGAGGCCATTAGGGACATGGCCGAGCAAACCGGGCGGGCCGTGGGCCTCAAGCTGGCCGGGGGAATCCGAACCGCCAAGCAGGCCTGGCACTACCTGGTGATTGTGGGCGAGACGCTGGGTTCGGGGTGGCTGACCCCGGAGCGGTTCCGCCTGGGCGCCTCTAGCTTGCTCAACGACGTGCTGATGCAGCGGGCCAAGCTCTTGGACGGCCGCTACCAGCGGCGGGAGGATTTCAGCGTTGACTGATCGCTTGTCCACCGGTGGCGAAGTGGCGCCCACGGGCGACTTCAGCCTGGAGTACGCGCCCGCCCCAGAGTCGACCGCTCCGGTGCGGTTGGCCTCCCAGTACGGCCTGTTTCTGGGAGGCGAGATGGTGGAGTCGGCCTCCGGTCGGCTGGCCCCCACCATCAACCCGGCCACCGGGGAGGCGTTGGCCGAGGTCAGCGTGGCCGACGCTGCCGATGTGGACCGGGCTGTGGCTGCGGCCCGAGCGGCCTGGGAGGGAGGCTGGCGCGATCTGCCCGGCGCCGAGCGGGCCAAGTACCTGTATCGGGTGGCCCGACTGCTCCAGGAGCGGGCCCGGGAATTCGCCGTGCTGGAGACCATGGACGGAGGCAAGCCCATCCGGGAGTCCCGTGATCTCGACATCCCGCTGGCCGCGGCCCACTTCTTTTACTACGCCGGCTGGGCCGACAAGCTCGACTACGCCTTCAGCGGACGCCGGGCTGCGCCGCTGGGGGTGGCGGCCCAGGTCATCCCGTGGAACTTCCCCCTGCTCATGGCGGCCTGGAAGCTGGCCCCCGCTTTGGCCTGCGGGAATGCCGTAGTGCTCAAGCCGGCGCCCACTACACCGCTGACCGCTTTGTTGTTGGCCGAGGTGCTGCGCGACGCCGAACTGCCCCCCGGAGTGGTCAACATCGTCACCGGCGACGACGCTGCCGGAGCCGCCCTGGTGGCCCACCCCGGGGTGGACAAGGTGGCGTTCACCGGCTCCACCGAGGTGGGTCGGGCTATCGGTGCGGAGGTGGCCGGTACCGGCAAGCGCCTCACCCTGGAGTTGGGGGGCAAGGCGGCCAACATCGTGTTCGATGACGCCGCCCTCGATCAGGTGACCGAGGGCATCGTCAACGGCATCTACTTCAACGGCGGGCAAGTGTGCTGCGCCGGATCGCGCCTGCTGGTGCAGGAGACGGTGGCCGACACCGTGGTGGGCAAGCTCCAGCGGCGCATGGACACTCTGCGGGTGGGCGATCCGCTGGACAATAACACCGACATCGGCGCCATCAATTCCCAAGCCCAGCTCGACCGCATCTCCGAGTTGGTGGCCTCCGGGGTGGCCGAGGGGGCCGAGCTGTACACGCCACAGTGCGTCCTGCCCGAGCGGGGGTTCTTCCATCCGCCGGCGCTGTTCACCAACGTGTCCACCGCCCACCGCATCGCCCAGGAGGAGATATTCGGGCCGGTGCTGTCGGTGCTCACCTTCCGCACCGCTGAAGAGGCGGTGGCCAAGGCCAACAACACCCCCTACGGGCTGTCGGCCGGCATCTGGACCGAGAAGGGGTCGCGCATTTTGTGGATGGCCGATCGGATGCAGGCCGGCGTGGTGTGGGCCAACACCTTCAACCGGTTCGACCCGGCCAGCCCGTTCGGCGGCTACCGGGAGAGCGGCTACGGCCGCGAGGGGGGCCGGGCCGGGCTGTTGCCCTACGTGGAGCTGGTGGCATGAGCGATCGGTTGGTGGTCAACAAGACCTACAAGCAGTTCATCGGCGGGGCCTTCGAGCGCTCCGAGTCGGGCCGGTCGTATCCGGTAGCCGGAGCGGGGGGTGAGCTGTTGGCCAACGCGGTTCAGGGGTCGCGCAAAGACGTAAGAGATGCGGTGGCCGCGGCCCGGTCGGCTCAAGCGGGCTGGGCCGGTCGCACGGCCTACAACCGAGGCCAGATCCTGTATCGGGTGGCCGAGGTAATGGAGTCCCGGCGAGACGAGTTCAGTGCCGAGGTGGCTCGAGCGGGCGATGGGTGCTCGTACGAGGCCGCCGCCCAGGAGACGGCCGCAGCCATCGATCGCTGGGTTTGGTACGCGGGCTGGGCCGACAAGTTCTCCACCGTGCTGGGCGGGGCCAACCCGGTGGCCGGCCCCTACTTCAACCTCAGCGTGCCCGAGCCGGTGGGCGTGGTGGGGATGGTGGCCCCCGATGAGCCGCCCCTGCTTCCGCTGGTGTCTCGGCTGGCCCCGGTGATCGTGTCGGGCAATACCGCGGTGGTTCTGGCCTCTGAGCGCTGCCCTCTGGTGGCCATCACCTTGGCTGAGACGCTGGCACTTAGCGACGTCCCCTCCGGAGTGGTCAACATCCTTACCGGTCACCGCAACGAGCTCGTCCCCCCATTGGCCGGCCATGTGGCGGTGGATTCGCTAGACCTCACCGGCTGCGATGCCGAGTTGGCTGCTGACGCGGCCCGCCAAGCTGCGGCCACCATCACCAGGGTGGTGAGCGCATCGGCCGCTGAGCGGCAATGGGCTGATGAGAGCGCCCAGAGCCCCTATCTCATCGACGCCTTCTGCGAAACCAAGACCGTCTGGCACCCCAAAGGTCGATGAGCGCGGGACCGTTTGTTCTAGGCGTTGATCTCGACGGGGTGTGCGCTGAGCACACCTTGGCCTTCCGCAAGATCGTGGCTCAGGAAAAGGGCGTGCCCGAGGAATCGCTGACCCTGGAGTGCAGCTGGGGCTTTGAGGAGTGGGGCTTCGGGGAGGGCGACTTCGAGGATTACCACCGCCGAGCGGTGGCGGAGCATCGGATGCTGGCCGACATGCCGGCCATGCCCGGCGCTTCCAAAGCGCTGTGGCGACTGTCGGAGGCCGGGGTGTGGATCCGCATCATCACCCACCGGCTATACACCAACTGGGACCACGCCATCGCCGCGGGCGATACCGCAGAGTGGCTGGACAAGGCCAAGATCCCCTATAGGGATCTGTGCTTCGTGGGCGGCAAATCGGCAGTAAACGCCCACGTCTACATTGAAGACGCCCCCCACAACGTCGAGGCATTGCGGGCCGAGGGCCGGACCGTGATCGTGTTCGACCAGCCCTACAACCGGGATTTGGACCCGCCCCGGGCCACTTCTTGGGAAGAAGTGGAGGCGATGGTGTACGACGAGCTGGCCGCCCATCAGGGCGCCGTCCAGCACCAACTCCCCACCTTCGACCCCAGCACCGACCGCCTAGACGACCGGAGCGCCTGAACCCCTACTGGTCGGCCAGCCAGGAGGGGAGTTGGCGGATGTCGGAGAGCTCTACCCAGCTGTCGTGGGGGGAGATGGTGGCGTGCTCCAGGTCCCAGGTGAGGTGATAGGGGATGTGGACGCCCCGGCCGCCTATGGCCACTACCGGCTCGATGTCGGAGCGCACCGAGTTTCCCACCATCACGAATCGGTCGATGGCGATGTCGTGGCGCTCTAGCAGCCGGGAGTAGGTGGCCTCGTCTTTCTCGGCCACTATCTCCACGGCGTCGAAGTGGTCGGCCAGCCCGGATGCGGCGATCTTGGTCTCCTGGTTCCACAGGTCGCCCTTGGTGATGAGCACCAGGCGGTAGCGGTGCTCCAACTCCTCGATGGTCTCGGCTACTCCGTCGAGCAGCTCCACCGGGTGGGCGTGCATCTCCTTGGCCCAGCCCACGATGGTGTGGATTTCTTGGGCGGTGATCTGGCCTCCGGTGGCCTCGATGGCGGTCTCGATCATCGACAGCACGAAGCCCTTGATCCCGTAGCCGAATATGGCCACGTTGTGCCGTTCTAGTTCGATGAGCCGCTCGTGGAAGTCCACGTCGGGCAGGTAGCGGGCCACCAGGTCGGCCATCCGCTGCTCGTAGTCGGCGAAGATCGTCTCGTTGTGCCACAAGGTGTCGTCGGCATCGAGCCCAATGGTTGCGATGGGGACCGCGGTCACAGCGCCAGGGAGCCGTAGGCCGGCTTGACCACCTTGTTGATGATCTCCAGGCGCTCATCGAAGGGGATGAAGGCGCTCTTCATGGCGTTGATGGTGAGCCACTGGATGTCGGCCCAGCCAAAACCGAACTCGTCCACGAGTTGCATCACCTCTTGGGTCATGGAGGTGGCGCTCATCAGGCGATTGTCGGTGTTGACCGTCACCCGGAACCGCAGGTCGCTGAGCACCTTGATGGGGTGCTCAGCAATGGATGACGCCGCCCCGGTGTGGACGTTGGACGTGGGGCACAGCTCCAGGGGGATGCGCCGGTCCCGCACGAAAGCGGCCAGCCGGCCCAACTGGGGGGTGCCGTCGGCGCCGAATTCGATGTCGTCCACAATGCGGACCCCGTGGCCCAGCCGCTCGGTGCCGCAGTACTGCACCGCCTCCCAGATGGACGGCGGGCCGTAGGCCTCCCCGGCATGGATGGTGAAGTGGAAGTTCTCCCGCTGGATCAGATGGAAGGCGTCCAGGTGGCGGGTGGGCGGGTTGCCGGCCTCGGCCCCGGCGATGTCGAAGCCCACGACGCCCTGGTCGCGGTGGCGAATGGCCAACTGGGCTATCTCTAAGGAGCGGGCCGCGGTGCGCATGGCGGTGAGCAGCGTCCCAATGCGGATGTTCCGATTGGCGATGCCCGCTTCGAAGCCGGCCACCACCGCCTCCACCACCTCGTCCAGGCTAAGCCCAGCTTCAGTGTGGAGTTCAGGAGCAAATCGCACCTCGGCGTAGACCACGCCGTCGTCGTCCAGATCTTCGGCGCACTCGGCCGCCACCCGCTCCAAGGCGTCGCGGGTCTGCATGACCCCCACGGTGTGGGCGAACGTCTCCAAGTACAAGGTGAGGTCCAACCGGCTGGCCCCCCGCACCATCCACCGGGCCAATTCATCGGCATCGGTGGTCGGCAGATGGTCGTAACCGGTCTCCGCCGCCAACTCCACCACAGTCTGCGGACGCAGCCCCCCGTCCAGGTGATCATGCAGCAACACCTTGGGAGCAGCCCGCACTTCGTCAATCGTCGGATGTATCACTAACCAAAGGCTACGCAATCCGGGCGGCAATCAGGCGGCGAGGTTCAGGGAGCTTTACTTTTGAGTATCCCCCCTTTGGCCGGTCACCTCGATTAGGAGGTAATGAGGTTCC
>JAJEEH010000029.1 GCA_022821105.1 Acidimicrobiia bacterium
ACCCGCTGCTGCTGGCCACCAGAGAGGGTTTCGGGCATGCGGTCTTGCATTCCCGGAAGGTTGACCAACTCCAGCGTTTTGGCCACTTCATTCGACCGCTTGCCGCGGGGGACTCCGTAGCCGACATTTCTGGACACATCCAGGTGGGGGAACAGCGCCCATTCTTGGAACACCATGCCCACATTTCGGTCTTCGGGGCGTACCCAGGTTCCATCGCCGGCCACCTGGGCCCCTGCAATGTGGATCGACCCCCGGTCGGCTCGCTCCAATCCGGCGATGATCCGAAGCAGCGTGGTCTTTCCGCACCCGCTCGGCCCGAGCAGAGACACCATTTCGCCCCATCCCACGTCGAGGCTGCAATCTTCGATAACGGTGACGCCCTCGAACGACTTGGAGACGCCCTGCACCGACAGCAGCGGAACCGGAGGGACAAGGGCCATAAGAATGTAAGGCTAGCCTTATTTTCGCGATCCGATGGAAGGCTACAGTGCATTGCCATGCGTCAGATCGCGATGGTGTCCACCGATCACGGACCGATCGAAGTGCATGTTTGCGGGCAGGGTCCGCTGGTGGTGATGCTGCCGTCATTGGGCCGGGGGGCGGCTGATTTCGACCGGTTGGCCGCCGACGTGGCTGCCGCCGGCTATCGGGCGGCCTGTCCTGAGCCTCGAGGTCTCGGGGCCAGCGCGGTGCCCGATCGAGAGGAGACCCTGGCGACGCTGGCCGCCGATGTGGCCGCGGTGATCGCCGAGCTTGGCGACGGCCCCGCGGTGGTTGTGGGGCACGCCTACGGCAACCGGATCGCCCGTATGACTGCCACCAACCACCCCGAGCAGGTAGAGAGCCTGGTGCTGTTGGCCTGCGGCGGGTTCGTTCCGGTCACGGATGACATGGCCGTGGCGATGCGGACGATCTTCGACCCCCGCAATCCGCCCGACGTTCGCCTCGATGCGGTGGGCCGGGCGTTCTTCGCGCCGGGCAATGACGCCAGCGTGTGGGCCGACGGCTGGTTCGCAAAGCTGGCCCAAGCCCAGGAGCAGGCAACCGTGTCCACCCCGGTGGGCGACTGGTGGGCCGGAGGCACCGCCCCCATGCTGGCGGTGCAACCCGCCGACGACCGGCTAGCCGTTCCCGCCAACGCCGACGCTCTCGCCGAGGCTGTCGGCGACCGGGTCGAGGTAGTGGTTATTCCCAACGCTGGCCACGCCCTGCTGCCCGAGCAGCCCGAAGCCGTGGCCCAGACGGTCATCGGCTGGCTCAACCGCCGCCGAAACGAAGTCGGCGTCTGAATGGATTCAGGCGCCCGGGCCGCGAGCTAGTTGCGGGGGACTTCGTTCCAGGGGATGGCTTTGTCTACCCGGGGCTCGCCGGGGAGGCCGAGGATCTGCTCGCCCAGGATGTTGCGCATGATCTCGGTGGTGCCGCCCTCGATGGAGTTGGCCCGGGCCAGCAAGAAGGCGTGGCCGATGCCGTACTCGGCGCCAGTCTCCGACACCATGTCGGGCCGGCGGAAGGTGTAGTCGAGGCCTATCGAGCCGGCCGGTCCCTGAAGGTTCACGCACTCCTCGAATATCGACTTGTTCAGCTCGGCGTGAATGGCCTTGGCCACCGAGCCCTCGGGGCCGGGGTTGCCCGCCCGGCGATTTTGTGAGGCCCGCATGTTGGTGAGCCTTAGCGTCTCGGCCTGGCTCCACAGCGTCATCACCCGGTCCAAGCGGGCCGAGGTGCGCTGCTCGTCGGGCAGATCCGACCACACCCGTACCAACTCAGCGATGCTGCCCGAGCCCCGCTTCGGTGAACCGCCGCCCCCGATCACGGTGCGCTCGTTCATCAACGTGGTGAGTGCCACCCCCCAGCCTTCTCCCTCGCCACCGATCCTGTCGGAATCAGGCACCTGCACGCCGGTCATATAGACCTCGTTGAACTCAGCCTCACCGGTGATCTGGCGCAGGGGACGCACCTCCACTCCCTCGGCGTGCATGTCGAGCGCGAAGTAGGTCATGCCCTTGTGCTTGGGGGACTCGGGGTTGCTGCGGGCCACCAGCATGCCCCGGTCGGCCAGGTGGGCGAGGGTGTTCCACACCTTCTGGCCGTCAATCGTCCACACTTCGCCATCGCGCACCGCCCGGGTGGCCAGACCGGCGAAGTCGCTACCCGCCCCTGGCTCAGAGAACAGCTGGCACCAGCGCTCCTCGCCGGTGAACATGGGCCGCAGGAAGCGGTTCTTCTGTTCGTCGGTGCCGTGGGTCACGATGGTGGGCCCAGCCAGGGTGAAGAAGAAGCTGCCGGGATCGGCCGGTCCGGCGCCGGCGTTGCGCAAACGGGTCTCGATGTGGCGTTGATAGCGGGGGGCCAGCTCGAGGCCGCCGAAGCCCACCGGGAAGTGCACCCAGGCCAGGCCGGCGTCGTACTGGTAGCCGCGGAACTCTTCCACCGACATGGTGGTCGGGTCGTGCTCGGCCAGCAGCGCGTCGATGGCGTCATCGACTTCTTGGGGGATTCCTTCAGTGCTCACAAAGCCAATCTAGCTTGCAATTTCTTGAAGCCGGCCATTGACTGACGGGCCGCCTCGGCGGGTTCGATGCCGTCGAGGGATTGGTAGAAGACCTCGATGGCGAGCGGGGCGTCCACCCCCCGTTCGGCGAACTCGGCCAGCATCCCGGCGAGGTTCCCGTGACCGTCACCGGGCATCAAGCGGCCGTGCATGCACTCGTGGTTGAGCTCCTCGCCCGTGGGGTTTTCTTCGGGCTCAGGCCCGGTGTCGCCCACTTGGATCTCCTTGATCATGGCCGGGTCGATGGCCGGGTCCAGCCGCCCGCGCTCCGGTCCCCGCCACAGATGCCAGGTGTCGAGCAGCAGCCCCGCGTTGGGCCGGTCGGCCCGCTCGACAATCTCCGCGGCCACCCGGTGGTCGTTAAGCGGCGACCAGGCGAACGGCTCTATGAGAGCCAGGATGCCGTGTTCAGCGGTCTGATCGGCGACTTCGGCCAGTGTCGCGGCGGCTTGAT
This sequence comes from Acidimicrobiia bacterium, assembly GCA_022821105.1. Taxonomy (GTDB): domain Bacteria; phylum Actinomycetota; class Acidimicrobiia; order Acidimicrobiales; family Bin134; genus Poriferisocius. The sequence goes on from JAJEEH010000029.1 coordinate 3,009, forward strand.
CCAGGTTTTCGCTCGGCTGCCAATCGGAATGCTCGAGCACCGTGATCGATCGGGCACCCAATGCCACGGCCGCAGCCACCGCATCCTCGGCACCATCGGGGGAGCGCATGGTCATGACCACGCCGTCGTACTCGGCCACCCGCAGATCGAGGTCATCCAACAGCTCTCGCAGCGCACCGTCGTCCCATCCC
>JAJEEH010000096.1 GCA_022821105.1 Acidimicrobiia bacterium
GAACCGCCGCCTGGTCCTGCCCGGCGGCCCGTTCCTTTCCATCAATGACATGGTTACCTCCTAATCGAGGTGACCGGCCAAAGGGGGGATACTCACATCTGTCATCTCCCACGGTGTGGATCTTGACCGCCTCAACTTCGAAGTCCTAGCTGGAATGCCGGTTTCCTACGCCCACTACATCCAAGCCACAGCCCGAGCTGGGCGTACCCACATTGGCCTCATCGTGTCCTGTCTTCGACCGCGGCAACCGACGCGAGACGTCGATGTACCAGAGCTTCGCAACGACTCACGCCGCACTCGAGCGAATGGTTGAACCAGTGCCGGTCAACCGGTTCGCCGCACGAGCCGTGGAACGTACCCTGCCCGGCATCATCTGCAGCCTGCTTTGGGACGAGACCAGGAGTGCGAGGTGGCCTAGCAATGAAGAGATCTCGATGACCCGTAGGTTCCGGACCTGGTGGGACGCCAATGCTGCGGATCTCGCCCCGCACCTTCGGTCGCGTATCGAAGGTGCTTATCGCTGCCCCGTGTCTGATCCTGCGAAGGCACCCGATGAAGACCGACTAGTCAACGACGCCCTGAGCCGCTGGGACAACGTCGAGTGCCAACGGTTGGTCCTATGGCAGGCTGAGTGGCTCACAGACCTGTTCACCAGTCCCGCCATGACCAGCCTCCGAGACGTTGACCCGCCTGTGGAGTTCTCGGGCGGGAATCGCGCCGCGCAGATTGTCGCGCGCCTTCACGCGTAATCCAGAGAGGAAAAGATTGCAACGCTCCACCACTCAGGTCCTTTACCGATATCTTCCCGGCAGGGTGTTCCCTCACGAGGACGGGTTCATCGCCGAGGTTGATCACATCAACGGGGCCCGGGTTAGCAACCTCAATACCGAGGTGCTACTCAATGAACTCGCGAATGAGCTGAGCCGCTGGATGCCTGACCAACTCGGACTTCCAGACCCCCAGTCCAATCCCAATGAGTTTCTCTTCCTCGAACCTGAGGAGGTTTCCTGGGATGTCTCGCCTTTGACATTCGAATGCCTCAACCCGACGTGTCACCGCGTAAAACGATGGTTCCGCCAGGACCGAGTTGTCGCCGACACGAACGCAAGCGGACAGCTTCGCTGCCCTCACTGCAACAGCAGGATGCGGCAGCTGAGGTATCTAACAGCACACAACTGCGGAATTATGGAACCGCTTCACACACCAAGCTGCCCCAACTGCCGCAACACCGAAGACATGTATCTCGAGGATCTCGGCTCGTTCCGGTCTTCGTCGTGGCGATGTCGTCAGTGTGGGGCAGCCCAGAGCACCCGTTTCACGCCGTGCAGGTGCGGGAGGTACGCGCCTGCGGGACGGCAGCCGTACCAGCAGGGCTACACGGCACGCGACCAGCAGCTTTGGTACCCACAAACCCTCACGATCATCAATATTTCCGGGCAAACCTACGACAACCTACAGCGCCATCCCCAGCGCGGTGTCGCAGCTCTGGCGTCTTGGCTCGGTGACCAACAAGATCTATCGGTGTCGGTCGCAGAACTCGACCGACCCGAATGCAGTACGAGAATGTCTGGGCAACAGTGGGACGAACAGGAGCAGCGGCTCCGAGAAGCTGGCGTTGATGAGGAAATCATCGATGAGATGCGTGCACTCAAGGGGCCGACAACCACGGGTGTCGCCGCTGTGATGGCCAACATCCCCTCCGAGGTCGTCGACCTTGCGGCGCAACGTCCCATGGTCGAACGGGCCGGGCTCTTCGATTTGAAGATCATCGATGACCGCAAGAGTTATGCCGACATATGCGCCGCCGCCTCAGGCGAGGCACTCGCAGATGCCAAGTCAACGTCCACCAAAATTCGTTCCTTGGGCATCGCAGACATCTCCGTCACTCAGCGGTTCCCCATCGCGCTCGCAAGCTACGGATTCACACGAACAAGCCGCGAACCAGGGTCGAGTCATCTACAAAGCTACGCCAAAGCCAACAAATACGGTGGAAGGACCCCCGTCTTCGCCGTGCCAGCTGATACAGAAGCGCTGATAGTCACTTTCAGCGCCCGCTACATACTTGGTTTCCTGGCTCACGAAGGTCTCTGGAATTCAGCGGTTCCTGACGACGAGCGCGACGCCAAGCTCATGCTCACTGCGATTTTCGCAGCCGAACCCGCGACCGGCGGCAATGGTGCCGCCGGAACGGCACGTCGTTTGGTGCACTCCGCGTCACATGCACTTCTGCGGGCTCTTGATGACGGCCAGAGCGGCTTTGGTGAGTCGAGCCTGGCCGAGTGGATCGTTCCCGACGCGCTCACCACCGCCATCTACGTCGCTTCCTACAGCGATTTCACCCTCGGCGCCCTCGACACCGTCCTGCGTCGCCGGCTAGCAACCTGGCTGCGCCGCACAGCAGACGAGGTAAACCACTGCGACAACGACCCAATGTGCGCTCAGGTTTCGACTCACAAGCCCCATGCCGCATGCGACCGCTGCCTTCACTTGTCATTCGGATGCCGTAATTGGAACGAAGATCTCGATCGGCGCGTCTTGCGACGCTTCTGGCTCTGGAGCCGTCAACAGGCGGCTGGCGTCCCGTGACCGCACTGATGAGGTTGGCGCTCTCGGCAAGGCGGCTCACTACGACAGCGGGGGGCCACTATGGAGCCGACGAACTCACCGAAATGGTCTTCTCCGTTGGCGCCAATGATGCGGCAGGCGCACGAATCACTCGAGCTCTCTCTATTCGGAGGCCTCGTTCCGGTAAGGGCACCACCGCCTTCAGCAATATCCCTGTACTCCTCTGCTCACCATACGGCGTTCTGCCAACTCTCGTCGCTTCCCACAACATGCAGGGAAGGGCCGAAAAAGCTGCCAGCGTCCTCGGACCCACACAGATAACACCAGGCAGATGAGCAACGAATCCACGACGATCACACGAAGTGTTCTACGACATCTAGACGCAGACGCGCTCACTGCCGCGGCCCGACGGGAAAGCCGGTCCCGGCAGTGGCACCTTCCCCCAACGAGTGTCTACCGATGGTGGGCGCGACGTACTGAGACTGTCACGGGAGCAATCATCGACGCTGTCGCGACTGACTCCCCTAAAGGTGACCGCCTTCTTATCGCTGACCCTTTCGCTGGTGGTGGCGTCATCGCCCTTGCCGCCCTGCTGCGTGGACACCGAATCTATGCGCAGGATGTCAACCCATGGGCGGCCTGCAGTCTGGGCACGATGCTCAGGCTGCCCGCACCGTCGGAACTCGACGCTGCTGCTGACCGGCTATATGAAGCGAACGCCCACCACTTGGCATCCGCGTACTCGACAACCTTGGCTGACGGCACCCCGGCTGCCGTCTGCAACACACTGCGCGTGGCCACCGGTTCATGCCCACAATGCCAGGCCACCCTCCGGCTGTTTCCCGCGGCGCTCGTGTCGTTGACGAAGCGGGTCGACCGCGGAGGAGACACCGGCTTTCTGGCTTGTCCCGCAGGCCATGTACAGCTAGGGACAGCCACCAAGCGCAGCGTCTGCACCACTTGCGGCTGCTATATCCGGCCCTCCGCGCGCTATACAGCCCGACGAATTGTCAAATGCGCACTATGTCATTGGAGCGGTAAGCTCACTGAACTGGCAACCGACACTGGCTTCAAGTGGGAAGTCGTCCTGGTTGAGCGGAACTCGTCTGGCAGTAGCCCCGGTAAGCGTAATCGCGAGATCGGACCCCCGACGCAGGCTGAACTCACTGCTGCCGACGACGAGAACTGGCATCCCACGCGGCAGCTTCCTGCCATAGCTGCCGGTATGGAAACTACCACGCTGGTCACTTGCGGCATGCGGCATTGGCACCAGATCTACCCTGATCGCCAGCGCGTCATACTTGAAGCGCTTCTCCGATCCTGCCCAGCGGCCGCAGACGGAGACCCGCACATTCTCCGAGCACTCGAAACTGCCGTCATCGGAGCCGCGGAGATGGCGGGATTTCTCTCCCGTTGGGACCCGCGATACCTAAAGGCATACGAAGCCGTTGCCAATCACCGCTTCAATTTCACAACCCTTGCCACGGAGCCGAATGTCTGGGGAGCGTTCGGTGCAGGCCGTGGGACTGTCGAGAGGCGTCTTGCTCACATGGCAAAGGCGTCAACCTGGCTCGAAGAGCAGATTGGACGCCCGCTAGTCGTAGAGGGTCCCCGCCCGGCAGAAGTTCGACGGAGCGCCATGCCTGGAATGGTTGACGCTCGAGTGGTTATAGGCGGTAGCCAGCGACTGACGGTTCCTGCGGCGAGCTTCGACGCCGTCGTCACCGACCCGCCTTACCACGATGACGTCCAATACGCCGAGCTATCCGACATCTTTCGTGCATGGGCAGGCGGACCAACTGGCTCTCTGAGCGGTGACATCATCGTCAACAGACACACCGATGGCACCGACACGGTTGCCTATCGGCAACTACTCACCGAAGTGTTCCTTGAGGCCCGCCGAGCTCTCCGTCCGGGTGGTCACCTGATCCTCAGTTTCGCGAATCGCCACCCCGATGCATGGATAGCGCTCTTCGACGCACTTCAGGGGGCGGGATACCAGGCCGCAGGATACGCAGTCGTGCACAGCGAGAATGAGACCGACCACGCGAAAGCAGGTCGGCGGGCTTGCACTCTCGACATCCTCATAGACCTTGTGCTTCGACAAGTCGATGTCGAGCAATTTCGCCCCGAGAGACCTCCGGCCACTATCGAAGAAGAATATTGCTACAGAGTCGGCGAATTCGCCCTGCGGATAGGCAGGCTTGGTGAAGAGTGGGCGAAGGATTTCACCAGAGCAATCCAACAGTCCTCGTTTCTGGGAGAGGACTTCCGTAAGGAGCCAGAAGCTGGAGCCATTTGTCTCGACCGTAGGCAGAACTCTGGGGCTTGATTGCCTATGAGCCGACATCGAGACTGAGCATCAACTTAAGTCGGATTTCTCCTGATGTCTCCTTGCCCGCCACCCGCTGGCTATCGAAGAACGGTCAATTCAGCCGCACCCTCAACCAGCGATTCGACTACCACCCATTGCCCTGCCATCACATTCTTAAACTCAGCCAAACTTGTTGACCACAGGTGGAGACCTCTCATCTTTCGAACAAGTGTTGTCCGTACAGAGTGGAGATTGAGTAGCGGCCTCCTTAGGGATTCGTATCGAGCTTTACTTGCCTTGGCGGCCTTAGGGTCTGATTCCTTGCCACATCCAGTATCCGTTTCGCTGTCGTTCCATATCATGGACGCCTGCCATAGGGCTGGAGTCGCCCATATTCGACCTTGGGAGGATGGGGACCGGCGAGGAGGGACTGAACTCGTCTAACTGGTCCTCAAGATGGCAGTGCATGCCAGCTCGGGCGGTTGCGGCGATTGAAGAGTCACCGGAGTCGATGCTGATGTAGTGGATAAGAACGGCGCTGCCGACGTTCAGGAGCCTCAAGACTTGGGCGCGGATAGCTTGCGGGTGCGGCTTGCTGTGAGCCCCCACACCTTGACGAAAAGGACTCGCCGGGAATGGACTATGCGGAGGGAAGGTCGCCGGTGGCGCGGGGCCGTGAGGCGAGCCATGCGTCGATCTCCGACGCGTACCAGCGCACGGCGCGTCTTCCGACCCGGATCGGCTCGGGGAACAGCCCATCGCGCATGAAGCTGTAGATCGAGCTGGTGGACAAGCGGCACAGCGCTTCCACCTGGCGGCGGGTCAACAAGATGTCATTGCGGTCACGAATTTCTGTTTCCATGCCCGCCACTCTGGTCTGCTGCACCGGTCGGAACCGGTCGATAGCACACCTACGACCGGTCGGAACCCTCACGAAGCGAGCGCGGGGGTGGAACACTTTCGGTCGATTTTCGCTATCCCCCACTGCGATCTGCCTTTGCGCAGAAACCGCCGAGACCTCGAAAGCTGGGACACAAAAGGGGGGATACAGTGGGGGAAGTGCGAGGAACAAAATGCCAGTGTGGCCTCTCTACCTGGGATTTTAGCCGGTATTCGAATCCTGCCGTGGGCGCCAACGGCGCTTTGGACTACTCCTCCGAGGAATCCCCCGAATCCAGTTGCTCGGCGATCTCGCGGAGGCGCTCGATGGCGGTCTCATCGTCGAGCTCGCCGAGGTAGGCGGGGAGTTTGATGCCGACTTGGGCGGCCAAGTCGTGGATCGGAGGCAGGGAGCTGGCCAGGCCGGACAGGAAGTTGGCGGTGCTGTTGCCGGATTTGCCGTCGCTCCCGCCGGAGTCCCACACGGTGATCTGGTCGATCTGAAGATTGGAGATGGCCTTGACCTGCTCGGCCACCAGGTTGGGCATCTGCTCGGCGATCAGCAGCAGGGCGGCCAGTTGGGGATTGCCCCCGGCGTTGGTTACCAGCGCCCCAAGGCCTTCGGCCCGGCGGGTGAGCAGGGCCAGCAAGCCGAGCGCCTCGGCTTCCATGAGCAGGCGCTGGCCGTCGGCCTCGCCGCCCTTGACCAGCCTGATCCGATCGGCCTCGGCCTCGGCCAAGGTACGCACCCTCTCGCGCTCCACCTCGGCGGGCACCACGATGTCGGCTTCCTGCGATGCCTTGTCACGAGAAGCCCGGGCCTGCTCGGCCACACCCTCGGCGGCAAACGACTCTTCGGCAGCCCGGGCCTGGGTGACCCGCTCAGCGGTGACCGCGGCCCGCTCGGCTTCGGCCTCCTGCTGGCGGCGTGTGCTGTCGGAGTTGGCGATCACCACCTGCGATTCGTTCTCGCCCTCGGTGGCGGTGGCGTTTGCCTCGGCTACCCTGATGCGCCGCTCCCGCTGGGCCTCGGCCGCGCCGATATCGCCGTCGCGTTCCTGTTCGGCCACCTTGATCTTGGCCTCGTTGATGGCCCGGGCGGCTGCCTCGCGCCCTAGGGCGTCGATGTAGCCCGACTCATCGGTTACATCCTGGATGTTGACGTTGATGAGTCGCAGCCCCACTTTGCGCAGCTCGATTTCCAGCGACTCGGTGATGTTGGTGATCAGCTTCTCCCGGTCGGCGTTGATTTCCTCGATGGGCATGGTGGCGATCACCACCCGCATCTGGCCGAAGATGATGTCTCGGGCCAGGTTCTCGATCTCCACAAGGCTCAGCCCCAAAAGCCGCTCGGCAGCGTTCTGCATGACTCCGGGCTCGGTGGAGATTCCCACCGTGAACGTGGCCGGCGTGTTGACCCGGATGTTCTGCTGCGACAGGGCGCCTTGGAGCTTGATCTCGATCGGCAGCGGCGTGAGGTCCAAGAAGGCATATCCCTGAATGACGGGCCATACCAGGGCACCGCCTCCGTGGAGGCATCGGGCCGACTGGCCCTGTCCTCCAACCCGGCCGTAGATCACCAGCACGCGGTCGGAGGGGCAGCGCTTGTAGCGGGAGGAAATCCACAACAGGGCAATGAGAAGAATGACGATTAAGCCGGCAACAAGGGCTATAGCAGCCATTAATGAGTCCTTTCGGGTCTAGGAGAGATGAGTTACAAGGGTTTGACGAGGACGGTGGATTGATCCACCACCGACACCACGGTGACGCGGGTCTGAGCCGGCAGGTCATTGTCCGAGCTGGTGTAGGCGTCGATCACTCGGAGCCGTCCCTGGATGAGGATTTCAACCTTGCCGGGCATGGAGCGGTTGGCCGGGATCGGCAGGTAGACGGTGCCGACAGTTCCGACCGCGCTCTGGTAGTCGACCGAGCCGCTTTCCTCCATTTGGGAGAACTTGCGCCACATGTAGGCCACCGCGAAGAACACCGACAGACCCACCGCAATGGCCACGATCACCGAGACCGGGGTGGAGCTGTCCGCTTCCTTCATCAATACGCCGGTCCAGCCGAAGGCGAAGAAGAACGCCGTAAGGCTTCGCAGGGACAAGAACCCCGTTCCCGCGCCCTCGTCATCAAGGTCGATATCGAGGTCGGAACCGACGCCGAAGCCCAACAACAGGAGCTGGAGTATGAGGAAGACGCCGGCGATTGCGCCGATCAGATAGAAGACCTGGAGGTCGCCGGTCAGGCCGTCCCACCAGTCACCCATCTGTTCTTCCTCCCGTCTATCCCGTTTTCTCGCAGTCCAACTCGCAGTATGGCGCTCAGTATGGCGCTGGCCTGCGGTTTGGGCCTCTATTGCAGCCACCCTACCGGCTTTTCCGGCCCTTTCCTCCTTTGCCCCTCCCCCATAGCCCCTTCCTGGGCAAATGCGCTTTGAATGACCAAATCACATGCTGGGCGTGGCAAAGTCTCAGGATGGCTGAGGCCAAGGTTCGCTGGACGCACCAGTGGAAGGAACTCTACGAGGAGGTCATCGACTCGGGGCTGTGCACCGGGTGCGCGGGCTGCGTGATCGCCTGCCCCCACGACGTGATCGGCTACAAGCACGAGCCCGGCCAGTACAAGCCCTTCCACCTCGAGGAGGAGCTGGGCCTGTCCGACTGCATCCACGGCCAGAAGGGGTGTACCTCTTGCACTAGGGCTTGTCCCCGGTTCCGCACCTGGGAGGCCGAGGCCGACGAGCACCTGTTCGGGCGCATCCGCACCGAGGAAGAAGTCTCCGGCATCTACAGCGACATCCTGCTGGTACGGGCCTCCGACGACTATGTGTACGAGGTGGGCCAGGACGGCGGGCTGGTGTCGGCCATCTTGATCTGGTGCCTGGAGAACGACGTGATCGACGGTGCCCTCACCTCATTTCTGGAGGGCGGTGACGTCGATGGCTGGAAGGCGGTGCCCGGCCTGGCCGTCAACCGCGAGGAGGTTCTGCGGGGGGCAGGCAGCCGCTACACCTACTCGGCCAACCCGCTGGCCTACCGGGAGGCCAAGGAGCGAAACCTGGAGCGCTTGGCCCTGGTGGGCATGAGCTGCCAGACCTCCATCGGCCCGGTGATGTGGAACCGCAAGGTGGGCAAGGTGGGCCGACCCATCAAGCTGAACATCGGGCTGTTGTGCTCCAAGAGCTTCGACGACTCCATGTTCGAGGAGCTGTTCTGGGTGAAGTACGGGCTGCCCACCGACCAGATCGCCAAGATGAACATCAAGGGCGTGTTCCAGGTGTGGATGAAGAACGGCGACTACCACGAGATCAACCTCAAGGAGTGCCACGCCTGGACCCGAGAGGGCTGCAACCTCTGCCCAGATTTCGCCGCTGAGCACGCCGACATCTCCACCGGGGGAATCGGCGACACCTCCGACTGGACCCTCACCGTGATCCGCACCGAACTGGGCCGGGCGGTCATAAACGCCATGCTGGAAGACGGCGTGATCCAGGCCCGTCCCGGCGACGACGACCCCGGAGCGGTGGCCCTCATGCACAAGCTGGCCGCCAAGAGCCGCCAACGCTGGCCCGACTGGGCCGAGAGCGCGGTCAAAGTAGGGGTCTGAGGGAGGATCTGACCCGGGCGGGCTGCTAGCCGAGCCCCGATTCCTCCAGGATGCACTGGCGCATGATCTGGCCCACCTCTTCGGTCAAGTCGGCATTGATGTTGCTGCGCAGATCGTCGTCAAGCTCTTTGAACTCCTCGAAGGTCAAGCTGTCCCTGATCCTGTCGAAGCCGCACTTGCACACATCGTCCAAGTTCTCTTGAACCTGCTGGTCTAGATCGTCTTTGCCGGCTTCCCTGCATCCATCGCGGAAGTTCCGCTCGGGCTGGCCCACGTTGGGCTCGCACGGTTCGCTGGCGTCCGGGCAATAGTCGTCGGGGTTGTCTTCCCATGAGGTGGGCGCACCGGAGTTGCCGCAGGCAGCTGCTACCAAGATCAGCGCAGCCACAATCGCCAGCAGGCGGGTCTTCGTCACGGGCTCAACGGTATCGCCCGATTCCCCGGAGTCGCGAACCAATCAGAGGGCTACACGGCGTCGGCCAGCGCCAGGGCCCGGGCGAACACCTCGTCGAGCATGTCGGTGGTGAGCCGGCCGGTGAAGGTGTTCTGCTGGCTCACGTGATACGAGCACACCACCGTCTGCCCTCCAGGAGCGGGCGCCTCCATGCCGTGGGCGAACTTGGGCCGGGGCCGCACTCCCAACTCGGCGGCCACCGCCCCGTAACCGATGGCCCCAAGGGCGACGAACACCCGGGCCCGACTAAGCAGAGCCAATTCCCGGTCCAAGAACGGGCGACAGGCGTCTCTTTCGGCGGGCGTGGGTTTGTTCTGAGGCGGCGCGCAGCGAACCGGGGCAGTGATGTAGACGTCGCTCAGCTTCAACCCGTCGTTCACATCGGTGGAGTTGGGCTGGTTGGCCAGCCCCATCCGGTGCAGCGAGGCGTACAGAAAGTCGCCCGACCGGTCGCCGGTGAACATTCGCCCGGTGCGGTTGGCGCCGTGGGCGGCCGGGGCCAGGCCCACCACCACAATGCGGGCGGCGGGGTCGCCGAAGCCCGGCACCGGCCGCCCCCAATAGTCCCAGTCCCGATAGGCGGCCCGCTTTACCGCAGCCACTTCCTCCCGCCAAGCAACCAGCCGGGGGCAGGCCCGGCAGGCGGTAACATCGGCGGCCAGTTCGTCAAATGTGTCTGCTGAGCCCACTCCCGGCAAGATAGAAGACAATGGCTGGGAAGGCATGTACTAAGGCAACGACACCTAGAAGCAGATTCCAGAGAGCAAATGGCCAGTAAGACCCGCAAACCCACCTTGGTGTTGTTCGTGCGCCACGGCCAGACCCCCACCACCGGCGCAGTGCTGCCCGGACGGGCGCCGGGGCTGCACCTCAGCGACCGGGGTCAAGAGCAGGCCGAGCAGGCCGCCGCCCGCATTGCCGCCCTGGGCCCGAAACGCATCGGAGCGGTGTACGCCTCGCCCATGGAGCGGGCCCGGGAGACCGCCGCCCCCATCGCCCGGGCAGTGGGCCGCCGTGTGCGGGTGCTCGACGCCCTCAACGAGTGCGACTTTGGGCGCTGGACCGGTCGCCGACTCAGCGATCTGCGCCGCCGGCGCGACTGGCGCCAAGTGCAGCGCACTCCCAGCAGCTTCCGGTTTCCTGGAGGAGAGTCGTTTTCTGAGATGCAGACCCGGATGACCGACGCGGTGCAGTCCCTGGTGGCCCGCCACCCCGGCACGACGGTGGTGGCGGTTTCGCACGCCGACACCATCAAGGCGGCGGTCTCACATGCCTCGGGTGCCCACCTGGACATGTTCCAGCGGATCGTGGTCTCGCCCTGTTCGATCACCGCCATCCTCTACAGCGACGACGGCCCGCTGGTTCTGGCCGTCAACAGCACATCTGATTTGAAGGCCCTCGTACCATCATGAGCGCGTCATTCGACCTGAACGATCTCGAGCACTTCACGGTGGGCACCATCGGCCCTCCCGGCCAGCGGGTGTTCTATCTCCAGGCCGGAGTCACCGGCACGCTGGTATCGCTCAAGGTGGAAAAGCAGCAGGTGGCCGCCCTGGCGGAATACCTGGACGGAGCGCTCAAGGAGATCAGCGACGATCCCGACTCCATCGTGCCGGAGGCCGACATCGGCCTCATCGACCCGTTGGAAGCGGAATGGACGGTGGGCGACATCGGGATCGGCTATGACGCCGATGCCGATCGGATGCTGATAATGGCCACCGAGATGCCCTCCCAGGAAGAGGACGACGACTTGGCCACCGCCCGGTTCCGCATCACCCGCGGCCAGGTGGCCGGCTTTGTCGCCCGGGCCCGACAAGTGGTGGCCGCGGGCCGCCCGCCGTGCCGGTACTGCGGTGCTCCGCTCAACGACGACGGCACTTGGTGCCCCTGCTCCAACTGATGAGCTCCCCCCAGCCGGATGCCGAATCGCCGTTTCGCGAGCGGCCCGCGCTCGAAGACGCCGACGCATTCGAAATCCTGACCTCAGGCGAACTGGACGTTCTGGGGCGGATGCCCTGGAGCTCCAACATGACGTTTCTGGTAGACGTCCATGTCCCCGATTCCCCCATCGTCCAAGGGGTTTACAAGCCGGTGAAGGGCGAGCGGCCTCTATGGGACTTCCCCGCCGGGCTCCACAAGCGGGAGACCGCCGCCTTCGAGCTGTCCCGCGCCCTGGGATGGGATCTGATTCCGCCAACCGTGCTCAGAGACGGGCCGCTGGGCGAGGGCTCGGTGCAGCTCTATGTGCCCACCGACTACGACGAGCACTACTTCACCCTGCGGGAGGAGTCGGCCCACCATCGGTGGTTCCAACGGCTGTGCGCGTTCGACTTCATCATCAACAGCACCGACCGCAAGGGGGGCCACATCCTGTTGGGCCATGACGGGCGGCTCTATGGCATCGACAACGGCCTGTCGTTCCATTGCGAGTTCAAATTGCGCACGGTGATCTGGGAATGGGCCGGAGAGCCGTTGCCCGATGATCTGGCCGAAGACGTAGGACGCCTTCTGGACAATGGCCTGCCCCCCGAATTGCGGGGCCTGCTCACCGTGCTCGAACAAGACGCACTGCTGACGCGGGCCGCCGCTCTGGCCGGCGAGGGAAGATTCCCCGTCGACCCCAGTGGCCGCCGCCATCCTTGGCCCCTGGTCTAGCGGCCCCTATCGCGTAAACGCCGCCGAAGCGGCGAGCTCGGCTCAGCCCCGAGCTTGCAGGGCCTCTATCAACTTGGGCAGCACCTTGTGCACATCGCCCACCACACCGAGGTCGGCAATCCCGAAGATGGGCGCCTCGGCATCTTTGTTGATGGCGATGATGTTCTTGGAACCCTTCATGCCCACCATGTGCTGGGTGGCGCCGGAAATGCCGCAGGCCACGTACACGTCGGGCTTGACCACCTTGCCGGTCTGGCCTACCTGGTGGGAGTAGGGCACCCAGCCGGCGTCCACAATGGCGCGCGACGCGCCCGCCGCGCCGCCCA
>JAJEEH010000102.1 GCA_022821105.1 Acidimicrobiia bacterium
AGTGGTCGAGGAGGTGCCGTTACCAAGCAAGTGATTAGCCGTGGACCCCGATTTCATTCGATTGCAGGCACCATCTATGGAAGTTGGAATTGCACAAAGATCGTTTGGCAATGGGTCCCCGCCACCAGCAATACGATAACTCGTGGATACTGGGATGGGCACAGAAACTGCTCTAGAAATGACACGCACATCGTCACTTACGATTATGTCGTGGCCTACCTAGCCGGACGGCTATGGCGGTTCATAACGCTTTACGGGCATGTAACAGCACCCAACTGTTATCCCCTAAGCAATACATTTGGGTTGTCAACTACTAATTCCAGTACATCAAGTGGAACCTACAATGGTGACACTTGGCGCTTGACATCCTATGACACGGTTGATACTGCTTCCTGCCGCTGAGTATTGAGCAATCCGAGATCCAGCGCTTTGCCCTGCGCTTGCGCCAACTGCGGACAATTGGGGATCTAGCCTTCACTTCGGCGAGCATCAACTACCGCTGAGACGCAGGGTGGGACTTTCGACCCCGTGGGCATGGAAAATCTATGGCCGTGGTAACGGCTGTGACCCTTAACCGCCTCGTGACGATTTTGAGACGTACCATAAGTCTTCGGGGACTTCGCTAGGCCAGCAAAAAACTCGACTTACGGAGATACACGCTCCGTTGGGCGATGCCCGTCGCTACATCAGAACTAATGTAGCGACACAAACTCACCGCCTCTTCCGCTTCCTGGGCCGGGGGGGAATGGCTGTGCCAGCTTGCGACGGCCTTTGGGGCGAACTGGTCTTTGGCGGAGCTAGACGAGACGGAGACGGACCCACCGCCACGTCCTCAACCTCTTGTACAGTGGTGCCCCGAGATTGAGCCCGAGCCTCAAGACGCTCCCTCAGCTCCACGAATTCAGGTTGGCGCTCCTTTAGCCAGGCGGCGGCTGGCGCAGCCACAAACAGCGACGAGTAGGTGCCCACCAGCAAGCCGATGAGCAGGGCCACGGCAAACTCGGCCAAGGTGACCGCTCCCAGCACCAGCGTGCCGATCACCAGCATCGACAGCACCGGCAGCACCGAGGTAATGGTGGTGTTCACCGACCGCAGCAGCACCGTGTTGAGCGCCGAGTTCATGATCCGGGTGTAGGTGGCCCGCCCCACCAGTGCGGAGCGGCGCTGGTAGTCGCGATTCTTGTCGAACACCACCAAGGTGTCGTACAGGGAGTACCCCATGATGGTGAGGAAGGCGATCACCGTGGCCGGAGTCACCTCGAACTGGAACAGGGCATAGATGCCCACGGTGATGATGATGTCGTGGGCCACCGCCACCAGTGCGGCTAGAGCCATTCGCCACTCCAGCGTCAGCGTGATGTAGATGGCCACCACAATGAAGAACACGATCAGCGCTCGTATGGCCTTACTAGTGATCTCACTACCCCACGACGCGCTGATGGAGTTGAAGCTGACGTCGTCGATGCCCTGACCGGTGAGGTTGGCCAGGGCCAGCGACACTTCGGCCACGCTGGAGGCATCGGTGGCGTCCAGCTCGGCCCGCACCCGGAGCACGTCGCCGCCCACGAACTGGATCTTGGCATCGGCTTGGCCCACGCCTCGCAGGGCGTCGCGCACTTCGGCAGTGGAGACATCGGGCGCGGAGGCCTCCCAAACCGTTCCGCCCTCGAACTCGATGCCCAGATTGACCCCCCGCACCAACAGGGCAATGGCGCTGATGAGAATCAGAGCGGCGGACATTTTCAGGGTGGTCTTCCACAACTCGGGGAAGTCCACTTGGGTCTGGTTGCGCCATAGGCGCTGGAGACGGCTCATGACGCCTCGATTCCCGCAGACATGGCCTCATCCCTCGTGGGCAGACCGAGGCGGTGGGGATGGGCCATCAGGCTGGGCGATCGGGACATCAGCTGGGCACAAGGCCGCAGGAAGAAGTAAGTGGCCACTAGGTCGAGCACCGAGGCCAAGCCCAGCATCAAGGCGAAGCCCCGAACCGACCCGGCCGAGAGCCAATACAAGATGACCGCGGCGATTAGCGAGGCGAAGTTGGCCCTGAAGATGGTCCGGAACGCCGCCGAGAAGGACTGCTCCAGCGACGATCTCAGCATGCGACCGGTGGCCACATCCTCTTTGAGGTGCTCGAAGTAGACCACGTTGGAGTCCAGCGATACGCCGATCGCCACGATAAGGCCGGTTACGCCGGCCAGGGTCAGGGCCAGATCCTGGGTCTCGCCCAGCCAGGCCACAATCACCCACAGCAGGGTGGCCGACACCCCCAGGCTCAACATGGCGACGAGACCCAACAGGCGGTACATCCCCACCATGTACAAGAACACCAGCGCCAGTCCGACGATGCCGGCAATAATCCCGGCCCGCAAGGAGTCACCCCCGATAGTAGCCGACACGGCCCGGCTGGTGCTGTCGCTTTGGGGGTCGGTGGGGTCTTGGAACTCGATGGGCAACGCGCCGTAGCGCAGCACCAGCGCCAGGTCATCGGCTTCTTCTTCGGAGAAGTTGCCGGAGATGATTCCGCTCCCGCCGAACCGAGCTTCGTTCACTACTGGGGCCGACTCAACTGTGCCGTCCACCACGATAGCGATCTGGGAGGTGCGGCAATATTCGGTCAGCGAATTGCATTCACCGGCAATTTCGTCGAACTTGTCGGCACCTTCCTCGCCACCCTTTAAATTGAATTCGACTACATACTGGTTGGTGAACCCCCTGTCAGCACCCGAGAGGCCGGCACCAGTAAGAGTGGATGGGCCGAGCAGGTAGCGCTCCGACCTGTCTTTGTTTGGCAGCAGTACGAAGCGGTCGAGAAGATCATTGGATGAGCTGGTGGTGGGGAGGGCCGAAACGTCGATCCCCGTGGGGCATGGTGCCAAGCCGCGGTCGTCCAGTTCGGGAACCGGAAGATCCAGGATCGGGAGCAGATCGGCCTCGGGATCGTCACTGGGAGCGGACTCCACATCATGAAAGGCGCACACCGGGCGGAAGCGCAGCTCGGCGGTCTGGCCCACGATGTCGATGGCCCGCTGCTGGTCGCTGATGCCGGGAAGCTGGACCACCACCCGGCCGCCCTGGCGGGTCACGTCGGGCTCGGCCACCCCAAGGCCGTCGATGCGGTCGCGGATGATGTTGACCGCGGTATCCAAGTCGCCTTGGGTGATAGCCACTGGCCGGTCGGGATCGTCCTCTGGCACCAGCACTACTTCGACCCCGCCCTTTAGGTCGAGGCCCAAAAGGGGCCGATTGCCAACAGCCAGCGAGGCGGCCAGCAACCCGGCCGCCAAGGCCAGGATGAAGACAAGCGAAACCAGCGATCTGCGGCTCATTGACGCTGGAAGTTGGGTCTAGCCCTCAGCGTCGTCGTCATCGACGTCGGCGTACACAACCTTGTTGGCGATTGTGTCACGGCTTATCTTGATCTCGACACCATCGGATATCTCAATGAACACAGTTCCGCCGTCGAAATCTGTGATCATCCCGTACAACCCGGATGCGGTGATCACCTCGTCGCCCACATCGAGAGACTCAAGCAGGTCGCGGTGCTGGCGCGCTTTGCGCTGCTGAGGTCGAACCATGAAGAAGTACATGGCGACGAACATGAGAGCGATGAGAAATATGAAATCCAAGGCTCTGAACTCTACCGGAAGTTCTGGACACCAGACGACTTGGCGAATGGTGCCCAGAAGGCGTGGTTCAGAGGGTCAGGCCCAGGTTTGGGCCACCCTCTCCCGAAGCTGCTTGAGCGTGCCAGCCACGATGGCTTGTTGGGCCGAGTCCATGAGGGCCAGCAGCCAGGCCACGTTGTGCAGAGTGAGCAGTCGAGCCGCGGAAGGCTCGTCCACGTTGAACAGGTGGCGAATGTAGGCCCGGGAGTAGCTGGCAACCGGGCTGGCCGGGAATCCAGGGTCGATCGATCGATCATCAGTGGCAAAAGACGAGTTGCGTATGTTGAGGCGGCCCTCCCAGGTTAGGGCGGTGCCGTGGCGGGCCAGCCGAGTGGGCAGCACGCAGTCGAACATGTCAACCCCAAGGGCTACGCATTCCACCAGCCCGATGGGATCGCCCAAACCCATGAAATAGCGGGGCTGATCTTCGGGCAACTGCGGTGCGGTGGCCTCCAGCGCGGCCATCATCTGCTCTGGGCTTTCCCCCACCGACAGCCCGCCCACC
>JAJEEH010000186.1 GCA_022821105.1 Acidimicrobiia bacterium
CTTGGCCACCGCCTCGGTCACCGCGGGGTGGGCATGGCCCAATATGCCGGGGCCATAGCTCTGCACGTAGTCGATGTAGCGGCGCCCCTCTACGTCCCACACATAAGGCCCTTCGGCCCGAGCCACGAAGTACGGGGTGCCCCCCACCGACCGGAACGAGCGCACCGGAGAGTTGACTCCTCCGGGAATCACCCGCTGCGCCCGCTCGAACAACCCCCGGTTGGTGACCATGCCTGCGATCCTAGAGTTTGAGTTCTCCCATTTCGGCAGCGAGAACCCGGTGGGCCTCAGCGGGTGAAGAAGTCCTCGAGGGCGGCGATCAGGCCGTCGACAGTGTGCTCGGCGGCCTCTACCGCCACCTCCAAGCCTCGGTCGCGGGCGGTGGCGGTGGTGACAGGGCCGATGGTGGCCACCACCTCGGGGGCCGCGTCGGCGCCGTAGGCGTCCACGAAGTTGGTGACGGTGGACGACGACGTGAAGGTGATGACCTCGGCGTCGGCCAGCCGAGCTGCCGCGTCGGGATCGGCTGCCGGTGCCACGGTGCGATAGGCGGGAACCACGTCCACGTCCCAGACGGCGGCGGCCAGACCGTCGGGCAGCACATCGCGGGCGGTTTCGGCCCGGGGGATGAGCACCCGGCCTGGCCCGCCGGGCCCAGCCTCTTCAGGCCCACCCTCCTCAGATAGGGCCTCTAGAAGGGCCTCGGCCACGTACTGCTCAGGGACCAGGTCGGCGACCACGTTGCGCTGGGCCAGCGCGGCGGCGGTACCGGGGCCGATGGCGGCCACCCGCACGCCCCCAAGGCTGCGGGCGTCGCGCAATTGCTCGAAGAACCGGGCCACCCCGGTGGGCGAGGTGAGAACCACCCAGTCATACTGGCCAACCTCGGCTGCGGCCCTCTCCAGTCGGCCGATGTCCTCAGGGGGCTCAAAGGCGATGACGGGCAACTCGGTGGCCTCTGCTCCCCGGCGGCGGAGATCGGCGGCCAGCGCGGCGGCTTGGGGCTGCGCCCGCGTCACCACGATGCGGCGGCCGAACAGGGGCCGGTTCTCAAACCAGGCCAGATCAGCGGCAGCCACCTCGCCGATGACGATGGTGGCCGGTGGCTGGGGATCGAGGTCGGCCAGGGTGGCCAGGGTGGCCCGCAACGTGCGCTGGTTGGGGCGGGTGCCCCACCGCACGGCGGCCGCTGGGGTGTCGGGGTCCATACCCCCGGCGATGATCCGGTCGCAGATGGCGCGGCAGCGGGCCGCACCCATGAGCACCACCACCGTGCCCCCCAAAGCGGCGACCGCTTCCCAGTTGACCGATCCCTCTCCTTTGACCGGGTCCTCGTGGCCAGTGACCACGGTGAATGAGGTGGAGGAATACCGCATGGTCACGGGGATCCCGGCGTAGGCCGGAACGGCCACCGCCGAGGTGATGCCGGGGACCACCTCGAAGGCCACGCCGGCGGCGGCTAGCGCGGCGGCCTCCTCGCCACCCCGGGCGAACACGAAGGGATCGCCGCCCTTGAGGCGCACCACCTGCTGTCCGGCCCGGCCTCGGGCCACCAGCAGGGCGTTGATGTCTTCTTGGGAGGTGCGGGGCCCGCCGGGCTGTTTGCCCACCGAGATGCGCTCGGCGTCGGCCGGGGCCAAATCGAGCAGGGACGCCACCGACAGCCGGTCGTAAACCACCACATCGGCGGTGGCCAGCACCTCTGCCGCTCGCAGGGTCAACAGGGCTGGGTCGCCCGGCCCCGCGCCCACCAGATAGACGGTCATGAGGCCACCGCCTTCAGCAAATGGCGGGCCAAGCGCTGTCCCAGCGCCTCCCCGTCTTCTCCCTCACCCGCCACGGTGTGGCACCGGCTGTCGGGACCGTCGGCCAGCACGGCCCGCATGGCCAGGGTGGAACCCTCGACGTGGGCGTGGGCACCGGCAGGCAGCGTGCAGTCGCCGCCCAGGGTGGACAGGAAGGCCCGCTCGGCGTCGACCGCCCAGCGGGTGGTGGGGTCTTCGATGGCGCCCAGCAATTCGCGCACCCGGCCATCATCGGCTCGGCACTCCACCGCCAGGTCGCCTTGGCCCACTTGGGGCACCATGAGGTCGCAGCCCAGTACGTCGACCACCGGGGGATGCTCGCCCAAGCGATCCAATGCGGCCTGGGCCATGACTATGGCGTCGTAGTCGGCCGCTTTGGCCAGCCGAGTGCCGATGTTGCCCCGCAGCTCGGCGAAGCGCAGATCGGGGCGCAGCTCCCGAAGCTGGATCCGGCGACGGGCTGAGCCGGTGGCCACCAACCCGCCTTCGGGAAGATCGGACAAGCGGCAACCCACCAGCGCATCTCGGGGATCGGCCCGGCGAGGCACGGCGGCGATCACCAGCCCATCGGGAGTGGCCGCCGGCAGGTCCTTGGCCGAGTGAACGGCGATGTCGGCTCGGCCGTCGAGCACCGCGGCCTGCACTTCCTTGACGAATACCCCTTTGCCGCCGATGGCCGAGATGGGCTCGTCGGCCAACTGGTCGCCGGTGGTGGTGACCAAAACCGGTTGGACATCGGCGGCGCGGCCCAACAATTCAGCAATGTGGGCGGTCTGCCAGCGGGCCAAGGCGCTGCCTCGGGTGGCGGCGCGCAACATGGGGGAAAGCTTAGAGATCGAAGAGGTCCCGGAGCGCTTCGGCCAGGCGGTCGCCCCGCGGCGATCCGGCGGCGTCCTTCAGCCTCACCGTGGGCTCGTGCAGAAGCTTGGCCACCAGACCCCGTGTGGCCGCTTCCACCGCTTCCCGCTCGGCCGGGGACAGCCCGCCCGAATGGCGGTCTAGCTCCTCTTTGCGCAGAATCTCGGCCCGAGTCCGGAAGGCGGCGATCAAGGGGGCCGCCTCGCGAGCCGAGCTGTGGTCCAGATAGCGGTTCAGCTCGTCGTCGATGATGCCCCGCACGCGGTCCAACTCGGCGCGGCGCTCTCGCAGTCCCCGATCAGCGAAGGCCCTCAGATCGTCCATGTCCAGCAGGGTCACCCCGTCCAGATCGCCCGCCGCGGGATCCACATCGCGGGGCACCGCCACGTCCACGATCAAGAGCGGACGGTTGGCCCTCTCGGCCATGATCTCGGCCACGTCGCAATGCTCCAGAATCATCGACGACGCACCGGTGGATGTGAGCAATACGTCCACTACCGCCAACTCGGCGGACATCTCGTGGAGGCCCACTGCTCGGCCTCCGATCCGCAGCGCCAATTCCTCGGCCCGACCGGTGGTGCGATTGGCCACCACGACTTCGGCCGCCTCGCTCTTGGCCAGGCTGGCCGCCATGCCTTCACCCATGTCTCCGGCACCCAGCACCATCAGACGACGGCCGGCCAAACCGCCCAGCCGCTCGGTGGCCAAGGCCACCGCCGCCTGGGAGACCGAGGTGATGTGACGGGAAATGCCGGTCTCAGTACGGGCCCGCTTGCCCACTTCTGTGGCGTGGCGGAAGAGGTTGTTCAGCGACGAGCCGCAGGTGCCCTCCAACCGAGCGGTCTCCCACGCGCTCTTGACCTGCCCTTGGATCTCGTTCTCGCCGAGCACGACTGAGTCCAGGCCGCAGGCCACGGAGAAAAGGTGCGACACGGCGTCGGCCTCATAGTGGGCATAGAGCGCATCGCCGAACTGCTCAGGGGCCACATGGGCGCTCTCGGAGAGGAAATCCCGCACATTTTGAAACGCTCCGTGGAAGGTCTCGGCAAAGACGTAGACCTCGATGCGATTGCAAGTGGACAGCACCACCGCCTCGGAAACGTGCTCTCGACCGATCAGGTCGGCCAGTGCCTTGGGCAGGGAGGACTCATCGATGGTCATCCGCTCAAGGAGGCCGAGCGGTGCCGATCGGTGGTTGAGGCCTATTGCAAGTACTGACACTGGTTCATGAAGGGTTCTCGACCAGCCGGTCGATCATCGCTTTTGCCCGTCCGGTTTCACCGGAGCGGATCAACTCCAGCATTCCCGAATCCAGTACATCTTGCCAAGCCCGGTCCTCGGTGTGCATCCCTGCGGCTCGAATCCGTTCTCGCGCTTCGCTGAGCAGGCATAACATGGCCTCGTATTCGGGGCCGATCTCTGCTTCCAGGCGCTGGCGCAACCATCGTGACAATGCCGGACTATGACCCCCCGTGGAGCAGGTGATCATTAGCGGCCCTCGACGCAGTTTGCTGGGCAGAGTGAAGGAGCAATTGTCGGGGTCGTCGGCGCTGTTCACCCAGACCCCGGCTGCCTCGCCGTCACGGAAGACCTCGGCGTTCACTTCTTGGCAGCCGGTGGCCGCCACCGCCAGCCGGTAGCCCTCGACATCACCCGAGCGATAGGAGCGGCGATGGACGGTGACGCCGGGACGGTCGTCCAGTTCGGGAACCGCGTCCGGGGCGATCACGTCGACTACGGCCCCGGCTTCGAGCAACCCATCGACCTTGTTCAATGCCACCTGTCCTCCTCCCACCACCAGGCAGCGGTGGCCGCGAACCCGCAAGTTCACCGGATAAAGGACCTCATCGATGGGCACGGCCGCGCTCCGCTAGCGGGCCAGCACGAACAGCTGGATGACCGCCGCGATGAGAATGGCCAACAACAAGATGGCAATGGCGATGGTTGTTCCTGGTCTCATGCCAGTTCGTCCGATCGTTTGGGTTGCAATTGGACCGGGGTGGCCGGAGCAGGCCCGCCGGACTCAACGGTGATGGAGTCTCCCTCTACGCAGCTCAACTCCATAGCTGCTGATCCCCGGTTGACGGCGATGGCCACCAAGCCATAGGAGTCTACCAGCACCCCCAATTCACCACTCTCCAGGCTGCTGTAACTGTTGACCCGACGAGAGTTGCGGCCGATGTCGCCGGCGGTGAGGCGGAGGGCACTCCCCAACGGCTCCAGCTCGGCGGGATCCAGATTGAGCTGCAAGTTGCCGAACCGATCTATCCACAGCACCTCGGCGTGGATCTGCTCGCCCTCGGTTCGGCTCACCGGCACCACCCCGGGCACCAGGGAATGCACCGGGATCAGGGTCCCCACGTCTTCGAGATCGGCGCCCAGACACAGGTGGGCAGCCGTGGGGGCAAACACGTCGCGCCCGGCGAAAGTGGGACCGGGAGAAGGGAGGTGATAGCTCTCGGCGGTGAGCTCCACCGCACGAGAGGCCCCTCCCACCATGGCCACGGCCGGGGCCAACAGCCCGTTGTCGGGGCCGACCAGCACCGAGGTTCCCTCGCCCACCTCCACCGCCACCGCTCGCCGAGTGCCGCCCACACCGGGGTCGACAACGGCCAGCACGACTCCGGGCACCAGATACTGAGCGCTGCGGGCCAAGGCCAGTCCTCCTGCCCGCACATCGTGGGGGGCGACGTCGTGGGTGATGTCCACCACCGCAACCTCCGGGGCGATGGAGCGGATCACCGACTTCACGACGCCGACGAACTCGTCGCCCAACCCGTAGTCCGAGAGGAACGAGATGGTGTCGTACCGCAAAGTCATCACTTGGCCACCACGTTGTTGAGGCCAAGAGGGAGGGGCAGCGTCAGCCTGCCTGCGTATAGCGACTGGCCAAATAGCGGTCGACGTCGCCCTCGCGCAATCGATACGACTTGCCGATCCTCACAGCGGGAAGATCTCGGGCCTTTATCAGCCGATACACCGTCATCGTTGAGACTCTCATGAGGGCAGCGACCTCTGCCACGGTCATGAGTTTGTCCCGCCCTTCTGGCTTTGCCATGCCAACACACCCCTCACTCCGCTGTGCGCCGCTCACCTTACGCGGCCCCGCCCGTGCAGTGCCACCCCGCTTCCGAAAGAACAAGGAAAACGTGGATTTACCTTGTCGTAACCGGCCTCGGGTGTACTTTTGGCGTGCTCAGCTAGCGCCCAACTCGCGGCTCCGCTCGGTGGCGGCCACCACTGCGGCGATGAACGCGGTGGCCGCCCCGCGGGCTTCCAGCTCGGCGATCCCCTGGGCAGTGGTGCCCCCCGGCGACGTGACCGCGGCCCGCAGGTCGGCGGGAGGCTCCCCCGACTCGGCCAGCAAACGGGCCGCCCCGAGAAGGGTCTGCCGGGTGAGCGCATCGGCCATGTCGGGGGAAAGGCCAACCTCTGCTCCTGCGGCCATCAGCGTCTCCGCCAACCAGAACACGTAGGCGGGCCCAGAGCCGGAGAGCCCCGTGACCGCGTCGAGCATGCGCTCTTCGCACACCACTACCGTGCCCACCGCCTCGAGGATTCCGGCGGCCCAAACCAGATCCTCCTCGGCGGCTAAGCGGCCCGGGGCGATAGCCGCCGCCCCGGCCCCCACCAGCGCAGGAGTGTTGGGCATGGCCCGAACCACCCGGGTGCCGTCGCCCAGAACGGCCTCCAACGATGCGGTGGTGACCCCGGCAGCGATGCTGAGAACCCGGTGCACCCCGGCCTTGTTGAGGCTGTCTCCCGCGGAGGCGGCGTCGTCGGGCTTGACCGCCAGCACCGCATCGGCTTGCTCAAGCGGATGGTCGGTCACCGTCACACCGCCGTAGCGATCGGCCAACTCCGCCCGCCGATCAGCGATCATTTCCACCACAGCGAGCTCGCCGGGCTGAGCCCACCCGCCGGCCAGTAGGCCGCCGAGCAAGGCCTCGCCCATTCGACCCCCGCCGATGAGTTGCAGTCGAAGTGCCACCTCCCTGCTATAGCAGGCCAGAGGGGGTGTTATAGGTCAAAAAACTCTGGCCGGTGGGAGGACTTCCCCGATCACCCCCACCGACCAGGAGCTCTACACGAGGATTCTATAATTCAAGTATATTGAAATCAATGGAAATTAGATAAAACAACCTAATTTTTGAACCGGGTGGCATATCCAATTCTCATGCAGGGGCGAAACCACCGCTCCGAATAGGCGTAGAACGAGCCCAGGAGCCGGTCGATCTCCGCTTCGGTAACTGTGTGGGCGGCCAGCTCGGCCACCAAGAACACGGCATCTTCCACCCCGATGGCGAAGCGCAGCCCGGTCAGCTCGCGGTTGCGTCGCAGCAGGTATTCATAAAGCTGGGCCTCGTTCTCCTCTGGTGCGGGCATGAAATGGCATTCGCAGTGCAGTTGTCGTTGGCCGAGCGTGAACCAGACGGTGGACACCGTCTTCTCCTCCCCCACCATCCGCACGTACCAGCGGCGCTGGCCAGGCTCGCCCCGGTCCACTGTCAGCACGGTCGGGTTGGTCTGAAGCTGATCGTCCAGCCAGGCGTCGATGTCCGATTCCAATGCGGCCAGCTCCTCGGCCCGCAGAATCATGTGCAATCGACAGGGTTATAGGCCATCGGCAGAATCATTTGTAATCGACAGGGTCAAAGGCCATCGGCAGAATCATGTGCAATCGACAGGGTTACAGGCCATCGGCAGCGTCACGTGCAATCGACAAGCACTCGAGATTGGACCCGGCGATAGGTGGCTCGAAGCGATCGGGCCATGGCCGTCCATGAGAACAACCGCGCCCGATCAGCCGCATCCATGGCCATCTCTGCGGAAAGCAGAGGGGTGTCGATCAGTGCGGCCACCCGGGCGGCAAATGCCTCCGGGGTGGCATCGTCCACCAGGAACCCGGTTCGGCCGTGTTCCACCACCGAGCGCAGCCCACCCACCGGAGCAGCCACCACCGGGGTTCCACTGGCTGCCGCTTCGAGAGCCACCAACCCGAAGGACTCGCTGCGGCTGGGAACCAGCACTACATCGGCAGCCCGGTAGTACGTAGACAGCCAGTGGTGGGGACGGGGTGGGATCAGCGCCACCCGATCGGCCAATCCCAGCGCCTGAATGCGGTCTTGCAAGCGCCGGTACTCAACCTCCCCCTCGGTGCCGCTGGGGCCGCCGACCACCAGCAGGCGAGCGTCCTGGTGCTCTAGGAGGGCCAAAGTCTCCACCGCCACCAGGGGCCGCTTCAGCGGCTGGATCCGGCCCACAAACAGCAGAATCGGACCAGAGCCCAGGCCTAGCGCGGCCCGAGCTCCCTCCCGGTCGCCGGGAGAGAACAGCGCATGCTCCACCCCCGGCGGGGCCAGCTCTATCCGCTCGGGCGGGGCATCGTAGAAGCTGCGCAACTGCTGGGCCTCCGGCTCACAAGAGGCGATTACCACATCGGCGCAGCCAATCACCTCGGACTCGGCTTGGGCCCGCTGCTCCGACTCGGGGTCGCCGGTGGCGGCCTTTACCCGGGCCAGCGTGTGGAAGGTCACCGCCATCGGCACCCCCACCGCATGCTTGACCCGGTGGCCGGCAATCCCAGACAGCCAATAGTTGGCGTGAATCACATCGGGCAGTCCGGTTCGCTGGAAGTCAGCCAACACGCCGTCGGCAAATTGGTCCACTGTCCCGAAGAGATCTTCCTTGTGCAGATCGACGGGACCGGCGTCGATGTGGACCACGGTCACACCGGGCTCGATGGCCACTTCATCGGGCAGGCCGTCTTGGGACCGGCGCACGTACACCCGGCATTCACTGCCGCCGTGAGCCAGCGCCGCGGCCATTTCCCGCACGTAGACGTTCATGCCCCCGCTGTCGCCCACGCCCGGCTGCGTCAGCGGCGACGTGTGCAGCGACAGCACGGCCACGTTTTGAGTCATGGCCTCACGCTCCGATTCACGGCGTGAAAGTCAGGCAACCGGCAACAGGACATCGCCAAAAAAGGCTACCCCCCGGAGACTGGGGGCAGCACAGCCACCTCGTCGCCGTCGGCCACCGACTCCGAACCGGTGACCGGTTCGCCGTTGAGCCAAACCCGACAGATCTGAAGCTGCTCCGCAAACGCCGCTCCGTAGCGGTCAACCGCAGTGGCGAGCACCTGGTCAACGGTGGCGCCGGGGATCTCATCTTTGCCGGTACCCGCCGCCTCCCTGACGTGGGCGAACAGGCGCAACGTGGCCATGGTCGAGAGTGTACGGGAATCTCGGGCTACTGCCATGGGCGGGAATGCGCTGGCCATTACCGTGTCAGCCGTGTCTCGACTGCTTCTGATCCGCCATGGGCAGTCGGAATGGAATGCCATGCGGCGCTGGCAGGGCCAGGCCGATCCCCCTCTGTCGCCGCTTGGGCATCAACAGGCCACCGAGGCCGCGGCTCGACTGGAACCAGTGGATGTGGTGGCCTCCTCCACCCTGCAACGGTCACAGACCAGCGCAGAGATCATCGCCAAGCACATGGGCTGCGAACCGCCGATACCGGTGCCCGAGCTAATCGAGCGGGATGTGAGGGAGTTCTCGGGTCTGACCCGAGCACAAATTGAGGAGCAGTTCCCCGGATTTCTCCAAGACGGACGACGACCGCCCGGCTGGGAGGACGACGACGCCCTGTTGGCCCGGGTGCTGGCCGGACTCAACCGATTGGCCGGCATCGTCGGCGACCAGTCTGCGTTGGTGGTGACCCACGGCGGGGTGATCTACACCCTGGAACACCACCTGGGCTGCCCGCCCGACCGGGTCACCAACATGAGCGGCCGGTGGGTAACGATGACCGGCGGCCAGATGGTTCCCGGTGAGCGAGTCAACCCCCTAGAGGGGTTGGACATTCAGGTTCCGGTAGCAGATCTTCTGTAGCTGGATCAGCTCTGGATCAGCTCTGCGCAGCGCTGCAAAACGGGGCGGCGATCGATGCTGCCGTCGGCTTCGGCGGCCTGGATGCGATGGCGCAATGCGTCGAGGTCTTCGAGGTCGGCCAGCACGGCTTCCACGTCGATCAACTCGCTCTCCACGTCGCTAAGCAGGGCTTCCCAGGCTTCCACCGTGGGGCATATTACCGACCGCGCCAAAGCGTCTGGGCGATACAGTGACGGCGGGCCGCTAGCTCATCAGGTAGAGCAGGAGACTTTTAATCTCAAGGTGCTGGGTTCGAGTCCCAGGCGGCCTACAAGACTCGCAGCAATCTTCCTACTACGCTGATGGCCATGCGACGCTATATAGCATTGATCGCCATCTTGGTTCTGCTCTTCGCGGCCTGCGGGAGCGACGACGAATCCGCCGATGAGGCCACGCCGGAACCAACTGCCGCCGAAGAACCGGCACCTGTCTCCACTCCGGCTCCTGTCGAGGAGCCCGCAGACGAGGAGCCCATGGACGACGAGCCCGAGCCGGCACCAGAAGATGATCCCACCCCAGTCCCGGTGGAGGAGCCCACGCCGGTGCCCGTGCTGACCTCTGAGCCCCAGGAACGGCCTGAGCCGGAGAACTACGACGATCCGGCCTTCGACAGCACCGACAAGCTCAGCACCGTGGGCCTCGGCCAGGTCTATTTCGGCATGACCCCAGACGAGGCGTCCGATGCGGTCACCACCTTATGGACCGGCGGTCCAGGGGAAGGCACCGCCCGCTGTTATCTGCTGGCCCCGGCGGGCGGACCATCGGGCGTGGTGCTCACGATTTACAACAGCAGCATTGAGCGAATCGACATCACCAACCCGAGCATCACTACCCGGTCGGGGGCCAGCGTCGGCAGCACCGAGGCTCAGCTTCATGAGCTGTTCGGGGAGCGACTCGTGGTGTCCCCTTATGCCGACGGCAGCGGCAACTCCATTCAGTACGTCCCGGTTGATGAGGCCGATGTGGACTACCGGGTGATCTGGGAGACCGACGGCACGTCGGTAACCTCGATGAGGGCCGGACGGCTCCCCGCGGTCGCCCCCGGAGAGCCCTGCACCTGATCGGTACCTGATCCCGTTGAGCTAATCCAGCTCTTCGGGCATCAGCACAAATTCGGGGTACGCCTCAATGCCGAGTTCGGCAACGTCTTGGCCCATGCGCTCAACGTCGGCTGAGACTCGCAAGCCCATCACCGCATCCAGCACCTTCCACACCAGGAAAGAGGCCACGAACACGAAGGCTCCGATGGACACGATGCCCAAGAGCTGTATGTGGAAGCGGCCGCCGGCGGCGATGGTAACCGCCAAGGTCCCCCAAATGCCGGCGACTAGGTGGGCGGGAATGGCGCCGACCACATCGTCCACCTTGACTATCTCCAGCACCTTGATGGCGATGGTGCAGAGCAGGCCGCCGATGGCGCCGATGATCATCGCCCACCAGTGATCCACCATGGTGGGGCCAGCAGTAATGGCAACCAGCCCGGCGATGGCCCCGTTCAATCCGGCAAAGAGGTCGATCCTCCCCAGGATCGAACGGGAAACAGCCAGGGCGGCGATTACGCCGGCCGCCGCGGCCAGATTGGTATTGACCAGCACGATGGTCATCGCAACTGCGTCGGCTGGGGTACCCAGGGCGAGCTGGGAGCCGCCGTTGAAACCGAACCAACCGAGCCACAGGATGAACACGCCCAGCGTCACCACCAACACGTTGGAGGGCGGGGTCGGCTTCACGCTGCCGTCTGCTTTGAACTTGCCCAGGCGGGGGCCCACCACCAGCACTCCGGCCAGGGCGGCCCAGCCGCCGGTGCCGTGGACGATGGTGGAGCCGGCGAAGTCTTGGAAGCCCTCCTGGGCCAGCCAACCGCCGCCCCACGTCCAGGAGCCGACGATGGGGTAGATGAACGCGGTCAAGATGAGGGTGAAGGCGAAGAACGACCACATCTTGATGCGCTCGGCAATGGCCCCCGACACGATGGAGGCGGCGGTGGCAACGAACACCATCTGGAAGAACCAGTCGGACATCACGGCGTATCCGTTGTCCACCACGCTGCCGACGACGCTGGTATCGCCGTCTAGCAGGGCTTTCTCGGCGCCCGACGGACCGTAAAGGAAGTCGAAAGTGCCGATCACGTCCCCCACATCGACGTACATGATGTTGTAGCCGATGATGAAGTACGCCAGACCGGCAATGGAGTAAATGCCGATGTTCTTGAGGCAGATCATGGAGGCGTTTTTGGTGCGGACCGCGCCCGACTCCAGCATCGTGAAGCCCGCGCACATCCACATCACCAACGCACCCCAGATCAAGAACGCAAAGGTGTTGAAGATAAATTGATCCGGCAGCTCAACCATCGCCTGAGCTTAGAGGAAAGCAACCGAGGGCCGACGCAAGTCTCCTATGGCTCGCAGCACCGAATAGGCGGTGACCGCGCTGGTGCGGGGGTTGTCGGGGGAAGGGGCGTTCTCGAATGACAACTCGTATGTGCCCGCTACTCCAGAAGCGGTCACCAAATGGCGCACTCGGGTGGCCGCCGGATCGCCCACCATTCGCACCCGCACTTGGTCGAATCCCACCGTGGCCAGCGACAAAGTGGCAGTCACGTTGGCCGACTCCGGGAAGAGCGCACAGGCCTCTCGGGCCGGGCCGTCGAACACCGTCACCGGCTCGGACCCGCCGGCCAGGGCACCCTTGACCGACTCGTCCATCCACGGCCGGCTTAGCGCCTCCGCGGGCTTGGTGCTGGTGATGGCCACTTCCTCCAACGGCCCGAAGAGCATGGCCGCCCGCAGGATGTCGAACCCGCCGATGGCCCCAGTACACAGCAAAAGACGCCCGCCCTCGGCCCGCCGCAGTCGACCCTCAAGTTCTTCGTCGGCCAAGGCACCGATGCTCACCACCAGCAGGTCGGTGCCCGCCTCCCTCACCGCCACTCCGTGCTCCCGCAGCGCCCCATGACCGGCCGCCTCCACCACGATGTCCGATCGGGCCAGCAGCGATTCCCGATCGTCGACCCGAAGAGGATGGTCAACCACCAGATCGAAGACCGCGGAAAGCTCGGCCCCACCGACCGCCCCTTGCGCCAATTCGCGGGCCACTACGGCACCGATGGCCCCGCAGCCGATCAAACCGACTCGTAGCATCGAGTCAGGTTATCTGCCTTGCCCGCAACAATTGATGCCCCGATTGGTACCCTCAAGACATGGGACCGGCGGTAATGGCAGGCTGAGAACCGTGAGCGGCGACGTGAGAGTCCGGGTGCCAGCGCTCAAGCGTTATGGCCGAATGGCGGAAATCGCTGCCGTCCACGCTGCCACCCATCAGGGATTCCCCTCCGAGGAAGTCGCCGAACTCAGCCAAGCCATCAGGGAGGCGGTGCTGCTGCTCTTGGATCCTGAGCTGCCCGACGGTTAAATCTCGTTCGACTATCAGAGCAAGGCAGGGATCGTGACCGTGGAGGCCCAACTGGATGACCGGGGATGCAAGCCCATCCCCCACAGTCGGATCGATCGGTTCGAGTCCACCGCTGGGCCGCTGGTGGATTCGTGGAAGCTCGATCCCGATGAGCACCGCCTGTGGCTGCAAAAGTCAGCCACCGGGGTGCACTAGGCCCCAGTAGAGCCGAATCCTCCCGATCCCCGTGAAGACGGGGGCAGTTCCTCCACCTCAACGAAGTCGGCCTGTTCCACCTTTTGCAGCACGAGTTGGGCGATCCGGTCTCCTCTGCGCACGGTGAAGGGCTCGGCTGGATCGGTGTTCACCAGCAGCACTTTCAACTCGCCCCGATAGCCGGAATCAATCAGTCCGGGGGTATTCAGACAGGTGACCCCGTGGCGCAGCGCCAAACCGCTGCGGGGCTGCACAAAGCCGGCATACCCCTCGGGGATGGCGATAAACGTACCGGTGGACACAAGGCCCCGCCCACCGCCCGGAGCCAGCTCCACGTCTTCGCTGGCCACTAGATCGGCGCCAGCATCGCCCTCGGTGGCGTAGCGGGGAAATGGCAGGTCAGGACGGCTGCGAACAATGGGTATTTCCAACACGGCGGTGACACTACCTGGCCAGAGCAAACACTTCTCCCTATCTGAGCCGATTACCGGCCGGTGTGGGTTTGGCCTTCGCAAGGCTCTAGCCTCGCCCCAAGATGCTGGCTTGGATGGACTTGGAGATGACGGGCCTCGACCCGGCCACCGACGTGATCGTGGAGATCGCCACCCTCATCACCGACGACAACCTGGAATTGGTGGCAGAAGGCCCCGACCTGGTGGTTTCGGCTCCCCCTGAGGCATTGGACTCCATGCAAGACGTAGTGGTGGAGATGCACACCAGCAGCGGGCTGCTGGAGGCGATAAGGGCGTCCACGCTCAGCTTGGAAGACGCAGGCCAGATGACCTTGGCCTTCCTCAAGGAGCACATCGACAAACCCCGCACCGTGCCACTGTGCGGCAACTCCATCGGGGTGGACCGGCGCTTTTTGGCCGCCCAGCTCCCCGAGGTGGAGAACTTTCTGCACTACCGCTCCATCGACGTGTCCACGGTGAAGGAGCTGGCTCGGCGGTGGAATCATGACGTGTTTCGCAAAGCGCCCAAGAAGGCCAAAGGCCACCGGGCCCTCGACGACATCCGCGAGAGCCTCAGCGAACTGCGCCACTACCGGGAGACGTTTTTTGCTATTCCAACTGAGGCGGGTCCCACGGAGGCAGGTTTCTCTGTCGCCTCTGAGGCGGGTGGATGACCGAGAAGCCCCGCAAGCAGGAACAAGAGGAGGCCACCACCGAGATAACCGAGGTGGTTCCCGGTGTGCTTCGCACCATGTTGCCGATCAACCTGCCCGGGCTGGGCCATGTGAACTGCTACGTGATGGAAGACGAGCGAGGGGTGGCGGTGGTGGACCCCGGACTGCCCGGCCCCGAATCTTGGAACGCCTTGGTCGACCGGCTGAGCCGAGCTGGCTACAAGGTGGGCGACGTGCACACCGCCATCATCACCCACTCCCACTTCGACCACTTCGGCGGGGCCGAGCGACTGCGAGAAGAGTCCGGCGCCGACATCTTGACCCACGAGAGCTTCCGCCCGATCTGGGATCGCCGCGAGACCACCGAATCCCACGACGCCGAGGAGAATGCGTCCGACGAGGAGATCTTTGAGCGGATCGAGGAGAGCTTCCGCTCGCTCACCCCGTGGGGAACCGAGAGGACCCCGCCCAGCCGCGAGCACATACAGCGGTTCCGAGCCAAGGACGACATCCACGCCCGCTGGTTCCAGACCCCCAAGCCGTCGATAAAGGTGGTGGACAGCCAAGTGGTCCGTTTCGCCCGTCGGGATTGGGTGGCGCTGCACACCCCGGGCCACACCGGCGACCATCTGTGCCTCTATGACCCCGAGCACGGGGCGGTGTTCTCAGGCGACCACGTTCTGCCCACCATCACGCCCCACATCGGCGGACGCAGCGACACCGATGACTCGCTGGCCGAGTTCTTCGATTCGCTGGACCGCATGAAGACCCTGGAGGGGGCCACCTTGGCCCTGCCCGCCCACGGGCACCCGTTTTCCGACATCGGAGCCAGAGCCGACCACATCTGCGACCACCACCACGAGCGATTGAATGTGCTTCGCCACGCCAGCGGCCAACTGGGCTGCGCCACCGTGGAGGAGTTCATGCGGGTGCTGTTCAGCGAGCGGGCCTGGGGGGACATGGCTGCCAGTGAGACATTCGCCCACCTTGTACACCTAAAGTTGATCGGCGAAGCGAGCCAAGACGTCACTTCC
>JAJEEH010000280.1 GCA_022821105.1 Acidimicrobiia bacterium
CGGTGGGGTCCCAGCGCCGAGTTGTACAGCCGGCGAATTTGCCCGTGGACCGGCTCGTCGATCTCGGGAAGGAACAGCTGCTCTTCGGGAACCTCCTCCACGCCGTTGAGCCCAGTTCCCGGCGTCATGTCTGAGCCGTAGGTGTCCACCGCGTGCAGCAGTTCGTCGGCCTCTTGGCGGCGGGTCAGGTAATAGCCCAGCGGGGTCTTGGCCACCGGTCCTTGCTGGCGGAGCTCGGCCAGCAGGTCGAAAGGCAGGCCAGTTACGAAATAGTCGGGGTTGTGGGGATCGAATGCAGGCAGGGTGTCGGTCATGGCTTCGCCTTCCCTATTCCTCGAACGACTCCCGCCACGGGCCGGCCAGGTGTCCGCCGTCGATCACGAATTGGGCGCCGGTGATGTAGCTGGCCTCGTCGCTGGCCAGGAACAGGGCCAGCGAGGCGATCTCGTCGGGCTCGCCCATGCGCTTGATGGGCTGCATGTCCATGAGCCGATCAAGGCGGGCCCGGGTCTCGGGCGGGGCCTCCTGCACCATGGGGCTGTTGATCACCCCGGGGTGGATGGAGTTGACCCGCACCCCCAGTGGACCGAGCTCGATGGCGGCTGAGCGGGTCATGCCGGTGACCGCGAACTTGGTGCCGGAGTAGCTGGTCATGCCCAATACGCCGACGATGCCGTCGATGGAGGAGATGTTCACGATGGCGCCATTTCCGGTGGCCACCAGCGCTGCCTTGGCCGCCCGCATCCCCAGGTACACGCCGTGGAGGTTGATGTCGGTCATCTCGTGGTGGGTCTTGAGGTCGAGCCCCTCCAGCGTGCCGAACGCCCCGATCCCGGCATTGTTCACCAGAATGTCCAACTTGCCGAATCGCTCCACGGTGGCGGCCACCGCGGCATCCCAGTCATCCTCTCGGGTCACGTCGAGCTGCTGGTAGAAGGTGTCGGGCCCCAGCTCGGCGGCCAGCTGCTCGCCCAGCACGTCGCGCAGGTCGGTGATGGCCACCTTGGCCCCTTCGGCCACAAACCGGCGGGCCTCCGCCTCGCCCTGGCCCCGGGCACTGCCAGTGATGAGCGCCACCTTTCCTTCGAGTCTTCCGGTCATTCGCTTGGCCCCTATCGATTTAGGTGGTTTCCGGTTGCGCTCCGTCTGCGACTCAGTCCGTCGGTAGCGACGCCACTTCGTAGGCGTCGTTATCGATGTTGGCGGTCTGGTCCTTGAAGGTGGTCATGTTGTGGGGCCACTGGGTGACGATGCGGCCGCTGGGGCTGCGGTAGTAGCCGTTGCAGCTGGCATTCCAGGGCCTGATCTCGGAGATGCCCTCCTGCACCCACTCGTTGTAGTCGGCCATGGTGTCGGCCTTCACGTCCACCCAGGCCAGGCGCTCTGCGGCCAGGCGCTGGATGTGGGCCAGGGCGTAGTCCACCTGGTACTCGATCATGGTGATGATCGAGCCGTTGTTGGTGTTGGGGCCGTACAGCATGAACAGATTGGGGAACCCGGCGGTGGTGATGCCCATGTAGGCGGTGGCGCCGTCGTCCCAGGCGTCGTTGATGTGCACCCCGTCCCGTCCGATCACCTCGATGGCCGACCGGTATTTGGTGGTGGAGAACCCGGTGGCCAGCACCATGGTGTCCATCACCCGCTCGGCGCCGTCAACGGTGAGCACCCCCTTGGGGGTGATCCGCTCGATGGCATCGGTCACCAGCTCCACGTTCGAGCGGTTGTAGGTGGTGAAGTACTCGTTGTGGAACAGTGGGCGCTTGCAGCCCCACATGTGGGTGGGGGTCAGCTTGGCCCGCAATTCAGGATCGGTCACCGCCTCGAGGGCTCGGCGGCCGATGTCCTCCATCTCGGCCTGCCTCACGGGATCTTTGAAGGCCATGCCGGTGTCCACCTGCTCGAACAGCTCGTCTCGGCGGGCCATCACGATGCTTGGATCGGCTTGGCGGGCGGCCATCTCCTCGGCGGTGTAGGGGTCGTCCTCCTTGGGCAGCACCCAGTTGGCGGTGCGCTGGAACACATGGAGTTGGCCCACCTCGAGGGCGATCTCGGGAACAAGCTGCACCGCGCTGGCCGCTGAGCCGATCACGCCCACGGTTTCGCCGGTCAGGTCGTGGTCCCAGTCCCACCGGGCCGAGTGGATGGTCTTGCCCTCGAAGTCGCCCAAGCCCTCGATGTCGGGCAGGGGCACATCGTTGAACATGCCCAGTGCGCTGATCACCACATCAGCGACTACCTCGGCGCCCGACTCGGTGGTCAGCGTCCAGGTGGCATCGTCGTCGTCCCAGCAGGCCGAGGTCACCGCGTCGTTGAACCGGCAATGGGGGAGCAACCCGTACTTCTCAGCGCAGTGCTCCATGTAGGTCAGGATCTCGGGCTGGCGGGCATAGGGCCGGGTCCACGTGGTGTTCACTTCGAAGGAGAACGAGTAGAGCTCCGACTGGATGTCGCAAGCGCAGCCGGGATATCGGTTGTGATACCAGGTACCGCCCACGCCGCTGCCCTTCTCCAGCACGGTGAAGTTCTCGAAGCCCGACTGGCGGAGCCGAATGGCGGCGCACAGCCCGCCTGGCCCGGCCCCGATGATGGCGATCCGCAGGTCTCGTCCCCCGTTGCCGCTGGCTGCTACTTGCTGCGTGCTCATGTCTACCTCTCTCAGTGCTCGGAAAACGCTACCCTCGTGGCCGCCTCCGGTAGAAAACTGAGAGGTCATTGGATTTTGGAATGCCTTGTAACAACAACAGTGTGATTGTCGTTCAGAACGCTAGAGATTAGAGTTCGCAGCGTGGAACACAGGGAAGTTCACTCATGACGCGCGTCGAAACCGAAGTAGAGGCCAACGCGACGCCGTTGAGCCTGCTCGACGAGCTCGTCTTGACGCTCCTGAATGAAGAGAGCGGCTATTTCCGCCAGGTACCGGGGTGGACACTGAATTGCGCCGTCGTCGGCGCCGCACTCGCCGAGCTTTCCTTCCTCTATCGAATCGACACCGATATGGAGTCCCTGATCCTTCTGGATACGAAGGTGACGGGCGACCCCTGTATCGACCCCATCCTGGCCGAAATCGCACAGGAGCCGGGGCAGTACAACGCCCAGTACTGGATTGAGCGGCTCGCTCCCAAAGCAGAGTCGATCATTGATAGGACCTTGGATCGCTTGGTCGAGCTGAAGATACTGCAACACCACGAAGGCGATTTCTGGTCGCTGGCCCGAGGGGCCTGGATGTCGGGGTTCCACACCAGTTCCGAAGTGGGCACCGCCGTCGAGTTCGTCAAAACCCGAATCAGCAAGGCGCTCTTCTACAACGAGATTCCGAGTCCGAGAGACGTGGTCATCGTTTGCCTCATCGACACCTGTGACGTTTTGCGCTACATCTTCGAGCTCGATGAGGAGTCGGAGCAGCGGGTCGAGCAAGTCCTGAAGATGGACTTGATCGGCCGCTCCATTGCCTCCGCGGTCAGCGAGAACATCGCCAGCCCGCTGTTACGGCGATCCACCCTCACCAAGCCGATTCCCGTAGTCAAGCTGCGGAAGGTGTTGCGCAGCAAGCACGCTCGTTCCGGGAACCTTCCGGCGCTGTTCGCGGAGCTTCACGAAAAGCACGGCCCGGTGTTCGAGGTGCGCATACCCTTCCAGGAGCGCAGCATTTTCCTCTCCGGACCGGAGATGAATCACTGGGTACACCGCAACGGCCGCATGTATTTGAGGGCCCGGGACTATTTCACGGATTTCGAGAAGGTCTATGGCGGTGCTGGGTTGCTGCCCGCCCTCGACGGTGCCGACCACTTCCGCTACCGCAAGTCCATCCAGCCCGCGTACTCCCGCACCAGGCTGGAGGAGTCGCTCGAAGTGGTCTACCGCTACGCGCGAAAAGAAATGTCCGCTTGGAACGTCGGAGAGACCCTGCCCGCGGTGACGATGTGCCGGAATTTCGTCAACGCCCAGACGTCACCGCTGCTGGCCAGCATTGAATCGCAGGACATCATCGAAGATCTTTAGAAGTTCAAGGAGCGTGCGCTCCAGACGCATGTTGCCAAGTCTCTCCCCAAGTTCATGTTGAAGACCCCGGGTATGAGGCGCCGGGGGAAGACGATCGACGAGGTGGTGGACCGGGTCCAAAAGGTTCACACCCCTGCCCAGCGGGCGGGTTGCCCCAGGGAACTGGTCGACGATCTGCTGAGCATGCACACCAGCGATAAGCAGTTCCTACCGGAGTCGAATCTGCGGTTCGTGCTCTCCACCCCGCTGCTGGCCAGCATGTACGTGGGCGACGAGCTGAGCTTCATCGTCTACGCCATGTTGACCAGGCCGGAGTTCCACGAGCAGATCAGGGCGGAGGCCGATGCCCTGTTCGCCGACGGCGACCCCGACGTCGAGGCGCTCACCGGGCCGGGGACTGACGTCAGCCGCCGCTTCATCATGGAGTGCTTGCGCATGTGGCCGACCCTCTCGATGTCGGTTCGCAACGTGATGAATGCATGCGTGGTCGAGGGGTACGAGCTCGAAGAGGGAGTGCGGGTGTTCATCGCCACCACGGCCACCCACTACTTGGACGATGTGTTTCCCGATCCATTCACATTCGATATCGACCGCTATAAGCCGCCGCGCAAGGAACACCTCGGTTCCACCTACGCACCGTACGGTTTGGGCACTCACACGTGCATGGGCTGGCGGATGGCCGAACTCCAGATGCTGATCGACCTGCTGATGATCGCCCACCATTTCGAACTCGAAGTCGCCCCGAAGAACTACAAGTTCAAAATCGCCCCGTTCGCATCCATGTCTCCCAACAAGAAGCTGAAGTTCCACATCGCCGGACAGCGGCGCGAGCTGCCCCCCCCCCCCCCCTCCTCCTAGCGCTTCGCCTACTTAGACCGTTACTAGTACACGGGGCTCCTTTAGGGGCCGCGCGGATAGGCCGGATTCAGCACTGCAATCGCCGCAGATCGTCACGATTCGCGAGACATCGGCGCACCCATCCGCGCATCCTCCAGCTATGTAGAACGAGCTCCGAGTTCGTCGTTCAAAGTACTGACGTTTTGGGTCCACAGAGTGGGAAACGGGGTGAACACCTATGACGGTTGCCGAACATGACGCGACAGCCACTCAGCTGACTTTGCTTGATGAGCTTGTCTTGACTCTCCTGAATGAGGAGAGTGGCTACTTTCGCCAGGTTCCGGGTTGGAACCTGAACTGCGCCGTCATCGGGGCAGCGCTTGCCGAGTTGTCGCTCATCTATCGCATTGACACCGACCTGGAGTCACTGACCCTGCTGGATAAGTCAAGAACGGGCGACCCCGCTCTCGACCCCATCCTCGCCGAGATTGCGTCGCAACCGGGACAGCGCAACGCCCAATTCTGGATCGAGCGGCTCGCTCCCCAAGCGGATGCGATCATCGATACGACGCTAGACCGCTTGGTCGACCAGAAGATCCTTCAACATCACGAAGGCGATTTCTGGTCGCTGGCCCAAGGCGCCTGGATGTCGGGACTCCACACCAGATCTGAAGTGGGCACGGCCGTCGAGTTCGTCAAGACTCGCATCAGCAAGGCGATCTTCACCAACGAGATACCCAGCCCCCGAGACATAATCATCATCTGCCTCATCGAGACCTGCGACGTGTTGCGCTACATCTTCGAAATCGAAGAGGAACAAGAGCAGCGGGTCGAGCAGATCCTGAAGATGGACTTGATCGGTCGCTCCATCGCCGATGCGGTCAGCGAGAACATCTCCGGTTCGATATTTAGACGAGCTGCTCTGACCAAGGAGATTCCCCGGGTCAAACTGCGCAAGCTGGTGAGGAGCAAGCATGTTCGCAGCGGCAACATCCCGGCGCTCTTTGCGGAACTCCACCAAGAATACGGCCCGGTGTTCGATCTCAAGCCGCCTTTCCAGGAGCGCATGATCTTTCTGACAGGACCCGACACCAACCACTGGGTTCACCGAAACGGCCGCATGCACCTGAGGGCCAGGGACTACCTGGAGGATTTCGAAAAGGTCTACGGAGGCGCAGGACTGCTGCCCGCCCTCGACGGCGCCGACCACTTCCGGTATCGAAAGTCCATTCAGCCCGGCTATTCCCGTGCCAGGCTGGAGGAGCAGTTGGACCTTGTCTTTTCCAAGGCCCGCGAGAACTTGGCCACCTGGAACATCGGAGAGGCGCGGGGCGCGGTGACCATGTGCCGCATGCTGGTCAACTCCGAGTTGTCGCCGCTGTCGTTGAGCATCGACTCGCAAGATGTCGCCAACGACATGCATAAGTTCAAGGAGCGGGCGCTATTGACGCACCTCGTCAAGGTGCTCCCCAAGTTCATGCTGAAGACCCCGTCTATGAGGCGGCGGTCGAAGCTGGTTGGCGATGTGGTGGATCGGGTGCTGCGCAGCCACACCCCCGCCCAGCGGGCGGGATGTCCTCGAGACCTCGCCGACGAGCTGCTGAACATGCACTCCAGCGATAGACAGTTCCTTCCAGAGTCGAACTTGCGGTTTGTGCTGTCCGCGCCGCTGATTGCCAGCATGTACGTGGGCGACCAGCTCAGCTTCATCGTCTACGCCATGCTGTCCCAGCCGGATTTCCATGAGAAGATCCGTGAAGAGGCCGATGCGCTGTTCGCCAAGGGCGATCCCGACAGCGAGGCGCTGACGGGAGAAGGCACCGATATCACTCGCCGCTTCATCATGGAGTGCTTGCGGCTCTACCCGATCGCCCCAGTGTCGGTGCGAAACGTGATGAATGCCTGTGTGGTCGAGGGCTACGAGCTTCCGGAGGGGGCCCGGGTATTCATCGTCCAGACGGCAACCCACTACATGGGCGACCTATTCCCCGATCCCTGGAAGTTCGATATCGACCGGTACGAGGCACCCCGGAAGGAACACGTGGGTACCCAATACGCCCCCTACGGATTGGGCACGCACACCTGCCTCGGAACTCGGTGGACAGAAATGCAGCTGGCAATCAACCTGCTGATGATGGTGCACTACTACGACCTGGAGATCGCCCCCAAGAACTACAAGTTGAAGATCAGCGCGCTGCCGTCCATGTCTCCAAACAAGAAGCTGAAGATCCGCGTCACCGGCCAGCGCCACGACCTGCCCTTCTAACGCTGATCGGCTGAGAGTCCAGTCTTCAGCGGCGCTTCGCCCTTTTGAAGCGCCATCCGTACATCAGGCTCCCGTAGAAGTTGAAGGCGCGCCTCGCCGCGGGATCGTCGAAGGGGTAGTCGGCGCCGAGCTGTCTTGCCGCGGCGAGTCCGGTGATGAAGCAGGTCTCCTGGCTGTTGATCAGCGTGTGAGCTCCGCAGTGCCATGTGCGACGCTTGCCCTGGACGAAGCGGAACAGGTTGACCAGCCAGGCGACGTGGCGCACGTCGTGCACGATGTGCTGGAACCACCACTTCTTGACGATCTTGTCCTCGTCGATTGGCGTGATGGCGTTGTAGGTCACCAGACAGGGCTTGTCCGACCGGTTCGCCCACGGCTGCTGGTTGTGCATGATGTAGGTGATCTCGTAGTTGTCCGGTCGGGCGCCGTACTGCTCGATGTGATTGCTGCGAGTGGTGAGCGGCTTCACCTCGTTGTCGGGGAGCACCGATGAGTCGTGGTGGACGACGGTGTGGTTGTGGAGCTCGCTCTCGTAGCGGATCGACGAGAGCAGATAGCGCTCGAGGGCGGTGGGCTTGTCGAGCATCATCATGGTCTGGTTGGCGTTGCAGGCGAAGATGACCTCGTCGAACTCCTCCCGTACCCCGGCTGTGTCTTCCACCACAACGCCGGACTTCGACCGGTACACCTTTCGCACCGGGCGGTTCAGATAGATCTTGTATCGAAAATCAGCCGACAGGTGCCGGTAGACGTTTTGCGTTCCCTGGTCCCACGTCTG
>JAJEEH010000182.1 GCA_022821105.1 Acidimicrobiia bacterium
CGCCGGGACGGTCGAACACCGGCACCCTCACCTCAGACAGCGAGACGTCCCGGTCCAGCCCGTAAGGCAGATGGGCTCGGGCACTTCTCGCCTGTTCCAAGAGCTCCAACAGCCCGCCCCGGTTGCCGTCTGCCACCAGTGAGCGCACCTCGGCCAAGGCGGCGATAAAACGGTCGAGCACCGAGCAGATGGCCTCGGAGTTCTCATCGCAGATGTCGGGCCAGATTCCAGGATGTCCGGAGGCGATGCGAGTCATGTCCCGGAATCCGCCCGCGGCCAGCCGCAACATCACCTGGTGCTCCTCTGAGCGTTCATTGGCCAAGGCCATGAGCGTGGCCGCGGTTAGGTGGGGCACGTGCGAGACCACTGCGACCAAGGCGTCGTGGCGCTCTGGGGCCAGCGACACCACGTCGGCTCCCAAGGAGGCCACCACCGAGCGGATCTGAACCAGGGAATCATCGTCGGTGTCGTCGATGGGAGTAAGGACCCACACCGCGTTCTTGAACAAGTCGGCCCGGGCCCCAGCCACCCCCTCCTGCTCGCTGCCGGCCATGGGGTGGCCGCCCACAAAGCGGGGGCTGTCCACCGAGGACACAATCGGGGCCTTCACGCTGCCCACGTCGGTCACCGGTCCGCTCCCCATTGCCAACGCCTTGCGGGCCTCGGGGGCGGCCGCTCCCACCGGGGTGGCCACAAACGTGATGTCGGCGTCGGTCGGCGGTCCAACCGCATCCAGTGCGCCCCGATTGAGCGCTTCGGCGGCCACCGCCTCATCCTGGTCGGTGCCGGTCACCCACCAGCCCCGCTCCCGCAGGGCCAATCCGATGGAGCCTCCGATAAGCCCGGTGCCGACGATGGCGGCTCTGCCTGAACCTCCCGGCTGCCCGGTGCCGACAATGGCGGCCCGCTGAGTGGCCATCACGCGGGAAGGTCGTCGCGCAGGCCTCGTGCGCCTTCCAGGTAAATGTGGTGCAATTCGTCGCGCCCCCGCTCGGTGGTCAGATGGATCAGCACGCGCAGGCACAGTGGCGTCCCCTCTACGATGTCCAGCTCCTGGGCGCAGAGCAGAGGCACGTCGCCGAGGCCGAATTTTCGGGCCGCGGCCGCGGGAAAGGCCGAGTTGATGTCGGAGGTGGCGGTGAAGACAATGCTGATCAGGTCGTCGTGATGGATGTCGTTGCGGTCGAACAGCTCGGTCAACAGCGCGATGATCCGCTCCCCCATATGCTCGGGAGTATCGACATCAATGGTGGTGGCGCCCCGCAGGGCGCGGACGGCGCTGCTCACGGCCAAAATTGTACCGACCCCTGGATGCGGCCCTTAACTCAGTTGCCG
This sequence comes from Acidimicrobiia bacterium, assembly GCA_022821105.1. Taxonomy (GTDB): domain Bacteria; phylum Actinomycetota; class Acidimicrobiia; order Acidimicrobiales; family Bin134; genus Poriferisocius. The sequence goes on from JAJEEH010000182.1 coordinate 1,336, forward strand.
GTGAGCTCCGTCCCCTGGCGCTCCAGCTTCCGGACTTCGCTCTGACTCAGCTCTCGCCACTCGCCCGGCGGGAGCCTTCGATCGGCCAGTGGGCCGATGCGGGTGCGAACCAGGCGGATCACAGGATGGCCTATCGCCTCGCACATCCGCCGAACCAGTCGGTTGCGGCCCTCGTGGACCACGATGCGGATGACCGACGGCTCGGGCAACGACACCGCAACTGCCCGAGCCATGCCGTCATCCAACTCCACTCCCTCGCGCAGCCTCCTCAGCGACCCGCGGCCAGGACGGCCCTCGACGTGGGCCAGGTACTCCTTGTCGACCCCGAAAGACGGATGGGTCAGTCGGTGGGTCAACCCCCCGTCGTTGGTGAGCAGCAATAGCCCCTCGCTGTCGGCGTCTAGGCGGCCCACCGGGAAGACCCGGGGCTCGCTCGGCACCATTGCCACCACGGTGGGGCGCCCCTGGGGATCGGAAGCGGTAGTGACCACTCCGGGGGGCTTGTTCAGCAGGTAGTACACCAGATCGGTCCGCAGCCCCACCGGGACGCCGTCAACCTCAACCGCGTCGTGCTCGGGATCGATCCGCTGGCCGAGCCGGGCGGGCTGCCCGTTCACTGAAATGCGGCCCTCGGCCACCATCTCCTCGACTGCCCGGCGACTGGCCACTCCGGCAGCGGCCAGGACCTTCTGAATCCGCTCAGGCTCGCTCACACTGTCGGGACATCGCTGTTGCCGCTTTCGGGCTCCCGGATCGACGCGATAGTGCCGTGTTGTTGCCCTTGGGCCGGCATGTCTTGGCTGTCGGTGCCAGATGACCCGGTTCGGCTGTCGGCCATCAGACTTGTCTCCAAGGCCTCGATCACTTCGGCGCCGGGCACAAAATCGACCAGCGGGGGTAGTTCATCGATGGAGTCGAGCCCCAGCCGCTCCAGGAAGGCCGGCGTGGTGGCAAACAGGCGGGCGTTGCCCGGGCCTGGATCCCGGCCCACTTCCTGAACCAGTCCCCGATGCTGGAGGGTGCGCATGGCCCCCTCGGCGTTCACCCCCCGGATGGCCGACACCTGGGCCCTAGACAGCGGTTGCTTGTAGGCCACAATGGCCAAGGTCTCCAGCGCGGCCGAGGAGAGACGGGAGCCTTGGCCGCTGACCACAAACCGCTTCACGTACGGTTCGGCATCGGGATGGCTGCGGAACCGATAGCCACCAGCCACCCGGACCAGTTCGAATCCCCGGCCCTCGGCCCGGTATTCCTCGGCCAACTGGTCGCAGATGGCCTCCACCTGACCGGTGGGGATCTCAATGAGCTGGGCCATGAGCCCCGGCGGGACCGGCTCCTCGGCGACCATCACAATGGCCTCCACCGCTTGGCGGGCCTCGATGCTCTCATCCGTCATAGGAGTCCACCCCTGCCAGTGCCTCGAATCTCATCCGTCATAGGAGTCCACTCCTGCCAATGCCTCGTCGAAGTCGGCCTCGGCGCTCCAGGTGATGGCGATGCGGCCAAACGTCGCGGCCTGCAACACATCCACCAAGCCCCGCTTATAGAGCTCCAGCACGGCCAAGAAGTACACCACCACCTCGATACCGGTATCCAGGTCCTCGGTCAGCTCCCGGAACCCCACCGTTCCTATCTCGGGCAGGCGGTGCATAAGGTCGGCGGCCACCTCGTCCACGCTGATGGGGATATCGGTGATGTGCTGTACGTTCACCCGCGGCGTGGGCCGAGAAGCAGTGGCCCGCAGAAATGCGGCTCTGAGATCTTCGGGACCGATCCCCTCCAAGAAGTCGGGCACGAGGTCTACATAGCGCTCGTCGGGACCGGCCGTGCGGGGCAGGCCGCGCCCGGCCACTTCAGCCAGCTGCTCGAGGGCCTGGGCAACCCCTTTGAAGGTCTGGCACTCCAGCAGCCGAGCCAGTAGCAGGTCGCGCTCCGACCACAGGGCCAATTCCTCGTCCAGATCCAGTGACTCACTGTCGGGCAGCAGGCGGCTGCTCTTGAGCTGTACCAGCGTGGCCGCGATCAGCAAGAACTCGGTGGCCACGCCCAAGTTGAGCTGCTCCATCTTGTTGAGCTCGGCCAGGTAGGCGTCCACAATGTCGCCCACCCTCACTTCATAGAGATCGACCTCGTCCCTCAATATGAGGTGCAAAAGCAGGTCGAAGGGGCCCTCGAAGACCTCGGTTCGCACTTCGAACGGCCCTTCGGACACCTCCATTCTCACCTCTGCGACCACCCGCCAAGTGTAGAACTCGCCATCTGCCGGTTCGGGGTTTTGGGTTCAGGGCTGGCACCTAGGGATTTCGCGATCCAGGCGGGTAGTTTGACCGGCGTGGCGCGAGTGTTCTCTGGTATTCAGCCGTCCGGCGGCATGCACCTGGGCAACTTGTTGGGCGCGCTGCGCAACTGGGTGGCCTACCAGCACGAGCACGACGCGGTGTACTGCGTGGTAGATCTCCACGCCCTCACCACCGCGCCCGATCCCGATGAACTGCGGGACAACACCCTGGCCGCGGCGGCAATGCTCCTCTCGGTGGGCATCGACCCCGATCGGTCCACTTTGTTCGTGCAGAGCTCGGTGAGCGAGCACGCCGAGTTGGCATGGATGATGGAGTGCACGGTGGGCTTCGGCGAGCTGCGCCGGATGACCCAGTTCAAGGACAAATCCGACCGTTCTGAATTCGTGTCCGCCGGCCTGTTCACCTATCCCGCCCTTCAGGCGTCGGACATCTTGCTGTACGACACCGACTTGGTGCCGGTGGGCGACGACCAGCGCCAGCACATCGAGCTCTGCCGGGATATTGCCGAGCGCTTCAACCGCCGCTACGGCGACACCTTCACAGTGCCCGCCCACGTAATCCCCGCCGCGGGGGCCCGGGTCATGGACCTCCAGAATCCGGCCGACAAGATGTCCAAGTCGTTGGAGTCGGCCGGCACCGTCGGCGTGTTGGAGGAATCCGAGAGCGTGACCCGCAAGTTCAAGCGGGCGGTAACCGACAGCGAAAACGAGGTGCGCTATGAACCCGGGACCAAGCCGGGGGTGTCCAACCTGCTGGGCATCCTGGCATCGGCCACCGGGCGAACTCCAGAGTCGGTGGCCGACGACTATGCCCAATACGGGCCGCTCAAAGCCGACACCGCCGAAGCGGTGAACGAGCTGCTCTCCCCCATCAGGGAGCGATACGCTGAACTGTCGTCCGACCCGGGAGAGATCGCCCGGGTACTGGCCACTGGGGCCGACAAGGCCCGCACCGTGGCAGCAGCCACCTTGGAGCGGGCCAGAACCAACGCAGGGCTGATCCCCCGCTCCCCCGCCTAACGACCAGCACCGACCTGAGGAGACCAGTGTCCGACATCACCCCGTTCACCGTTGAGATTCCCGATGCCGCGTTGGAAGACCTCCACCGGCGTCTGCGGGAGGCCCGTTGGCCCGATCAGCTTCCCGACGCCGGCTGGGACTACGGCGCAGAGATGGGCTACATCCAGGAACTGGCCAGTTACTGGGCCGACGAGTACGACTGGCGGGCCGCGGAGGCGGAGCTGAACGAACTCGACCACTTCACCACCACCATCGACGGCCAGAACATCCACTTCATCCACCAGCGCTCCTCCCACCCCGACGCCTATCCGCTGATCATCAGCCACGGTTGGCCCGGCACGGTGGTGGAGTTCCTCGACATCATCGGGCTGCTCACCGAGCCTGATGACCCCGCCGATGCCTTCCATGTGATCGCCCCGTCGCTCCCGGGCTACGGCTTCTCGGGGCCGACCGCCGACCGGGGATGGGACACCATCCGCACTGCCAAGGCGTTTTCCGAGTTGATGGGACGCTTGGGGTACGACCGCTACGGGGCCCAGGGGGGTGATTGGGGCTCGATGATCTCCCAGAACATCGGGCGCTGTGACCCCGATCACTGCGAGGCTGTCCATGTGAACTTCCTGTTCGCCACGGCTCCTGAGGAAGGGCCCGGCGAACTCACCGAGGCCGAGCAGGCCGGGTTGGGCCGGGCCAACCTCTATTTCACCGAGGGCGCGGGCTACATGCAGATCCAGAGCACCAAGCCCCAGACCCTGGCCTATGGCTTGACCGACTCCGCCGTCGGACAGCTTGCCTGGATCGCCGAGAAATTCCTGGCCTGGACCGACAACGACGGCACCATCGAATCGGCGGTGAGCCGGGATCGACTTCTCACCAACATCTCCCTTTACTGGTTCACGGCCACCGGGGGATCGTCGGCCCGCATGTACTACGAGACGTTGCGCCCTGGTGCAGCCGGATTGGGCGGCCCTCTCAGCACCCCTCTGGGGATGGCCAGCTTTCCCATGGAGATCATGCAGGCCCCCCGGCGCTGGTTGGAGGACAACTACAACATCGTCCACTGGTCCGACATGGCCGAGGGAGGGCACTTCGCGGCCATGGAAGAGCCTGAAGCCCTGGCCCAGGACATCCGCGAGTTCTTCCGCCGCTTTCGGTAGTAATACATCACTATGGGGATGCCGTCTCTGCCTCAGGGATTGGCCGCCAGAGCGGCCCGGGGAGCAGGTCGGCTATCCCAGAAGCTCGGGCGCGGTGGGGGCACGACGCTGCCCGGCCTGCTCCTCAACCGCTTGCGACCAGAGGCCACCGCAGAGATGGCCCGCTCGGTTTCCGGCGGCGTGATCCTCGTTTCGGGAACCAACGGAAAAACCACCACCGCCCGGCTGGTTCGGGCCGCACTCGACGCCAACGGCGCCCGCGTGGTGGCCAACACCGCCGGCTCCAATTTGGAGCGCGGGGTGGCCACCGCCCTGCTCAACGCCGACGGGGCCGAAGTAGCCCTGTTCGAAGTCGACGAGGCGGCCCTGCCAGGACTGATGGCCAAGACCAGGCCGCGGGTAGTCACCCTGA
>JAJEEH010000020.1 GCA_022821105.1 Acidimicrobiia bacterium
CCAGCAGCGGGCCGTCGATGCCCGACTGGGTGGGGTGCAAGAAGTGGGGGACGTCGAGCTCAGTACACAGCGACCAGAGCTGGTCGAGGGCTGGGTCGTCGAGCGGGGTGCCGAAGTCGGTGCCGGTGTAGCCCGCCAGCAGGCCCAGCTCCCGCACTGCCCTTTGAAGCTCCGCGCAGGCGGCGTCGACATCCTGCATGGGCAGCGCAGCCAAACCGACGAAGCGGTTGGGGTGCAGGGCCACCGCGGCGGCCAGGTCGTCGTTGTGGCGGCGGCAGAAGTCGACGGCCAGCTGCGGCTCTATGAAGTGCAGGTAGGTCAGCGGGTTGGGCGAAAGGGCCTGCACCGAGATGCCTTGGGCATCCATGGCCTCCAAGCGCATGTCCAGCTCGATGAACAGCGACCCCCGGTAGGCCACTCCGTCGAGTTGGTAGCCGCCCACTCGGAACCAGGGGGTGCCGTCGTCGTGGGCACCGATCTCGGGGCCGCACGGTCCGGCCGCGCCCATCGTGCCCTCCAGCACGATGTGGGCGTGGACGTCGATAAGGCCTGTCGTCATGCTGACTATCTCGTGTCGGTCCGCCGTAAGGCGGCGTGTGACCGCGTCAACGGCCTTCCATGATCCCGTCGGCGCCGGGCAGCCAGGAGGCCACGCCGGAGATGGGGATGGCACACACAACCGCCTCGGTGATCTCGGCCTCGGTGGCCCCGGCGTTGCGGGCGCCGTTGCAGTGGATGTTCACGAACCGACTGGAGAACTCGGCGGCGTTGATGGTGCACAGCAACAACTCCACGTGCTTGGCGTCGAGCTTGTTCTCGGCCAGCGACCACTGCCGCATGAGCACGTAGCCCTCCAGGGCCCGGGGGGCGTTGTCGGCCATCACCTCGATGTAGTCGGGCACGAAGCCGAAATAGCTCTCGAAGTAGTCCAGCGCGGCCTGGCGGTCGAGGGAGAAATCGGGGATGGGCTCGGTGGACTGTTCGGCGTCGATGTCGAACGCCTCGTCGATGGCTCGGGCAAAGGCGTTGTAGGTGGCCTCACCCCGGGAGATGAGCACGGCCAGCGACGCGCCTCGGGCGTCGCTCAGGGTGAGCCCCAACTCACGGGATCTGGTCAGCTCGCGAAGGGCTAGCTCAGGCTGGACCCTCACCGACGCCGCACAGGCCATGTACAGCGCCTTGGCCCAAGCCGGGCAGGCGCCGTCGCGGTCGGTCACGTCGCGGATGCGGGCATAACCCTCGGCGAACTTGGGCGAGATGGCGGCCAGCTCGCCGCTTGAGAGCGCGGGGCTGCCCAGATCGCTGTGGACCGCGTTGTTGGACGTGGCTTGCATGGTCATGGATTGCTTCCTCCGTGTGCGTTGTGAAACTTACAAGGCGAGCGGCGGGCAGGTCAGAGTTTGGACACCTCGCCGCCGTCGATCACGAAGCACGATCCAGTAACGAACCCCGACGCCTCCGATGCCAGGTAACACACCAGCGGTCCGAGCTCATCGGGCTGGCCCATGCGGCGGACCGGGATCTTGCGCAGCCGAGCGGCCAGGGTGTCGGGATCGCCCAGCACCGCAGCTTGGGCGTCGGTTTCGAAAGCACCGGGGGCAATCACGTTCACCCGGATGTCGTAGCGAGCCCACTCCCCGGCAAGGGCCTCGGTGAGCCGCAGCAGTCCGCCCTTGGAGGCCGAATAGGCGGCCAGGGTCGGCTTGCCCTTGAGCGCAGAGGTGGAGGCCACGTTGATGACCGAGCCGGGTTGGCCTGCGTCGATCCAGTGGGAGGCAGCGCGTCGGGCCAGCGCCGCGGGGGCGGCCAGGTTCACCTCCAGCACCTCGTCGAACACGTCATCGGGCTGGTCGACAAACTTGGACGCGGGAGCGATGCCCGCGTTGTTGACCACCGAGTCGAGGCGGCCGAATCGGCTGATGGCCTCATCCACCAAGCCGGCTACTGCCGCCCGATCCCGCATGTCGCACGGCACCGCGGTCACACTGTCGCCCAGCTCGTCGGCCAGCGCAGCCAGGGCGTCGGCTGAGCGGGCTGCGGCCACCACGCGGGCGCCCTCGGCCACCATGGCTCGCACCGCGGCCTCCCCCAGCCCCCGGCTGGCCCCGGTCACCACCGTCACATGGCCGTCCAAGCCCCAGTCCACCGCCATGCCCTTACTCCTTGTCCTCCCGGTTTGCCACCTCATCGCACAGCCGGGTGGCAATGCCCAGCCGAAGAACCTCGGAGGCCCCCTCGTAAATGCGCATGGGTCGGGCTTGGCGGTAGTAGCGCTCGATGTCGGAGCCCCGGATGAGCCCCCATCGGCCCATCACCTGCACGCAGCGGTCCACCACTCGGCTGGCCGCCTCGGTGGCGGCCAGCTTGGCCAGCGACGACCGGTCGAGGTGGGCCGACGGATCCTCCCGGGCGGCCTCGGCGGTGGCGTAGGCCAGCAGACGGGTAGCCTCCAGCTCGGCCCAGGAGTCGGCCAACAGCCCGGCCACCGGCCCCAGCCGCACCAGCGGCCGTCCGAACTGCTCTCGGTTAGCGGCGTGGTTGGCGGCACAGGTCAAGGCACCGTCCATGAGCCCAACGGCGGCTCCGGCCACCGAGATGCGGAACACCGACAGGGTGGCCAGCACGTGGCGGAACCCGGCGCCGGGTTCGCCCAGTCGGGCGGAGGCGGGCAGGCGCACCCGGTCGAATGTCACCTCGCCCAGCACATGGGGGGCGATGATCTCCGGGGAGGGCTCGATGGAGACTCCCGGGGCATCGGCAGGCACCAGCACCAGCGAGAACCGGTTCTCCTCTTTGGCCATGGTGGTGTAGAAGCCGGCCGCTCCCCCGTTGGAGATGAACGACTTCACCCCGTTCAGCTCCACTTCGTCGCCGTCGTCTACCAGCGTGGTCTCGATTCCCCGCAGATCGGATCCGGCCACCGGCTCGGTGAGGGCCAACGCAGCCAGTACCTCAGCGCTGGCCACTCGGGGCAGCCACTCTTCCCGCTGCTCGTCGGTGCCGGCCACCGCGATGGCGTAGCTGCCGATGCCCTGGAGGGCGAACAGCGAGTCCAAGTGCGAGGAGGCCCGCATGAGCGCCTCTCGAGCCACGCACACCGCCAGCGGATCCACTTTCTCGTGGCGACCGCCATGGGCTGCGGGCACCATGAGCGAGCACAGGTCGCTGGCCCGCAGCACATCGAGGGTGGGCTGGTGGACGTGGCTGCACTCGTCGGCTTCCGCGGCGAACGCCTCCACTTGGCGGGCCACCGCCCGGGCCTCCTGCTGGATGGCCAGGATGTCAGGGCCAAGCTCGAACGCCATACGATGCTGGACAGTATGCGGTACGGGGAAAGGACACCACCGTGAGCGACATCATCGTTGAGCGAAACGACCGAGTCGTCTGGCTGCGGCTGAACCGGCCCGAGCGGTTGAACTCCTATGACCGCACCACCATCGACGAGATCATCGCCGCCTTCCGGGAGAACGTCGACGCCGGGGTGGTGGTGATCACCGGGCAAGGCCGGGCATTCTGCGCCGGGGGCTACCTGGCCAATTTGGCCGAGGCGAACTTCTACGAGCTGCGGACGATGTTCTACGGCTCGCTGGAGCTGTTCGACGCCATCCGCAACGCCCCCATGCCGGTGATCGCCGCGGTGAACGGCCCCGCCTTCGGGGGCGGCAACGAGCTGGTGGTGGCTTGCGACTTCGCCATTGCCGCTGCGTCGGCCGAGCTGGGCCAGACCGGGGTCAAGGTGGGCAGCGCCCCGGTGCTGGGAGGCACCAACCTTTTGGCCATGACCATCGGGGAGAAGCGGGCCAAGGAGGTGGCCTTCCTGTGCCGCAAGTACACCGCGGAGCAGGCCTGCGAGATGGGGTGGATCAACGCGGTGGTGCCCGACGATGAGCTGGAAGACGAAGTCGAGCGGTGGTGCGAGGAGCTGCTGAAGATGAGCCCCCGCTACCTGGAGGCGGCCAAGATCAGCTCCAACGTGTACTGGAACCAGCTCAGAGACAACATGGCCTCAGGCCTGGGGATGCTGGCCCAGGCCATCGGGTCGCCCGACATGATCGAGGGTGCCACCGCCTTCATGGAGAAGCGCCGCCCGGAGTTCCCCCCGAGAACCGCCCGATGAGCTGGCGCTACCCGGACCACAGGCCTGTGCCATGACCCGCTACTACGACCAGTACCGGCCCACTTTTGAAGACAAGGCGCTGTGGAGCGCACCGGCGGTGCTAGCCGAGCGGGCCCGCACCCATGGCGACAAGACCTACCTGGAGGTGGGCTGGACCGGGGAGCGGTTCACCTACGCCCAGAGCTACGACATGGCCCAGCGGGTGGGACGGGGGCTGCTGGCCGGCGGGGCCGCACCCGGCGACCGGCTGTTGATCATGGCGCCCAACTCGGCGGCCTACATCTGGAGCTGGCTCGGATCGGCGCTGGCCGGGATGGCCGAGGTGCCGATCAACACCGCCTACCGGGGTTCATTCCTCGAGCACCAGACCGCCACGGTGTCGCCGTCTGCCGCGGTGATCCACGCCGACTATGCCGACCGGTTCACCGAACTGCCCGAGGCGACAAGCACCATCGGCTGCTTCTACCTGCTGGGCGACGCCGGCGAGATCGCCAAGGGCGGGCGAGTGCTGGACGAGGCCGGCCTCCGGTGGCGCAATTGGGACAACTTGCTGAGCGATGACAGCGCCGACCAGACCCTGCCCGAGGTGTCGTACCGGGACCTGGGGTCGGTTTTCTTCACGTCGGGCACCACCGGGCTGTCCAAGGGGGTGATGATGCCCCACGCCCACATGCACTTGTTCGCCGACGAGTGCGTGTCGCTCACCCGGCTGACCGACGCCGACACCTACATGTCGTGCGGGCCGCTGTTCCATGGCAACTCGAACTTCCTGGCCGCCTATCCGGCGCTGGTCGCCGGGGCCCGCTACGTGCTCCAAGAGCGGTTCTCGGCCAGCCAGTGGCTTGAGCAGGTGCAAGAGTGCGGAGCCACCGTGACCAACTTCGTCGGTGTGATGATGGACTTCG
>JAJEEH010000079.1 GCA_022821105.1 Acidimicrobiia bacterium
CTCGTCGAAGAGCCCGAAGTACACCGAGAGCTGACCAATCCTCACTGCAATCCCTTCCCTGCCTCGCCTAGAGGCCCAGCATGCTGGAAACGATTCTGGCACAATGCCCTCATGCTCACCGCCGGCATCGCCCGTGTGGACATCACCCCGTCGGTCCCCATCGACGTGGTCGGCTATTCCCGTCGAGCGGAACCGGCCCGGCACATAAGGGCACCGCTGACCGCCACCGCGCTGGCCCTGGGCTCGGGTTCCACCACCGCGGTGGTAATTGCCGCCGACGTGCCGTTCCTGCTGCCCGCCCACGCCGACCGGCTGCGAGCCGAGATCGCCGACGCGCTCGGCACCTCGGCCGACCATGTGATGATCAGCGTCAGCCACACCCACGGCGGGCCCACCACCCACGCCCACGGCGTGAAGATCGGCGGACGCCAGCGAGAGCGCTCGGCCAACGAACGCGAGTTCATCGACTCCTTCCCCCAACAGCTCGCCGCCGCGGCAACTCAGGCTGCTGGCTGCATGGAACCGGTGCGGGCGGCCGGCGGGGTCGGCACGGTGGACTTGGCCGTCAACCGGCGGGAGAAGAACGCCGAGGGCCGGGTGATCCTCGGGTGGAATCCCGACAAGCCGGTGGACCGCGACGTGGGAGTGCTGCGAATCGACCGACTGGACGGCACGACACTGGCGGTGGTGGTGAACTACGCCTGCCATCCGGTGGTGGTCGGCCCCGAGGATCCGGGGGTGAACCCCGACTTTCCCGGCCCCATGCGCGATCTGGTGGAGCAGGTGACCGGCGCCACCTGCCTGTTCTTGCAGGGGGGTTGCGGCAATCTGCTCCCGTTGGAGGGCTTTTTCGACCATCCCGGGCCCGAACAGGCCTTCGGGCGCAAGCTGGGGGTGGAGGTGCTGCACGTGCTCGAGCAGATCGACCCGATCGAACGGCGGTTGGAGCGGATCGACTACGGCTCGGTCACCCCGATCACCCTGCATCGGCGGGTGGCCGTCGAGCCCCAGCCCGATCAGGAGTTGGCCGCGGTGGGACGCATGGTGGAGCTCCCGCTCAAGCCGCTGCCGTCGCTGGCCGACCTGGAAGCCGAGCGCGACGGCTATCAGCGCGAACTCGACGAGGCTCGCCAGGCGGGCGCCGACCAGGCCGCCCTCAACCCCATCGAGTACCACCTCAACTGGGCCGAGGACGCCATCGACCAGATGCGCCAGGGCGAGGTGGCCCCCAGCGTCCCGGCCTTCCTCCAGGCTTTGAGGATCGGCGACACGGTGATCGCCACCATGCCCGGAGAGGCGTTCTCAGAGCTGTCCATCGAGGTGAAGCAGCGCTCAGCGGCCCCCACCACGCTGTTCTCGGCCTACACCAACGGCGTGCTCACCTACATGCCCCCGGCCGCGGAGTATCCCGACGGCGGGTATGAATGCGATTACGCCCATCACTCCTACGGGCTGGTCGAGCAGATCGCGCCCCAAAGCGAGCGGATCTTGGTGGAGACCAGCGTGGAGTTGATCTCAGCCACCTGGTGAAGGGCTCACCAGGAGGTCGACCTTCAGGAGGTCAATCCTGGTGCCACACCTCGTCGGCCCAGTACAGGTTGCCGTCGTCGTCGGCCAGGCTCACGATCACTTCCTCGAACCACTTCGACCAGCGGGCGTTGACCTCCGACTCGCCCACCTTGGCGAACGCGGTCTCCACATCGGGATGGCACTCCACGTAGGCGATCACCTGTGTGCCCCGTCGAAACAGGGTGTAGTTCTTCAAACCGGCGGTCTGGATGAGCTCGACAAGCTCCGGCCAGATCTCGTCATGGCGCTTTTTGTACTCATCCGCCATGTCCGGGTAGATCTCGAAGGTAAAACAGGCACGCTCCATGGCGGGCAAGTTACCCGGTAGCTGCGAAACGTTTCCAGCGACAACCGCGGGCGAGGTCTCCTCTCCCTCCTAGCCCGTCGCCCGTCAGTCGATGAGGAAGCCGCCGTTAACGTCCATCACTTCGCCGGTGATGAACTCGGCCTGCTCGCCGGCCAGGAACAGCGCCGCTTGGGCCACATCGGTCGGTCGACCCAGACGCCCAACCGGGATACGGTCGGCCAGATCGGCGATCCCGGCCACCATGTCGGTGTTGATGAGGGCAGGGGCCAGCGCATTGGAGGTGATCCCGAACGGGGCGTATTCGGTGGCGATGGCCTTGGCCAAGGCCATCACCCCGGCTTTGGACGCGCCGTAGGCCGCGGCGTTCTTGGACCCGCCGGTCTTGCCCGCACTCGACCCGATGGAGATGACCCGGCCCCACCCCCGCTCCCGCATCTTGGGCAGCACCCGCTTGCTGCACAGAAAGCACCCGGTGAGGTTTACCGCCATCATCTGCTCCCAATCACCCAGATCGGTCTCCTCCAGAGGCTGGATGGCGAATATCCCGGCATTGTTCACCAGGATGTCCACCGGTCCCCATGCTGCTTCCACCAGGGAGAAGGCCGCATCCACCGAAGCCTCGCTGGTCACATCGCATTCGGCGAACATGGTGTTGTCGGCTTGGTCTAGCGCCGACCGGTCTTCGGGTGCCCGCACATCTAGGAGGGCAACCCGGGCCCCGCCGGCTAGCAGCGCTTCGGCCACCGCCCTTCCGATTCCTTGCGCCGCACCGGTCACCGCCGCGATCCGCCCGGCCACACCCCCATACCCGACTTCAGAGTTCGAGATATCCGTCATCGCTTTGCAGGCTCCTCTGCTCGGTTCCTAGGCTGGAAACGTTACCGGCTCTTTTCAGGAGGCGACATGACGGCGAACGAGAAAAAGGTCCGTGTCGGTGTCATCGGCGCGGGGTCTTGGGCGATCAGCAACCACATACCCGTTCTAGCGGCGCGCGACGACGTGGAACTGGTGTCGGCCGTGCGCAAGGGACGCGACGCATTGGAGTCGATCGGCGAGCGGTTCGGCTTCTCCCACCTGAGCGAAGACTATCGAGATGCCCTCGACCAGGGCCTCGATGCCGTGGTGGTGGCCAGCCCCTCCGGCCTCCACCATGAGCACGCCAAGGCAGCTATGGAGGCAGGCGCAGACGTGCTCTGCGAGAAGCCCTTCACCGTGGAGCCCGCCGACGCCTGGGACCTCCACCGCACCGCCGAGGAGCTGGGCCGAAATCTGGTGATCTCCTTCGGCTGGAACTACGGGCCGCTGGGCATGGAGGCCAAGAGGCTCATGGACGAAGAGGGCGGCGTGGGCCAGGTGGAGCACGTCATGGTGTCCATGGCGTCGGGAACCCGCGAGCTGCTCACCTCCACCGGCGGAGGCGGATACGAGGGTTCGGCCGAGGGCTTCGCGCCCGAAGCCGCCACGTGGACCGACCCCGCCTTGTCGGGTGGCGGTTACGCCCCGGCCCAGATCTCCCACGCCATGGGCCTGGCCATGTGGCTGACCGGCGATCGGGCCCAAGAGGTGTTCGCCTTCATGAACAACCTGGGGGCGCGGGTAGACCTCCACGACGCCATCTCGTTGCGCTATGCCTCCGGGGCCACCGGATCGATCAGCGGCGCAAGCTGCCCCGGTCCCGCCAACGCCATCGACGACCCCGACGAACCGTGGCCCCGCCACCAGCTGCTAGTGCGCCTCTACGGCTCCGAGGGACAGCTCATCGCCGACCTGGAGCGGGATTTTCTTTGGCTGTACCGCAACGACGGCCTCGACCAAAAGGTTGACCTGCCCCGCCACGCCGGCCTCTACTCCTGCGATGGGCCTCCCAACACGCTGGTAGACCTGGCCCAAGGTCGGGATGCGGCCAACCTATCGCCCGCCGATCTGGGCGCCCGAACGGTTGAGGTAGTGGCCGCCGCCGAGCGCAGCGCCCAGTCGGGCAGCGTCGTGCGCGTCGGCGATTGAGACCAGCTTGCGTATAGGGGAACCCAGCTTGCGCATAAGGGAAAACAGCTGGCGCGTAGGTGTTGACAGCTACTCGTTTCACAGGTACTTCGGAGAGCTGAGGGAGGGCGAGTCCCCTGCCGACCAGCGCTGGACTACCGACGACTTCTTGAACCGCTGTTCCGAACTGGGCGTCGATGGGGTGTCGCTGGAGACCTGCTTCTTGGACGGCGACGCTGACGCCGAAGTGGCATCGCTTCGCCAGCGCCTCGACCAGCACGGCTTCGAGCGGGTGCTGGCCTGGGGCCACCCAGACGGGCTGGCGATGGGCCTCGATACCGAGGCGTTTGCCGATGCGCTCGCTGCGGTGGATCAGGCCGCTGAGCTGGGGTGCGGGCTGCTCCGCATCGTGGTGGGCATAACCCGTCATTTCGGCCAGGAGAGCGAAACCGAGGTGCTCCGCCGGTTGGTCCCCCAGGTAACCGAGATCACCGACCGAGCCGAACAGCGCGGCCTGGACGTGGCCGTCGAAACCCACTGCGATCTCACCACCGCCTCTGTTGGCCGCCTCGTCGAGCAGGTGGCCAGCCCCCGGCTGGGCGTGGTGTTCGACAGCGCCAATGTGGTTCGCATCGGCGAAGACCTATTGGCCGCCGCGACTGCTCTGGCCCCCCACACCAAGATGATCCACGTCAAAGACCTGGATCTCCGGTCGTCCACGCCCAACGAGCCCGGGGGCCACTGGCCCGGGGTGCCCCTCGGTCTCGGCGACTTGGACATTGCCGGCACCCTGGAGTTGATGGAAGCGGCCGGATTTGACGGGCTCGCCTGCGTAGAAGTGGCCGACATGGCCTCTGGCTGGTCAGAGCACGAGATCGTGGCCCAGTCTGTGGATTGGCTAGGCAAGTTCGCAACCGAAAGGCACCCATGCCCAGAATGAGAATGAACCAGGCCATCTCGGCAGCCATCGCCGATGAGATGCGCTCTGATCCCGACGTGATCGTGTTGGGAGAAGACATCGCCGTAGCCGAGGGGCCGTTCAAGACGTCGGCCGGGCTTCTAGAAGAGTTCGGCCCGCTGCGGGTGCGAGACACGCCGATCTCCGAGATGGGTTTTTTGGGCGCGGCGGTAGGGGCCGCGGCCACCGGGTTGCGCCCGGTGGTGGAGATCATGTTTGTGGAGTTCCTCGGCGTGGCCCTCGACCAGCTCTCCACTGAGGGGGCCAAG
>JAJEEH010000047.1 GCA_022821105.1 Acidimicrobiia bacterium
CCTCCTAGTCCCCCTAGCCCTCTCCCCCCAAGAGTGGCGCCACCACGTCGATGCCCTCGCTGAGTTGATCAGCTAATTCCCTGTTCGCGCATGACTGAGCGGCGGGTTCTTGCGGCAGGCGAATCGTTAGGCCGAGATGGCTTTGCGGAGTGACTTCACCGCTTGTTTGTCGGTGATCTGTTGTTGGGATGTTTTCGGCTGAAAGACGAATTCTTCGCTTCCGCAGCGGATGGTCATAGATGACCCTGGTTGCAGGATGCGAAGCAGATCCCCAACCGTGGTTGACGGGGTTGTAGGTAGATCGTCTCCGTCGTCTTGGCCAGTTGCAGATTCGACAGCAATCCAACTGAGCACCAGCTCGTTCTTCTTCTGGGGTGGAGTGGCCGTAACGAGCACTCCAGATCGGAGGCCCTTGCTGTGGATGACTGAGATGGACTCGTTGAGACCGTCGTTCGGAAGAACGGGCACGATGAGCAGGTCTTCTCCTGCTCGCGCTGCCCATTCGATGAGGTGATCATCAGGGCCGCTCAGAGAGGCCATCCGGCCAATGAGATGTCGCAGGGCAATCTCGTTCATCACATGATCTCCCTCGTGGCTTGGTCCCAAGCGTAATTCTTAGCCCATTCCCAGGCCAGATCAATGTCGCGGCGGCACTCTCGAGGTACAAGAGTGGTGTCGTGCACATCGCCCCCGGCCTCTGGTCGGTGGACGTGCACAACTCGGTGGGCGGTGTCGATCCTCACAAGATCGTCCCAGTCGTTGCCGTTTCTGCTGACCTGGAGAATCACCGCAAAGTCTACAAGTTGCCCGTTCGATTCCCTTCGGGTCTCTCGTTGCACGATCTGAGCGCTGATCGAGGGGTCAGAGGAGGGGACGTGGCTAATCACCGTAGTTGGTTGACGCCGTTCTCTAGGTGGGGGCAACTCAGGCAAATCTGGCTGAGGTGGGATCTCCATGGATGGGAGCCGATTCGCTCTCGGAGGTCGTTTGGCCACAGTGCTGCCCAAATTCGCTTGCGTTTGGAGCCTCAGAAACTCTTCTGGCCGGGTTAGCGCAGCCAGATGCTAAGGGAAGCGTCGTCCAATTCGTCAGCTTCCACTGCGTCGACATACACGCCAGCGCCAGCCTTTCCCCTGGCCAGCAGCCCAAATTCCATGTATCTAGCCTATCGATGCCAGTGACAGTATCTGCTAGTACGCCGAATTAGTTGAACGAGCCAAAGTTAGGCAATAGAAATTCACCTAGCTCTCAATCTCCTGACAGAGCTTTCCTTCCCCGCAAATGGACAACTTCCTCCTTGATCGAGACCCCACCAGTTGGGCACCACCAGCTGGCTTTCCTCCTGCGCTGATTCCAATGGGGGTGTTCGTTCAAGATGCTCCCAGCGGGTTGGAGGTGACGCTGGTTCGAGCATCAGGCAAGCCCAGGGCAGCCGAACTGCGCGATGGGTGGTCAAAGAGGCGGGCAGGTCGGGCCAGCCCGGTGTTGCTGGTGGCGTTCTATCCCACTGCTGAGGGCCAGCGGGTGTCGCTGTGCGGGCCGGTGGGGGAGCCGCCGGTTGTTCACCACGACCTCGAAGTGTCGCAGGCTGAGCGTCTTGCCGAGGTGGCGCTGAGCGAGCCCAACCACCACGCTGCCACCCGGTTCCTGTTGGCGGCCATGCCCGAGTTGGAGTCTCCCTTCCCCGGGCTCCGCAACGTGGGCCTGTTGGCCACCCAAGAACTCAGGGCCGGCGTACCGGATCGAACAGACTGGCCGACCGCCAGCCACAAGTCACTGGCGCTTCTGGGGCGTCGGGGCCGACGACTGGTCGAGGGCTTGGGGTTCCACATCCAGACGCTGGCCACCAACGCCTCCATGCTCACCATCGATGGCCGAAACCACGCCGTTGCCGTGTTCTGTGATGAGGACGAGCCCTTCGAGGCGCCGTCGAACCGGTTCGACAGCACCTCCCCGGTGTCGAGGGCCCTGGCTCTCGCCGACCAGCACCGGGTGGATTGGGTGATCCTCACCCGGTCATCGGAGATCCGCCTCTACGCTGCCCGCCCCGACACCGGGGTGGGCCGCAAGGGCCGGGCCGAGACTTTCGTGGAACTGAACCTGTCGCTGGTTCCCAACGAGTTGGCCGGCTACTTGCACCTGCTGTTCTCGGCCGATGCGCTGGCCGACAACGGAACCCTCGATCAGATTCTCGAGCACTCGGCCGATTTCGTCGCCGAGTTGGCCGTGCGACTGCGAGAGCGGGTGTACCACCAGACGGTTCCGGCGCTGGCCAACGCGGTGGCCTCCCGGCTGTCACGTGATCGACACGGAGACGATTTGGGCGAGAGCGATTTGGCCGATGCCTACGAGCAGGTGATGGTGATTCTGTTCCGGCTGCTGTTTGTGGCCTATGCCGAGGACAAAGACCTGCTGCCCTATCGCACCAACGGGCGCTACGCCGACCACTCGCTGTCACACATAGCCCGGCTGCTGGCCGATGATCGCCGCCTGGGCCGTGCTGACTATGACGAGCAGGCCACCGATCTGTGGGACGACGTGAACCAGCTTTGGGATGCCGTCAACCACGGCAATGCCGACTGGGGGGTGCCTGCTTACAACGGCGGCTTGTTCTCCGCCGATCCTGAGGTGAGCCCTTCGGGGGCGGCCATCGCCGACATCAGCCTGACCAACGCCGAGTTCGGTCCCGCTCTCTCCGCGGTGCTGGTGGACCAAAGTCCCGAAGGGGTGGGGCCGGTGGATTTCCGGTCGCTTTCCGTAAGGGAGTTCGGCACCATCTACGAGGGTCTTTTGGAGTCGAAACTGTCGGTGGCCCAAGACGACCTCGCCATCAAGACCATCAAGGGCAAAGAACAGTACGTACCTGCGGACGGGGACGAAGAGACGGTGGTGGAGGCCGGTGCGGTGTACTTCCACAACCGCTCCGGGGTGCGTAAGGCCACCGGCTCCTACTTCACCAAGCCTTTCGCCGTTGAACACTTGCTTGACAATGCCCTGGAACCCGCCCTCGACGACCACATCGCCCGGCTCGACGAACTCCGAGAACGGGGCGACGACGCCGCGGTGGCTGAAGCGTTCTTCGATTTCCGCTGCGCCGACATCGCCATGGGCTCGGCCCACTTCCTGGTGGCCGCCGTCGATCGCATCGAGGCCCGCTTGTCGGCTTGGCTAACCCTCCACCCAGTTGCCGCCGTGACCGCAGAACTAAACCGTCTGCGCACGACAGCCCTCGAAGCCCTGGGCGAACTGGCCGACGGCGTGCCGATCGAATCCGGTTCCCTGCTGCGCCGCCAAGTGGCCCGCCACTGCGTCTACGGCGTGGACAAGAACCGAGTGGCTGTGGAGCTCGCCCGTCTCGCCATCTGGGTCCACACCTTTGTCCCCGGTCTGCCCCTCTCATTTCTAGACCACAACCTCGTCCAAGGCGACAGCCTCACGGGGGTGGGAACCCTCGACGAGGTGGTGGCGGCATTGGAGCCCGATGCTGATCCCCAGGTTCCGAGCTTGTTCCGTAGCCAGATCGAAGACTTGTTGTCGGCCTCAAAGAGTGCCCTCGGGCGGCTGGCCCGCACGTCGGATGCCACAAAGCGGGAAATAGACGAGGCCCGGGCGGCACATTTGGAAGCCCAAGCTGCGGTGGCCGGCCCGCAAGCGATATTCGACGTGATCACCGCTCATCGCGCTGGAGATAGCCCGCTTCCAGAGAAATTCGAAGTGGACGCATTCACTCGCTTGGCACAGCGACCCGCGGTCGCCGAGCAGGTGGCCAAATTGCAGCCTGCCCACTTCCCGACGGCGTTTCCCGAGGTGTTCATTCGGGACAATCCCGGCTTCGACTGCCTGATCGTCAACCATCCTTGGGAGCAGGTGGTGGTTCAAGAGCAAGTCTGGTGGGGCACCTACTTGCCCCGTATCAGAGCCTTGCCCATCAAGCAGATGAACGACGAGATCGCTCGATTTCGGCGGACCAGGCCCGATCTCGAAGCCGCATTTGAACAAGAGCTAGAAGACGCCGAAGAGATGCGAACAGTCTTGCGCAAGGCCTTTCCCGATCTCGGATCAGGCCGCACCGACTTGTACAAGGCGTTCGCGTGGCGCAATTGGCATCTCATTCGACAGGCCACCGGTCGAATCGGGATAGTGCTACCCCGCACCGCCCTTCAGACCAAGGGATCAGAGCACTGGAGGAAGGCGGTGCTGGCAGAAGGAGCGTTCAGCGACGTGACCGTGCTCCTAAACAATGGCGGCTGGGTGTTCGACGACGTGCATGGCCAGTGGACAGTATTGCTGTGCTCGATCCGCAAGGGCAAAGAGCGCCTGGACAACGTGACGCTAGGCGGCCCTTACTCGGGGTGGACCGTATATCAGACCAACAAGAAGACCGGATCGGAGAGTGTTCCGGCGGCCGAGTTCGTCTCTTGGTCGGACGACGCCAGTTTCCCTCAATTACCAGCCCACCCCGGATCCCTGACCCTGTTCCGTAAGCTCAGAGCCCACCCCACACTCGGTGGCAACCAACCGCCCGATCCCATAGGGGATGATGAGGTGGCCTCAGGTCCGTCCGTCCGTCCGTCCGTCCGTCCGTCCGACCGACCGACCTTGGAGGGTCAGACCGCTTCAGGGCGACCTCAACTCAACAATCGACAAGCACCGATTCATACTCGACGGCGGAAATTCCGCCCGTTCGTGGAACTCCACACCAACGCCGCCTAGCACCGATTCAGTCTCGAGGGTGGATAGTCCGCCCGCATCGAGAGTTCGACGCCACAAATGACAAGAAGTGGTTCGTCCTTGACGGAGGAGTTTCAGCCTTGAGTGCTCAACCGGAGAAGTGGCCCGTCTACAAGGGTGCATCGTTTGCGATCTGGAACCCAGATACCGGCGAGTACTACGCCTCAGCAGAAGCAAGTGAGATAACTGCTCACCTTCAAGACAAGCGCATTAGGCAGAACAGAACGCCGCGGTCACCTTTTGCCGAGTTTGCGCTGGAGCACATTGAGGATCCAGGGACTCTTTCCTGCCTCAGTCCACGAATTGCCTTTCGGAAAGTCACCAATCCCACCAACACTCGTACGGTCATCCCTGCATTGATCCCTGGTCAAGCGGTATTGACTGACGCCGCTCAGTACGTGCTGTGGCCCAAAGGCACAAGGCGAGACGAGGCCTACTTGCTGGGATTGCTCTCGTCCATGATCTTGGACTGGTACGCCCGCCGAGTCGTTGAACTGAATTTCAACTTCCACATCTTCAACAATCTTCCGATTCCGGAAGTTGATCTTGAAGAAGACACGGTTGGAGCCCGTGTAGTCGAAATCGCCGGTCGCCTCGCTGCAGTGGACGAGCGGTTCGCGGAATGGGCAGCCGAGGTGGGGGTGCCGGTGGGGTCGGCCAATGACGAGGTGGTCAAACAAGAGCTCATTTGCGAGCTTGACGCATGCGTCGCCCACCTCTACGGCCTCGATGAAGGCGATTTAGCCGTGGTCTACGACACCTTCAGCGAAACCGTCGACTACTCCGAGCGCCACGCCGCCGTCCTCGCCCACTTCAGAAGGCTCGATGGATGACTGCCTTCTATCTCTGGTGCCTATCGACTACTCCGAGAGACCCATCTAGGAACCCCATGAGGTCGGCCAGTGAGATGTCGGGCTCGTTGGCTGGTCGCCCGTACGCTCTCGCTCTTCGCCCAATCTTCCCGGCTTTTTCCTTTCTGGTGACTGGGGGGCTGGCTCCATCGTTAGAGCGAAGGTCTCGCACTCGCCATGGAGTACCGTCGAAAAGCAACTCGGCGTCGCCGGTCCATAGTTCGGCGCCATGATGCAGGGCCGTGGCTGCTGCGAAGCCGTCTCCCAGGGCGAGGTAATAGAACGACTTGAGGTGGGCGGCCTGCATAATCCGCTCGTAGTCGGGCAATTCGAGTTCGACTACCTGTCGAAGAAGCCCAATTGTGTCTCGGGCCTCCAACACTCCTTGAACTATGAGGACGGCACTGTAGACCTCGGCGTAGTTCACCGCGCTCATCACCGGAGTCTGCTCAGAGATCAGAGAACCAATTTCAGAGATGGCGTGTCGCGATCCATTGGCAGCCTCGACAACCGGCCAAGAGTCGAGAACCACCTTTTCCGTTGCGGTCATTCCATGGGATGCGTGTGTTCGGGTACCCATCCTCCGCCGTGCCGCTCAGCCTCAAGAACCTCTACGAGGTCGGGTCCGTCGTGCTCAATGTCAGCCAGTTTGTTGAGCAGGTCGACAAAGTCGGTGGCGCTGTCGAGAGCCTCTCGAAAAGTGGAGGGGGAGTCGCTTGGCGGGGTCCCGGGTTCGGCCATGACTGCCAGCATAGCGGCGGTCGCGGCCCCGTCAACCGTTTTATTTTATTTCAGTAAGTTTCCGTCATCGACAGCACTGGACTGGCATGAACGCAGTTGAGAAGCCGGAGCTGGCCGTTAACCGAGGCCAGGACACGGTTGCGGGGGCGTTGAACGGGTTCATTTCGCATGCCGCAACTGGGTTCGTGGGCGGAGCCTGCTTGGACGTTGCCACTGCCTATTTCAACGTGGGCGGATACTCGCTGCTGGCCGATTCGCTGGATCAGGTCACTGGCGTTCGGCTGTTGCTGGGAGCAGAGCCGACCCCTCCGGAGAACCGCCGGCGAGCGCTGCGGACTGAATCGGCCAATCCGCAACGGGCGGCCCGCACTCGGTTGCGTCAGGCTCTGGAGGGCCATGAGCAGAATCTGCTCGTTGAGCGGGACCATCTCGGGTTCACGTTTGAGGTTGATGCTTCCACTCGTCGATTGGTGAAGTGGCTGCGTTCGGAGAATGTTCAAGTGCGCCGCCTAGAGGGGCGGTTCCTGCACGGCAAAGCCTTTTTGGTGGGGGATCGCTCCCACGGGGTGGTGGCCGGGTCGTCCAACTTCACCTATGCGGGGTTGGCCACCAACTTGGAGCTGAACCTCGGCAATTACTCGCCCCATGTGGTGGGCCAGGTGAAGGACTGGTTCGACGAACTGTGGGCCGAAGCCGAGGAATACGACTTGGCCTCGCTGTTCGAGGCTCGGTTCGAGCCTCACTCCCCTCAACTCGTGTATCTGCGGATGCTGTGGGAGTTCTACGGCGAGGAACTTGAGGCCGAGGCGGCCGCCGAAGGAGCCCCGCAGATCCACCTCACCAATTTCCAGTCCGATGGGCTGTGGCGGGCCCGGCGCATCTTGGATGAGCGCAACGGGGTCCTCATTGCTGACGAGGTGGGCTTGGGCAAGACATTCTTGGCTGGGGAGCTGATCCGGGAGGCGGTGCAAGATCGCCGTCAGCGGGTGTTGGTGATCACCCCGGCCACGCTGCGCGACGGGCCGTGGCGGGCGTTCATCCATGAGCACCTGCTGGCGGTGGAGCTCGTGTCCTACGAGGAGCTGATGGCCGACGGTCGTCTGAACCCCGAACACAAAGATGCCATCAAGCTGAGAGCCGACATCAACGAATACGCCATGGTGGTGATCGACGAGGCCCACAATCTCCGCAACCCCGGCACCCAGCGGGCCCACGCGCTGCGCCAGCTTTTGGCCGGTTCGCCGCCCAAGGAACTGGTGATGCTCACCGCTACCCCGGTGAATAACAGCTTGTGGGACTTGTATCACCTTCTGGGCTACTTCCTGCGCAACGATGCTGTCTTTGCCAATGCCGGTATCCGCTCGCTGCGCGACCACTTCGCCAATGCGATGGCTCTCAACCCCGACGACCTCACGCCCGAGCACCTCTTCGACGTGCTAGACGCGGTGGCGGTTCGCCGCACCAGGACATTCGTCAAACGGTTCTACCCCAACGACACCATCAAGGTCGGCGGGCAGGAACAGCAGATCGTTTTCCCCACGCCCCGGGTCCACAAGGTGGACTACAACCTCGACGAGGTAATGCCCGGTTTCTTCGACAGGTTCGCCCACGCGCTCGATCCTGATGCCAGCGTCGAAGATCCTGGTGTGCTCACCATGGCTCGGTATTCGCCATCGCAGTTCCGCCTAGACCGCGAGGAAGACGCTTACGAGAAGCAGCTCGCCGGACTATTGCGATCTGGATTGCTGAAGCGGTTCGAGTCTTCGCCCTACGCCTTCGCTGAGACCTGTGAGCGGATGGCCAAGAGTCACGACGCCTTTCTGTCGCTACTCGACAACGGCCGGGTGGCCACCGGCGACGCCCTAGCCGACTGGATCGCTACCGACTCCGACGAGATGGACGAAGAGCAGGTCGACACCTTCCTAGGCGGCATCGTCGGGGTGTCCGATGACGCTGCCGAGTACGACATCGAGCACCT
>JAJEEH010000236.1 GCA_022821105.1 Acidimicrobiia bacterium
TAGAGCAGCCCCTCGTGGACCTGGGGCTCGATTCCCGGCCAGCGCAGCACTGAGGGGATGTGGCAGGTGGCCTCGTCGGCCCCCTGGTGGTCGGCGTACACCCCCAGCTCGCCGAACGCCTCGCCGTGGTCGGAGGAGACCAGGATGGCGGTGTCGTCCAGAACGCCGTGGTCGGCCAGTGTGTTGACCAGCGTTCCCACCGCATCGTCGGCGTAGCGGATGCCGGTGTCGTAACCGTCGAAGGTCTGCTTCACCTCGTCCATGGTGGACAGGTTCCAAGGCTGGCGGGGCGGGGGCGGGCCCCACTCGTCGGGTTTGAACCCCCAGGGTTCCTGAGCGGAATGCGGCCCGGCCAGCGGCCAGTTGCGGGCCCGCACCTCCTCGGTGTGCCAGGCCGGGGCCGGATCGCCCTCGAACGGGTTTCCGTACTCCTCGGGGGTGTTGTAGGGGGTGTGGGGATCCCAAAGGTGTACGTGGAGGAACCAGTCTTCCTGGGCGGCGTTGTCGTTGAGCCAGCGCAGCGCTCCGGGCAGCACTTGGTCGGCCCGCTCCCCGCCGAAGCCCCGCATCAGGTTCATCGACTCCATGAAGCCGCTGTTCCACCAAGTGGCCGAGTGGCGGAAAGGAAAGCTGGAAATCGAAGCGGTGTGGTACCCCGACCAGTAGAAGCGCGACGCCCAGGAGTTGGCTGCGATCGACGAGAAGAAGCTGCGCTCCGGTCCCTGGGGCCGCAGGTCGGCGGCCATTCCCCCGTGGTTGGCCACCCCGTTGCGAATCCCGAACATCCCGGTGATCAAGGCGGTGCGACTCGGCAGGCAGGGCACGTCCGACGCATAGACGTTGGAAAATCGCACCCCCTCGGCGGCCAGCGCGTCGATGTTCGGGGTGGTGTTGCGGAGATAACCCGCGCACCCCAGGTGATCAGCCCGCAGGGTGTCGATGTCGATGTAAAGGATTCGCATGAAGGTGTTTCTTTCGCCAAGTGCTTCCAGTATGGGCCATTTATTCGACGATGAAGGTGGCTACCGACTCGGGGCTGCGCTGGTAGCCGATGCGGTGGGCGACGGCTCTGATGGTGGTCTCACCGACCGGCAACCGCAGGGGTTCGTGGTACAGCAGGCGGCGAGGGGGCTCGCCGCCTCGGGGGTCGTGGCCCAGCGCGGCGGCGAACTGGGCGTCGAGATCGGCGGGGGGGTCGGGCAAGGGGTCGTCTTGGAGTGTGTAGGCGATGGATGCCCCTTGGGTGCTGCTTTGCAGCTGGAGGATGGCCGGGCCCTTGAACGTGCCGCCCTCGGGGCTGGCCTCGGTGCCGTGGTGTTCGCCGCCCACAACGATGAACTTGGGGGCGTCGGTTGCGGGCTGCACTCCTCCCGGCCACATCTGGGCCACCATCATGTCCTCGGGCACCATGCCCAGATCGCCCACCTCGCGCTGCCACTGCTCCAGAGCGATCCGGTGGCGCTCCAGCACTTCGCGATAGGCCGGGTCGCCAGCCAGATTATTGATTTCGTGAGGATCGGCTTCGGTGTCGTACAACTCCTCAGCCGGCCGCTTGTCGGCCATGGCCTGCGCTGGCGGGCCCTCGAGCTCGCCGGCCGCGTACAGCCGCCACATCTCCTTCATGATGGGGTGGTTGTTCCGAAACGAGTTCCACATCATGTAGGGCCGGGCGGGGTCGTAGTGGCGGATGTACTTGAACCGCTGGTCCCGGCTGGCCCGCACGGTGTCGTACATCTCGTCGTAGCGATCCCGGGAGACGAACACGTAGTCGCGCCCACCGTGGGCATCTGGGCCGAGGAACGGGCGGCCGTGAAGGTGCCGGGGTACTTCGGCACCGCAAATTGACAGCACCGTCGGTCCCAAGTCCATGGTGCTCACCAGCTCGTCGCTGATGGTCCCGGGCTCGATCATCCCCGGCCAGCGGACGATGAGCGGGCTGTGGATACCGCTGTCGTAGGGCCACCGCTTGCCCCGGGGCAGCGGGCCGTGGTCGGTCCACACGAACACCGCGGTGGAGTCGGCCAATCCGTCCTCGTCGAGCTCGGCGAGAAGGTCGCCCAGCCGCCGGTCGCAGTGCTCGATGGCGGTGTACACCCGAGCCAACGACTCCCGCACCCGGGGGGTGTCGGGGAAGTAGGGCGGCACTTCGATGGAGTCGAGATCGATGTCGTTGTCGCCGAAGAAGCTTCCCTCCCATCCCGCCATCTCGTGGGTTTCGTCCAGGTTGAACACCGAGAAGAACGGTTGGTTGGGGTCGGGCCGGTCGCGCCAGTGGCCGCCCGGCAAGTCCCAGGCAGTGATGGGCGGGATGAACTGGTAGTCGGTCTTGTTGCGGTTGGTGCAGAAGTAGCCGGCCGCCCTCAGGTATTCGGGAAAGCAACGCACATAGTGGGGGACAACCGCCTCGTAGCGGGGGACGCCCTTCCCGCCGTGATGGGGGCCGCTGTTGGTTCGCATGTGGTGGGTGCCGAGCGTCACCGGGTGCATGCCGGTGATTACCGCGCTGCGCGACGGCGCGCACACTGGCGCAGTGGTGAAAGCCTTGGTCCAAAGGCCGCCCTCAGAGGCCAGCCGGTCGAGGTTGGGGGTGCGGGCCACCGGGTCGCCGTAGCAGCCGAACCGCGGCGAGCAATCCTCAAACGACACCCACAAAATGTTGGGGCGAGTGCTCATCCTCGTTTCCTACACCGTGACATGGTCTCAGGTCACCTTTTTGCTCAACGCGAAACTATCCTCGTGCCCCTAGGGGGCAGAGCAATGAGCGACACGGCTTCAATCCGCGGCATTACTGACAATGGGCGCTACATCGTGGTGAGCGCCGACACCCATGGCGGGGGCCGGCTCGCCGACTACCGGCCGTACCTGCCAGCGTCGCTGCACGATGAGTTCGATGCATGGGCCGCAGCGTGGTTGTCCGATGGCGACCAGACCAACCCGAACAACTTCGACAACGAACAGCGCCGAGCCGAGCAGTTCGCCGATGGCGTGGTAGCCGGAGTCATCCTGCCCAACACCGATACACCGTTCACATTCAATGTGTTCGAGCGGGGGCACGATCGCCGGGAGATCGAGCTCCAATGGGAGGGCTTCAAGGCTCACAACCGCTGGATGGCCGACCATTGTGCCAGTGACCCCGCCCGAGTTCGCGGGTTGATTCAGACCAGTCCGTTTTTTCCCGAGGAGGTGGCCGACGAAGTCCGGGCCATGGCGGAGACCGGGGTGATGACCGGCGGCGTGCTGGTTCGGGTTGCCCCTCCCGACGGGACTTTTCCCCAGTTCTATGAAGAGCATTGGGAACCAGTGTGGGCTGCCGCGGCCGAGGTGGGTTACCCGATCACCACCCACGGCGGAAACAAGCCGATGTACGCCCCCGGTTCCGGTCGGGCCGCAATAGAGTTGGCCGAGTACTTATTTTGGACGAAGCGGTCGCTCACCCAGTTCTTGCTAAGCGGCATCTTCGACCGCTACCGCGATCTCAAGTTGGTGCTCACTGAACAGGGGGTGAGCTGGATCAAGTCTGATCTCCCCATGATCGGCTGGTTTGCCAAGCAGGTGAAGCTCAACCACGACGCCGCGGGGGCCGATCATCTGGAGCGGACCACACGGCAGACCTTCCGAGACCAGGTGCGATTTGGTGCCAGCTTCCCCAGCGCCGGTGAGATCGAATCGTTGGGCGATGACGCGGTCCACCACATCATGTGGGGCAACGACTATCCCCACAACGAGGGCACGTGGCCTCACTCAATGGAGGCATTGCGGGTGGCCTTTGCCGGACGCGACGCTGCCGATGTGGCCCAGATGGTGTCCACCAACGCCGCCGACCTCTACGGATTCGACCTCGATGCGTTGGCGCCGCTGGCCTCAGAGGTCGGCCCCAAGGTGGAAGAAGTCGCCCGGCCCATAGGGGCTGAGGATTATCCAACCGACAACTACTCCCCGGCGTTCACCTTGGGATCGGTTGGGATGATGGCCGACGCGTGACCGCAGTCGGGGTCCGACCCTGACTTTGCCAGGGCCATTGGCCGGGCATTTGGATTGGCCGCCCGTCAGCCCGCGGTGTCGATCAAGTCGGAGATGACGACGAAGTCGCCTGCGTTGTCTTCCCCGGCCTCGGGATCCCACTTCATTAGAACAACGCCATCTCGGGCGTCATATTTCCCGACACCCAGCGAAGCGAACGCCTCATTGGGCAGCTCGATTGGCCCAAAGCCGTCGATTGCCGCCTGAAGGGTCTCGTTGGTGAGGTTCGGGCCGGCTGCGGCGGCTAGCTGCACGAACAGGTCGAATACGCGGCAATAACCGCGTACCGGGGTAAACCAGTCGGTTTCGTCTTCCGGCAACTGCTCGGTGGGGATCACCTCGATTCCCGATTGGCGCTCGAAGGCGTCTATGCAGTCGTCCGTCCGCTGGTTGGTGTCGTCGCCAGCGTATGGCGAGCCGAGTGTGTAAGCCTCGAAGTAGCCGGGGTCGCTTGAGCCGCCCAGCCCATAGGAGAACGTGGAGAATTCCGCATTGAACAGCTTGACGTCTAGGCCGTTCTGGATGAGCTGTTCCACCCCGAAGACGTTGTCGCCATCGATGAAGACGGTGTTGATGTCGGCGTTCCGGTAGATCTCCGCGAAGGTCCGCCACACCGCCGCCCCGGCTTGGGTGTCGCCGGACGGCACATCGATCACCGTTCGCTCGGCGACTTCCACCCCGGCGGCCTCAAGGGCAGGAACCAGAACGTTGTCCACCAATTCCTGGCGTCCGGCACCGGAGTGCACGGCCACATTTCCCAGATCGGTGAGCAGGCCAGCCTTGTCCAATGCGGCTACAAACACCTCCAGCACCCGGTCGGTGGCGATTTCAAGGTGTACCCAGGGAGCATTGGCCCTGGCCCAGTCTTCAGCGTTGAACGGGGCGCCGAGGAGTGCAGTGCTATGGGTTTCGGTCACGCAGATGTTTCCAGCCGGCACCCGGGTGAAAGGGCCCAAAACCGCAAACACCTGCTCGTCCTCGGTGAAGTAAACGCAGCCGGCCAACGAGGTGTCGGTACCGAAGGGAAGGAACTTGTAGGTCACCGTCTCCACCATGCGACCGCAGATCCCCCCGTTGTCGTTCACCTCCTGGGCCAGGGCCTGGAGAATCACCTCGTTGTCGCCTCGGTCGAGCTGAACCAGCCCCAGATTGCTCAGCTCCGCATAGTCGATCTGGGGGGCACCGACCTTGATGGTTTCCGCGGTGACGCCGGTGGCGGTGGAGCTGAGCTCGCCTTCTCCCTGGCACGTCGGCTGGAAGATGGGGTCGGATATGGCTCCTTCTTCCTCGCTCGCTGCAGCATCGTCGGAGGGCTCTGGGCTGGCGGTGTCTTCGGGGGCATCGCCAGCCCCGTCGTCACCCGTTGGTTGCGGTGTGCCAGTGTTATCGCTGGTGCCAGCGTCATCGGAGGTGCCAGCGTCATCGGGCGTGGGGGCCTCGACAGCTTGGGTCGCGGGTGGGGCGTCGGTTGCGGCGCTATCTCTATTGCCGGCCTCACTGCCGGAGTCGCCCCCGGCACAGGCCGCAGCGAGCAGGCCGAAAACTGCCAAGAATGTGAGCAGCTTTTTCATGATTCCCCCTCGTTGAGAACTGTAGTCGGCGTTGGCAAGTGTGCTTCTTCGGCCGAAGCGGATGCCCCCGAACGGCGGATGGCCCGTTCGTCGGTGCCGAGGTAGGAGGCGATCACCGCAGGATCGGCGCGAACTTCAGCGGGCGACCCCATCGCGATCACGCGGCCTGCTTCCAGACAATAGATCCGGTGGCTGATCTGCATGATCATGGGCATGTCGTGCTCGATCACCAGCATGGCGGCGCCCAGTTGGTCTTTTATCGACAACAGCAGGGGGGCGAACGCCTCGACTTCGCGCTGGGCCACCCCTCCAGTGGGCTCGTCCAGGCACAGCACGCGGGCCTCCAGAGCCAGCAGGCAGCCAAGTTCGACGATGCGACGGGTGCCGGTGGAGAGCTCGGAGGTGAACTTGTCGGCGTAGGGGCCGAGGCCGAGGAAGTCGGCGATGTCGTGGGCGTGGGCTCGCTGGGCCCGGTCGCGGCGATAACCGTTGGGAAGATGCGCCACCGCGGTGGTGAAAGAGGTTCGCTGGCGCGATTCGGCCGCCACTGCCAGGGTCTCGAGCACGGTCAGATCGGGAAACAGCCGCGACTGCTGAAACGCCCGGCCCAAACCAAGCGCAGCTCGCCGGTCGGCGGCCAGCTTCTCGATGGCGCGGCCTTCGAGTTGGATTCGACCGGAGCACGGGACGAATCCGCTGATGGCGTTCATCAGGGTGGTCTTGCCCGCCCCGTTGGTACCGATAAGGCCCACCACCTCTCCGGCGTGGACTCGGATCGAGGCGTTGTCGACCGCGGTCAGGCCTCCGAAAGTCACGGTCACCTCCTCGGCGACCAGCACCGGCCCGGTGGTGGCGGCAGCGCCGGATCGGGACACGACGCTGGCCACCTGGCGTTTCGGCGGCGGCCCGGGTTCGGGAAGCCGGGCCGCATACCAGGCCAAGAAGCGGTCGCGTCCGGTGAGCACCACTTGGGCGAATCCGCCCGGGAAATACATCAAGAGAACCAGCAGCCCGACGGAGGACGTCAATAGCGGCACCAAGTCGTTGGCGGGCCAGACGGCGGGAAGGCCCACGATCCACAGGGCACCGAGAATCGGCCCGACCACGGTTCCGGCGCCGCCGATCACCGCGATGGCGACAACCTCGATGGAATCTTGGAGCTGGAATCGCTCGGTCAGTCCAATGGAGACGTACAGCCCGGCCAACAGTCCACCGCCGAGCCCGGCGATCACCCCGGACACCACGAACGCCTGGATTCCCGCCCGGGAGGGCGAAATCGTGTAGGCCGACGCAGCGGTGCTGTTGTCTCGCACCGCCAGCCATCGGCGCCCGACCCCGGTGGCCCGCATCCTGGCCACCAGAACAATCACCACCACCAGGGCAATCAGCGAGAAGAAGTAGTAGCTGCGCTGGTCGGCCAGTTCAACAGGGCCTGTAGCTCGGGGGAGAGAAACGGTGTAGGAATCACCGGATAGGAATGGTCGCCGCCAGAGGAACTGCTGCCCCAACAAGGCCAATGCCAGGGTGGCGATGGCGAGGTGGAAGCCCCGAATCCGCAACGCGCCCAACCCGATGACCACTGCGATGGCACCGGTTACCGCCGCGCCCACCAGCAGGGCCAGCAGGAAGTGGATGTCGGGCAGGGCCAGTGTGAACGATGCCCCGCCCAGGCCGATCCCGATATCGCGCCCGGCGACCAGTGCCGCGGTGGTCAGACCGCCGATGCCAGCCAGCGCGGCCTGACCCAGCGAGATCTGTCCGGTCCATCCGGAGAGCACCACCAGCGAGATGCCGATCAGGGCGAAGAGCAGTACTTCGCTGAACAGGAGCTGGCGCGATGCCAGGGTGACCAGGAAGGGGAGAATGGCTGCGCCCGCGATGAGCAGGCCAATGCCGATGCGGGAGGAGTGGCGAACCCACCAGAGGCGGGCCACCGCGTGGGGAAGCGGGCGGGTGGTGGGCACGAACGAGAACGACTCGTCGCTGCCGGTGAGCCGCCGGCTGGCCAGCAGTGTGGTGGCGATGACGATCAGGAAGAGCGATCCGTCGTAGAGCCCTGCGGTGGTCGGCCAGTTGAATACCAGCAGCGATCGAAGCAGCCCGAGGGCCATTCCGGCAATCATCGCCATCGGGAAATTGCGAAGCCGCCCGATCAGGGCCGCAGCCAGAACCTGGACCAGGGTCGCCGGCCCCAGCGACCGGAATCCGCTGGGCTGGCCGTTGATCCCCGCCACCAAGATCAATGCCACCGCGGCCAGCAGGCCCGCGATGATCCAGGTGATGGTCGAGATGATCTTGGGGCTGATAGCGGTGAGCCGGGCCAGGTCGGGGTTGGATGCCGCGGCCCGAATCGCCCGGCCTTGGGCCGTGCGCTGGAGGTAGAAGGTGAGGCCCGCGGTGAGGACGGGAACAACGATGATCACGATCAGCTCGGCGCCTCGCACTCGCAGACCGAGGATTTCCCACCGACCGGACAACGCCACCGGGTATCGGCTCGCCATCGACACGTCGATGTCGGGCAGCGCCACTTGGAGCAGCTCGCAGAGCTGGGCAATCCCGATGGTGGCCACTAGGAGTATGACCCTCGGGGCGCGGAACAGCCGGGTGATCACGGTGAGTTCCAGCGCGGCGGCGATCAGGCCGCCCGCCACCACCGAGACGATGGCCGCGGGCCAGAAGGGCCAGCCGTAGTTGAGCACCAACAAGGCCAGCAGGCTGGCCGACAACACACCGAGCGATCCCACCGCGAAGTTGATGACCCCGCTGGCCCGGTAGATCAGCACAACGCCGAGGGCCAGCAAGCCGATCAACAGGCCGTCTATCACCCCGAGGTAGACGATTTGGCTGGTGAGGGTGAAAGCCAGCATCAGCTCTCGTCCATATCGGTCTGCGAACTGGTGGCCGCGTCGCGGCCCAAGAACACGGCGCGGGCCAAGTCGTCGCGCTCCAAAAGGCTCTGGGCCGACCCGGTGAATCGCACATGGCCCTTCTCCATGAACACAGCACGATCAGCCAATGTCAGGGCGACATTGAGCGACTGCTCCACGATGATCATCGTCTGGCCGGCGTCGCGCAGACGCTCGACCACCGCCAGCAGGTCTTGGACCACGACAGGAGCAAGGCCAAGGGAGAGCTCGTCGATGATGAGCACCTCCGGGTCGTGCATGATCACCCGGGCCAGCGCCAGCATCTGCTTCTGCCCACCGCTGAGGTCGTGAGCCAACGCCTTGGGTCGCTGAGCGAGCACCGGGAACAGCTCGAACGCCCGATCTAATCGCTCGGCGATGTCGGGCTTTGTGCCGGCGTCGGTACGGATGATCGCCGCCGATGTCTCGAGGTTCTCGAGCACTGTGAGGTGGGGAAACACTCCTTGGCCGCCCGGCAGTAAGAAGATGCCCTCCCTCACTCGCTGCTCGGGCGACGCCAAGGTCATGTTGCGTCCATTGAGCCGCACGACGCCCCGGGAGGGAATACCAAGGCCGGCGGCCACCCGCAGGGCGGTTGACTTGCCCGCGCCGTTGGTTCCGAGCAGCGCCAGGGTTTCACCTCGGGCCACCTCGAGGTTCACGTCGAACAGAACCTGTACCGGGCCGTAGGAGAAGTCGATGTTGTGGAGCGAAAGCGCGGGGATGGAGTGGGGATCGGCCCTCATGCGATCGTTCTCAGCCTTTTCCTCTCTGATCTCCTCTACCACCAGCGTGAGGTCGGCCCGGATGTGCCGGGACCCGTTGATCATGAACAAACCGCCGATGACCATGCCCACGGGAACCACGGCCAAAAGGGCAGTGCGGGGCGAGGTGGCATCGGAGATTAGGCCCATCAAAATCGCTCCCCCGAGGCCCCCAATCCCAAAGACGAGCGACATGCCGATGGCCGAGCCCAGCGCCCGCATGCGGTAGGGGTTGATGTGGGCCAGGGTTGGCCCGAGCAGCGAGAGGGCCGGGGCGGCAAACAGCGCCTTGAGCCCGGCCATCACCGCGAATGTCGCCGGCGTCGGCATCAACAGTTGGAGCACCGTGAAGAACGCCATCGGGAAGAACAGCGTGCCCAATAGCGCCATGGCCCGCGGCGGGGTTCGGCGGTAGAAGGTGTCGTACCACTTGGCCACGAACGGGATCATGAACAGGGCGATCACGCCGGGGGTGTTGTTGGCCAGGGCCCGCTCAAACGGGCCGAGCTCGAAGCGCTCGTCGAGGTAGAGGTTCAGGAATAGCCCGTCGGAGATCAAGCTGAAGCCGATGGCCACCGCGCCCACGAACGCCCATTTGAGCGTGCGCACTTTGAAGAGCCGCTGGAAGGCGGCGCCGAGCGATATGGGCCCCGGCTTCAAGTCGGTCAGCGCCTCGCCGACGGTGGCGCGCTGCTCGAATTGGCCCCGGGGCGGGTCGGTGAGGAACAAGATGGCCGCGCCGATGATCAGCGTGGGGAAGGACGCGGCAATAAAACCCCAGCGCCAGGCATCGTCGCCGCCGATCAGCGAAACCAACCCGCCGATGGCCAAGGGTGCGATGAAAGCGCCTGTCCTGCCCGCCACATCCTTGGCGGCGTACACCCGGGCCCGGGCCTCGACTGGGTAGCTGTCGGCCATGATGGCGCCCTGCACCGGATGGGTCTGCGACCGGCCGAAGGCGATGGCGCAGTTGACAATGAAGAACCAGAGCGCGGTGGGAACGAACCCCAGCAGAAGGGTCATGGCCGACCAGAAGATGGTGGCCAGGGCCACCAGTTTCGACCGATTGCTGTTGTCAGCGATCCG
>JAJEEH010000104.1 GCA_022821105.1 Acidimicrobiia bacterium
GCAGCCCCACTCGCGATTCCAGCGAGATGGCGACAACCTGGTGGACCGGCTGGATCTGACCATGGTCCAAGCCGCGCTTGGCGCCAACTTCAAGTACGAGACGCTCGACAGCGTGGAGGATCTGGAGATACCTGCCGGCACCCAGACTGGCGATGTGTTTCGCATCCGAGGCCGGGGCGTGCCCCGACTGGAGGGTCGGGGTCGGGGCGATCTGCTGGTGCAGGCCATGGTGGAAACGCCCACCGGCTTGAGCGACGAGGAAATCGACCTGCTCCACCAGCTTGCTGAGCTGCGGGGCGAAGAGGTGGCGCCCACGACCAGGAAGCGACGCCGTGAAGCCCGGCGGCGGTGACGGCCCCCACGTCTTCGTCGATGACCTGGAACACCCCGAGCTACGCGAGGAAGACCGCCATCACCTGACCCGGTCGCTGCGGCTTCGGCCTGGCGACACCTTCACCGCCTCCGACGGGGCCGGTTCGTGGCGAATCTGCCGCCTGGGGTCAGACCCCGAAGGCGAGACTGAGGCTGTCGGCGAGGTGGTGTTCGTGGAGGCCCCTCAGCCAAGGCTCACCATCGGCTTCGCCCTCATCAAGGGCGGCCGCCCCGAGCTAGTGGTGCAAAAGCTCACCGAACTGGGCGTGGACGCCATGGTCCCGTTCACCGCCGAGCACAGCGTGGTCCGCTGGGAGGCCGATAGGGCAACCCGCCACACCGAGCGCTTGCGCCGCGTAGCCCGGGAAGCCGCCATGCAGAGCCGCCAAGTGCGCCTCCCCGAGATCGGCGAGCCCACCGACTTCGCCACCCTGGCCGCCTACCCCGGCGCCATCCGAGCCGATATCACCGGAAACCCCCCATCCCTCGACCACCCCACCGTCCTAATCGGCCCCGAAGGCGGCTGGTCCGAAACCGAACGCCACCAACTAGGCGCCATCCGCATCAGCTCCTCAGTCCTCCGCTCAGAGACGGCGGCCATAACCACCGCCGCCCTCCTAACCGCCCTCCGCGACGGCTTGACTGCTACCAGCTAGGAGCGCTGGTTGATGGGGGTGTAGGTGCGCTCGGCGGAGCCGGTGTAGACCTGGCGGGGGCGGGCTATGCGGCTGTCTTGTTCTAGGAGCTCTACCCAGTGGGCCAGCCAGCCGGCGGTGCGGGCGATGGCGAACAGCACGGTGAACATGTCGGTGGGGAACCCCATCGACTGGTAGATGAGCCCGGAGTAGAAGTCCACGTTGGGATACAGCCGGCGGCTCACGAAATAGTCGTCGGCCAGGGCCACCTCTTCGAGCTTCAAGGCGATGTCGAGCAGGGGGTTGGAGCCGGTCACCTCGAACACGTCGTAGGCGGCTTGCTTGATGATGCGGGCCCGTGGGTCGTAGTTCTTGTACACCCGGTGGCCGAACCCCATCAGGCGGGTCTCGCCGGCCTTGACCGCCTTGATGAACGGGTCGATGTTCTCGTAGCTGCCGATCTCGTCGAGCATCTCCATCACGGCCTGGTTGGCTCCGCCATGGCGGGGGCCATACAGCGAGCAAGCCGCCGCGGCGATCACCGAGTAGGGGTCGGTGTGGGCGCTTCCCACCACCCGGGCGGTGCTGGTGGAGCAGTTCTGGCCGTGGTCGGCGTGGGTGATGAGCAGCAGGTCGAGCGCCCGGCTGAAGGCCGGGTCGCACTGGTAGGTGGGCTCGGCGATCTTGAACATCATCGACAGGAAATTGGTGGCAAAGTCGAGGTCGTTGTCGGGGTATACGAAGGGCATGCCGGTGTTGAACCGGGCGCCGGCGGCGGCCACGGTGGGCACTTTGGCGATGAGCCGCACGATCTGGTGCATGCGGTTCTTGGGGTCTTCGATGTCTTTGGCCTCGGGGTAGAACGTGGAAAGGGCGGCGATGGTGGACACGAACATGCCCATGGGGTGGGCATCGTGGAGGAACGACTCCATGAACCGCTTGCGGAAGCGCTCGTGGATGAAGGTGTGGTGGGTGATCTCGTGTACCCACACGTCGTATTCGCCGGGGGTGGGGAGTTCGCCGTGGAGCAGGAGGTAGGCCACCTCCAGGAAGGTGGAGTGCTCGGCCAACTGCTCGATGGGGTAGCCCCGGTAGCGCAGGATGCCGTTCTCGCCGTCCACTTCGCTGATGGCGCTGGTAGTGGCCGCGGTGGTGCTGAAGGACGGGTCTAGGAACCAGACGTTGGGGAGTAATTTTCGCCACGCTGCGGCATCCACACCACCGTCGACAATCGGAACCTCTATCTGCTCACCGGTCCGATTGTCGGTGATCGTTATGGATTCAGGCACGCACGGCTCCTTTCCCTGCTCCCTCCGGCGCTGCGGCAGCTTACCTCAGGTTGTCGCTTTCGCCCCAGAGAGAGTGTTACCCCTGGTCACAGCGGGGTGTTGTCGTGTCGGCGGCGGGGGAGGGCCTCCCGCTTGGACTCCAGCAGATCCAGGGCGGCGGCCACCTCGGCCCGGGTGTCGGCCGGGTCGATTACCGCGTCGATCGAGCCCCGCTCGGCGGCGATGTAGGGGTTCAGGTAGCGCTCCTCGTAGGCGGCTTCCAGCTCGGCCCGCTCCTGGGGGCTCGACCGTCGGTGGACAATTTCCACTGCTCCCCGGGCGCCCATGACCGCGACCTCCGCTGAGGGCCAGGCCAGGGCGATGTCGTTTCCCATGTGGCGGGAGTCCATCACGATGTAGGCCCCGCCGTAGGACTTCCGCAGGGTCACGTTCACCCGGCCCACGGTGGCCCGGGCGTAGGCGAAGGCCAGTTGGGCCCCGTGGCGGATGATGCCCCGCCACTCGAGGTCCTTGCCCGGCTGGAAGCCCGAGGTATCCACAAAGGTGACCAGCGGCAGGTTGAAGGCGTCGCAGAACGACACGAACCGGGCCCCCTTCTGGCTGCACGCGATGTCGAGCGTTCCGGCCAAGGTTTGGGGCTGGTTGGCCAGGATCCCCACCGGGCGTCCGGCCACGGTGGCGAAGGCGCACACCAGGTTGGCGGCCCAGTCGGCCTTGTATTCCAGCAAGTCGCCGTCGTCGGCCACGGCCCGGGCCACGTCTCGAACGTCGTAGCTGCCCAGCGGGGATTCGGGCAGGATGTCGCGCAGCTCGGGGGTGGGGCGGTCCACCGGGTCGTCCACCGGATACCGGGGAGGCAATTCGTCGGCGTGGGCGGGTAGCAGGCTCAACAGCGCGCCCACCAGGTCGGAAGCGGCGTCTTTGTCGTCCACCAGAAAGGCGGCCACCCCGCTGCGCCGGGAGAGCTGGCCAGCACCACCCAGGGTCTGGTTGCTGATCACCTCGCCGGTGTACTGGCCCACCATGCGGGGGCCGGTGACAAAGGCGTAGCTGTCCTCGGTGGCGATGGCGATGTCGACCAGTCCCAGCAGCAGGGCCGGCCCCGACACCGCCGGCCCGGTGGCGCAGAAGATGGTTGGCACCTGGCCCGAGCAGTCCACCACCGACTTGGCCACCCGGCCCCAGCCCATGGTGGCCGCGATGCCCGAGTCGATGTCGGCGCCCGACGAGGCGATGAACCCCACCAGGGGCACACGGCGCAGAAGGGCCTCTTGGGCAGCTCGCTCCAGCGTCTCGCTGTCGGCCGGGCTGAGCGCCCCCCGGTCGGCCTCGTTGTCCTCCACTTCGAACGTCACGCACTCCCGGCCGTCGTAGGAGTCGAGCCAGGCTCGGGCCGACCCCGGTGCTCCGGCTCGCAGCGGGACCCGTTCGGGACGGTTGCCGGTGGCGGTCATGGCGTCGGTCATAGGCAGTGCTGTCAGTCTCGCGCCGTGCTCAGCTTGGGTACACCCCGGCCTGGTCGTAGCCGTGGGTCCCCACCACTTCGAATATCACGTCTCGCACCGCTCGGGTGACCGCCGATGGGGCCACCCGGCGGCTGACGATCAGGCCCACCGAGCGCCGCACCAGCCCGGTGATGGGGATGCGCCGCCAGGGGCCGTCGTCGGGGGCGGCGGTGGCCGGCAATATGGCGGCGCCGAACCCGGTGAGCACGAGGGTGGCGATCATCCTCATGCCGTCGATCTCGGCCCGGGTGGTGAGCTCCACGCCCTGGTTCTTGAGCTCGGAGTCGATCTCATCTCGAAAGGCAGTGCCCGGCGGGGGCAGCAGCAGCTCGTGGCGGCTCAACTCGGCGGGGGTCACCGACGATTTGCGGGCCAGCGGGTGGTCGGGCGGGGCTATGAGCAGGCGGTCTTCCGCGAACAGCTCCTCAGCCCGGATCTCCGAGTCGCGCAGGGGCAGGTTGACCACCGCGCTGTGCAGGTCTCCGGCGATTACCTGGGGGAGGAGGCTGGTGGTGGTGGCGGTGAGCACCTCGAGTCGGATGTTGGGGTATTGGGCCTCCAAGGCGGGCAAAACGATGGGGATCAGCCACCGGGCGGTGGAGTCGATGGTGCCCAGACGGGTGACCCCGGAGATGTCGTCGCGCATGGCGGCCATGTCCAGGGCGATGGCGTCGGTCTCGGCCCGGATGCGCCGGGCTCGGGCCAATACCGCCTCCCCCTCCTCGGTGAGGGTGCCGGCGTCGCGGTCCACCAGGATGGCGCCCAGCTCCTCCTCCAACTTGGCGATGTGCTTGGACACGTTGGACTGCACGGTGTGCAGCGACCTGGCGGCCTTGGAGAACGTCTTGTGCTCGGCTATCGCCAACAGGGCATCGAGCTGGCGGATGTCCATGGCCGTAAATCTACGATCGACAGGAAGGGCGGATGTCCATGACGGCTCTCGGCGGGTGATCAGCCCATGGTCCGCTGGCGGATCAGGTTCAATGCGCTGCCCGCCTGGAACCACTCGATCTGGTCGAGCGACAGGGTGTGCTCGGCGGTGATGTCCACCATGGTCCCGTCGGGCTTGGCCACCTGCACCTGCACCGGCGCGCCCGGAGCCAGATCAGCCAGGCCGAGCACCGAGATGCGGTCGTCCTCGTCGATGCGGTCGTAGTCGTCGGGGTCGGCGAAGGTGAGGGCCAGCACGCCCTGCTTCTTCAGGTTGGTCTCGTGGATGCGGGCGAATGATCGGGCGATCACCGCCGCGCACCCCCGGAAACGGGGCTCCATGGCGGCGTGCTCCCGGGACGATCCCTCGCCGATGTTGCGGTCTCCCACCACCACCCAGCGCTGCCCGGCGGCGTGGTAGGCCGCGGCCACGTCGGGGAACGAGCTGGTGGTGCCGTCGAGCTGGTTCTTGCCTTCGCCGACCGCGCCGGTGAAGGCGTTCACCGCCCCCAGGTAGAGGTTTCCGGAGATGTTCTCCAGGTGGCCCCGGTAGCGCAGCCACGGTCCGGCCATGGAGATGTGGTCGGTGGTGCATTTGCCCTGGGCTTTGAGCAGCACAGGCAGATCGGTGAGGTCCTGGCCGTCCCACGGGGAGAAGGGCTCGAGCAGTTGGAGCCGCTCGGAGTCGGGCGACACCCGCACATCCACGCCGCTGCCGTCGTCGGGCGGGGCCAAGAACCCGCTGGCGCCGGGGTCGAAGCCCTGGTCGGGAAGCTCGGTGCCCGGACCCACCATGAGCGCCACCTCGGTGCCGTCGGGGGCGGTGATGGTGTCGCTGGCCGGGTCGAAGTCCAGTGTGCCGGCCAATGCCAGGGCCACCACCGTCTCTGGGGAGGTGACGAAGGCGTTGGTGGAGGCGTAGCCGTCGTTGCGCTTGGGGAAGTTGCGGTTGTAGCTGGTGACGATGCTGTTGGGGGTGCCGTCGGCCACGTCGTCGCGGCTCCACTGGCCGATGCACGGCCCGCAGGAATTGGCCAACACGGTGGCGCCGATGGACTCCAGGTCGGCCAGCAGGCCGTCGCGCTCGATGGTCGCCCGCACCTGCTCGGAACCGGGGGTGACCATGAGGGGCGACTTGGCGGTGAGGCCGTGGGCCGCGGCGTGGCGGGCGATGCTGGCCGCCCGGGTGATGTCCTCGTAGCTCGAGTTGGTACACGATCCCACCAGCGCGGCGCTCACCTCCAGGGGCCAGCCGTTCAGCTTGGCCTCGGACCCCAGATCGGCCACCGGGCGGGCCCGGTCGGGGGTGTGGGGTCCGTTGATGTGCGGTCCCAGCTCGGACAGGTCGATCTCTACCACCCGGTCGAAGTAATCGCTGGGGTCGTCCAGCACGGTGTCGTCGGCTCGCAGGTTGTGGGCGCAGGCGTTGGCCGCGTCGGCCACGGCCTCGCGGCCGGTGGCCTTGAGGTAGCGGGCGATGGCGTCGTCGTAGGCGAACAGCGAGGTGGTGGCGCCGATCTCGGCCCCCATGTTGCAGATGGTGGCCTTGCCGGTGGCCGAAAGGGAGTGGGCGCCGGGCCCGAAGTACTCCACGATGGCCCCGGTGCCGCCGGCCACGGTGAGGATCTCGGCCACCTTCAAGATCACGTCTTTGGGGGCGGCCCAGCCGTCGAGCTCGCCGGTGAGGTGCACGCCGATGAGCTTGGGCCAGCGCACGTTCCAGGGGAAACCGGTCATCACGTCCACCGCGTCGGCGCCGCCCACGCCCACCGCCACCATGGCCAGGCCGCCGGCGTTGGGGGTGTGGCTGTCGGTGCCGATCATCATGCCGCCGGGGAACGCGTACTGCTCCAGCACCACCTGGTGGATGATCCCCGAGCCCGGCTTCCAGAATCCGGCGCCGTAGCGGGCGCATACCGACTCCAGGAAGTCGTACACCTCCTCGTTGTTGTCGAGGGCGGCGGCCAGGTCGCGCTGGGCGTCGATGCGGGCCGAGATGAGGTGGTCGCAGTGGGTGGTGGTGGGCACCTGCACCTCGTTCAGCCCGGCGGTCATGAACTGGAGCCAGGCCATTTGGGCGGTGGCGTCCTGCATGGCCACCCGGTCGGGGCGCAGATCCACGTAGGTTGCTCCCCGCTCCGGGGTGACGGTGGGGTCGTCTAGGTGGTTGACCAGGATTTTCTCGGCCAACGTGAGCTCTCGGCCAAAACGCTCCCGGGCGGCGTCAACCCGCTCGGCCAGGGTGGAATACACGTTTTCGATCAGCTCAATGGGGGTGGAAGCGGCTACCGGCATACCTCCGATCCTACGGGCTTTCCGGCAAAATGGCCTTGTCGCGGAATTGGCCGATTTAGGGGTTTTACTTGGGCCAGCGGCGGTGTTGACCGAGGGGTCCTACTTGGGCCAGCGGCGGTGTTGGCGCCGGGAGCGGGGGGATCGGTCGCCGAGGGCCCAGGCCCGACGCCAGGGGGAGACGTTGGGACCGGTGAGGCCGGGGGTGGTTCCGGCGTGGGCTCGGCGGCGGGCCTGGTACCAGTCGGTGGCGCACTCGTCGGCCAGGGTGGCCACC
The DNA here is from genome assembly GCA_022821105.1 of Acidimicrobiia bacterium. Classification (GTDB taxonomy): domain Bacteria; phylum Actinomycetota; class Acidimicrobiia; order Acidimicrobiales; family Bin134; genus Poriferisocius. The sequence continues at coordinate 7,301 of JAJEEH010000104.1, forward strand.
GCCACCTCGATGCGGGCTGCGAATCGGCGGGCGTTGTCCTCCTCGGTGGGCACCAGGGGATCGCCGAAGGTCACGGTGGTGGCCGACACCTTGGGCACGTTGCGGCCCTTGGGCAAGATGCGGTCGGTGCCCTCCACATGGATCGGCACCACCGGCACGCCGCAGCGCACCGCGAGGTAGCCGGCGCCGCCCAGGAAGGGCTGGCCCCAGCCGTCGGGGCTGCGCCCGCCCTCGGGGAAGATGAGCAGGCTCCAACCGTCTTCGATGAGCGAGGCGGCCAGCCGGGCCGAGCGCCGCCCCGCCTTGGAGCGCTCGATGGGGATGGCTCCGATGACCAGGGCCGAGGCCGCCGACGTGATTGCCCCGGTGAAGAAGTAGTCGGACGCCGCCCCCACCACCAGCCGGTTGCGCCACCGGGGAGGGATAGAGGTGAACAGCAAGGGGGTGTCGATGTGGCTGTGATGGTTGGCGGCGAAGATCACCGGCCCCTCTATGCGCTCCAGCCGGTCGAGCCCCCGGCGCTGGGGCCGGGCCAGGGCGGCCATGGCCGGCTGCATCACGACTTCGGTAATGATCCGCCGGGCGGCCCGGGCCGCGGGCTTGCGGGCCCAGTCGGTGTCGTAGTCGGCCCCCCGGTTCTTGATGTCGGGCGCCGGCGGCACCCCCGCGGGCGGCCGAGCCGCCCGATAGGGGAACTCCAGCTTCGAGATGACCCGCCTAGCTGACATCGGCCATCAGGATGGGGGGGTTGTGAAGGTGGGTGACGGTGGGCTGGCGGCCCACGGTGTCGCTGGCAATCTCCAGGGCGTCTTGGAGGGTGGAGGCGGGGCGGAAGCCCATGCGCTGAACCGCCCGGGTGTCGCCGCCCACGATGATCACCTCGCCTAGGTGCTGAAGGGCGTGCGCCCCCCAGTACCACATGTAAAAGGGGTGGACGCCGTGGTAGGCGTACGACGTGCGGTACAGGTGGATGTACCACTCGTCGGTGGCGAACTGGCGCTCGTACTTCGCCTCGATCTCGACGGGATCGGTGGTGTCGGCCAGCACCTGCTCGAAGAAGTCGATGTAGCTGGGGTGGTGCACGGGGTGGAACTCCCAGCGGGTGGGGTGGCCCATGATCACCACGCCGCCCTCTCGCACCAGCGGGCGGCCCCGATAGAGGTTGAAGAAGTAGCCCAGCCCCAGGCACATAACCAGGATCGGGTTCATCACCGAGTTCACGTTGTAGGGGCAGATGTAGGGCAGGCCCATGGTCAATATGTCGGTCTGGCCCTCCACGGGCACTAGGTGCTGGGCGTACACGTTCTCGGTGGTCACCTTGTGGACGGCCTCCACCTCGCCGGTCTGCACCGAGGTCAGCTCGTAGGGCGCCCGCCACGACTGGAAGATCTGGCGGGCCATCTGGGGCGGGGCGTACTTCAGCCCGGTGGTCATGGCCACGAAGGCGGCCCGGTCTTTGGCCGTCCATTCCCACTCCCGCTTCTGGAGCATGGCCAGCGGGCCGTCCACCCCGAAAGTGTTGTTGTTGACCGTGGTCTCGATCTGGAAGATCTTCACCCCGGCGTCGCGCAGCACCTTGCCCATGCGCCAGTTGGAGGCGTGCAGCTCGGAGCGGTGCTGGTCCATGAACGACTTGGACTCCTGCATCGTCTTGACGTTGTGGTGGTGGCGCAGCCCTTGGTAGCCGGCCAGCCCGGTGGCGGTGCTCTTGTGGCCGCCGTCCATGGCCACCAGGTTGATGTTCACGGCCACCACCAGATCGCTCTCCGCGGCGCGCTTTGAGAACTGCACCTCCTCGCCGTGGGGGGTGGTGCCCAGCACCACCATGCCGTCGGGGTCCTCGGCGTCGTGGTTGTAGAGGCAGCCCGAAGGGGCGAATGCGTCGTAGGTGCGGTCGCCCAGGCAGTAGCGCAGCTCGTCCTCGGTCATTCGCCGATGCAGGGCCAGCGCGGCGATGATGTGAACGTCGTCCACCCCGGCCGCCGCGGCCATCTCCAGCACCTGCTCGATCACCATCTGGCGGATGTCGGGGCGGCGCATGGGGGGCAGCGGCAGGGAGATGTCGTCGAAGGCGATGGTGAGCTTCATGCCCGGGCGCAGCTGGGCGGGCAGCGGATCTTGGTCGATGGGGTTGAGCAGCGCCCGGCGGATGGCGCCCTCGGGATCGGCCAGCCCCAGCAGCGGCTCGGCCGGGTAGATCACCCGGCTGCGCCCCGCCGGCAGCTTCTCGGTGCGGAAGCCCTCGCCGTGGTGGAACAGGATCGGTGGGGTGGAGCGGTCTACCTCCAAGACCATGCCCGGTCGGGGGGTGGGCCGAACCCGGTCTTTCATGATGCCTTCCGGCTGCCGATGGGCAGCAGCTTGCGGGGGCCGCCGGGGGCCTTGTCGAAGTACTCGATGAGCCAGCCCCGCTTGCGGGCCAGCATGGCCAGCTTGGGCTCGGGGTTCACCGCCACCGGGTAGCCCACCGCCTCCAGCAGGGCTAAGTCGCTGGCCGAGTCGGCGTAGGCCACCGACTCCGACATCAGCAGCCCCTCGGCGTTGGCGAAGTCCCGCAGCACCTCGGCCCGCGACTCGCTGGTGGGCGGCACTTCGGCCAGCTGCCCGGTGTAGGCGCCATTGGCATGGGCCAGCTCCGCGCACACGATGTGGTCGAACAGCGGGCGCAACGGCTCCACAATGAAGTCCAGCGCGCCGGTGATGAGCACGGTGGTGTGCCCCGCGGCGCGGTGCTGGCGCACCCGGCGGATAGCCGCAGGATACGACTGGGTCAGAATCAAATCGCTGAACATCTCGCCGGAGTCCTCGGCCATCTGCTCAATCGGCGCTCCCTGGTACCGGCGGTAGAAGTGGCGGAGGAAGTCGCTGCGGTCCCGGTGGTCCAGGGCCAGAAGCGACGGGGCCTCCAGCAAGATCTTGGCCACCAGTCGGGCCCGCTCGTCCAGCGGCAGCCGCCGGGTGGCCAGCCAGCCGTAGGCCATGACCACGTTGGCGGCGATGACGGTGTTCTCTAAGTCGAAGGCCGCCATGTGCCGGTCGGGGGAGAGGATCTGGGTTCGTTGGCGGTCTTTGCGCGAGGAGCCCGACCGTCCCGAAGGGGCGGTCTTGACCCGGCCCTGGGCCACCACGGTGGGCAAGTGGATGTCGACCACGTAGTGGGGCCAGTCGATGATCCGGGGGTCGAAGCAGTACAGCTCCTTGTCTTCGTCGTCCAGACTGTCCCACAGCTCCAACAGCCGGTTCACTCCGAACAAGGCCTCGCACTCGGTGTAGGCCCCGTAGAGCTCCACGTAGCCCAGCGCCCGCTCCACCTGATCGCGGCGCTCGTCGAGGTCGGCGGTGATCTCGGCCTGGCGGCCCCGGATGGGCAGCCGCCCCAGCACCCGCTCACCGGCGTTCAGCCCGGTCCGCAGCCGTTTGAGCTGGCGGACCACCCGGCCCCGGCCCGGATAGGTCCAGTTGGGGGGCGGGATGGGCTGGTCGCGGTCGTCGTAGATGGGGTTCTCGCTGAACCAGCCGTGGGCTAGGTCCACCAGTTGGTTGAGCCGGAACGGATTGACTGCGCCCGATGCCACCTGGATGACCGGCTGGTCGGGGTCGTGGCCCCGGGCGGCCACCGCGCAGATGGCGGCGGCCACTAGGTCCACCGGGATCACATCCAGAACCCCCTGGGGGATTCCGGGTAAGTCGGTGAGGAGTCCCCGGCCGTAGCCGATGATGATGGGCTCGGCCATGCGGAAGCCCCGGATCCACCCCGGGAATGGCTCGGAATAGGCCGACTCGATGATCGACGGCCGCACGGTGGAGACCTTCAGGTCGCCCTTGATCTCGGCTACCGCGGTCTCGGCCAGCGCCTTGGTGAAGGCGTAGGCATCGGGGAATCCCAGCGAAGCGGCCCGCGACCGGCCCGCTTCCACCATCTGGTCGTGGACCCAGCGGCTGCGAAGCTGCTCGGTTTTGGCCGCCAGCGCCGGGGTGCCGGCCGCGCCCAGCTCATGGCGGGCCCGGCTGCGGAACTCCTCCAGTCGGGCGGGGTCGCGGCTCTCGGTCTCGGTGGTGATGCGCCGGCGGCGACTGGCGTCAGCCTCGTCCTGCCATGACACCGGCACGTACATGGGGCCGTCGGCCAGGGGTTCCTCGGGGGCGTTCCCCCGGCGGCTGCCGGCCACGTAGCAGGTGGACACCGCGATGAAGTGGGGGGACGCTCCCATCTCGTTGAGCATGTTCACCAGCCGAACCGGCCCCATGAGGTTGACTTCCACCGCGGTGTCCAGCGGATTGTCGAAGGCCACCGCGGCAGCCGAGTGGATGACGATGTCGCAGCCGGCGATCAGCTCCCGGCCGGCGTCATCCAGCCCCAGGCCGTCGACGCCCACGTCGCCGGCCACGCCGGTGATTTGATCCTGGCACAGCCGCTCAAACTCGTCGGTGCCCATGTCGTCGCGCAGCCGGTCGAAGACGTCGTTGCGGATTATCTCCCGCCGAATGCGCTGCTCGGCCCCTCGGCGGCCGGGACGCACCAGCAGCACCAACTCCACCTCGGGGACGCAGCGCAACAGCCGCTCCACGAGAGCGGTGCCCAGGAAACCGGTCGTGCCGGTGATCGCCAGCCGCTTGCCGGCCAGCGCATCAGAGATCACCGCAGTGTTTTACCAAACCCAGGGACTTTTCCCCAGCCCACTTGCTCTCTCAGCGGTCGATTGTCGCCGTGTTGGACCCTCATCTCAGCGGTCGGTGCGACGGTGTTGGCGGCGGCGTTCGTAGCGCTCTACGGCCAGGTCGACCAGAGTCTCGATGAGCTGGGGATAGGGCAGGCCGCTGGCCTCCCACAGCTTGGGGTACATGCTGATGGGGGTGAAGCCGGGAATGGTGTTGATCTCGCTGAGCAGCATTCCCCGGCCGTCGGATTCGTAGAGGAAGTCCACCCGGGCCATGCCCTCGCACCGCAGGGCGCGGTAGGCGGCGATCGCCAGGCGCTGGGCCTCTTGGGCAGCAGTTTCCGAAATCTGGGCGGGAACCAGCAGCTTGGCGCCGTCGGTTAGGTACTTGTCGGCGTAGTCGTAGAACTCGGCGCCGGGCACGATCTCGCCGGGGACCGATGCCTCGGGATCGCGGTTTCCCAGAACCGATACTTCGATCTCCTGGCCAGTGACGGCCTCCTCGATGATCAGCGTCTGGTCGTATTGGGCGGCGGCCTCAAGCGCTTTGACCGTCTCGAATTCGGTGGTGGCCCGGCTCACCCCTACCGATGAGCCCATGTTGGCCGGCTTCACGAAGAGCGGCAGCCCCAACTCTGCAATGGCCTGTTGGGCCACTACTTCGGGTTGGTCGTCAGCCGATGCCGTCCGGAAATGGCATTGGGCAAGCCCGTGCCGGGCGCACACCAGCTTGGCCATGGCCTTATCCATGCACACCGCAGAAGCCAGCACTCCCGATCCCACGTAGGGCACGTCGGCCACCTCCAGCAGTCCTTGAATGGTGCCGTCCTCGCCCATGGGGCCGTGCACCAGGGGGAACACCACCGTGTTGGGCTCGGCGAAGATCTCGGCTGGGGCCACGGCGAGTCCGTCGGCATCCAATTGGTCGGGAAGGGGTTCGGAAAGCTCAGCCAGCCGCCATTGCCCGTCCCGGGTAATGGCCAGAGCCACCACTTCGAAGCGGTCTATGTCGGCCGCGGCGGCCACATGGCGAGCCGAAACGCACGACACGTCGTGCTCGGCCGACCGTCCGCCAAAAAGCAGCACCAAGCGGGTGCGGTTTCCCACAAGCCGACGGTACCCCACCGATTGCCCCGACAGTGGGAGGCTAAGCGTGTGCGAATGTCGGCATCGGAGGTGGCCCAGGCGGTGGGGGGCCGGCTGGTAGGTCCCGATGTCGAACTGTTCGGTGCTTCTATCGACTCGAGGACCGTGGCTCCAGGCGAATTGTTCGTGCCGGTGGTGGCCGAGCGGGACGGCCACGACTTCATCGACGACGCCTTGGCCGCGGGGGCAGCGGCCTATCTGACCTCTGTGGCCACCCAGGGAGCCACCGCGGTGGTGGTGGACGACACTGCCGCCGCCCTGGCCCAGTTGGGCCGCCACGCCCGCAGCCGGTTCAACGGCCCGGTGGTGGGAATCACAGGGTCGGTGGGCAAGACCTCGGTGAAGGACATGGTCGCAGCGGCCATCGGGGTGGACCGACCCACCCACGCCAGCCCGATGTCGTTCAACAACGAACTGGGCGTGCCGCTCACCCTGGTGAATCGGCCGGAGGGCGCCGAGGCGGTGGTGGTGGAGATGGGGGCTCGGGGCATGGGCCATATCGCCTGGCTCTGCTCAATGGCCGCGCCCACCGTCGGAGTGGTGACGTCTGTCGGGGCGGCCCACACCGAGTTGTTCGGCACCGTGGAGGCGGTGGCCGAGGCCAAGGGCGAGTTGGTGGAGTCGCTAGACAGCTCCGGCGTTGCCGTGCTCAACGCCGATCAGCCCTTGGTGGCGGCCATGGCCGAGCGGACCGAGGCTGCGGTGCTGACCTTTGGCCGCGTCATGGGGGAGGTTCATGCCTCGAGGGTGAGCCTGGACGGCAGGCTGCGTCCCCGATTCCGGCTAGAGACACCCGATGGGCAGGCCGATGTGGCCTTGTCGGTGTGCGGCGAGCACATGGTGGACAACGCGCTGGCGGCCGCCGCGGCTGCATTGGCCGTAGGAGTGGGTTTGGAAGACATCGCCGCCGGATTGGGCTCGGCTCAACTGTCGCCGTGGCGCATGGAGGTGGCCGAGCTGGCCTCGGGGGCGGTGCTCATCAACGACTCCTACAACGCCAACCCCATGTCAATGGCCGCCGCGCTGCGCTCACTGGCCGCCGTGGACCGACCCCGCCGAGTGGCGGTGCTGGGGGTCATAGCCGAATTGGGAGACCGGACCGCAGCCGAACACGCCGCCATCGGCGCCTTGGCCCAAGAGTTGGGCATCGAGGTCATCCCCGTAGCCACTGCCGACTACGGACTGGCCCCGGTGGATGATGCCGCCGCCGCGGTAGCAGCTCTTGGTCCACTCGAAGGCGACACCGCCGTCCTGGTCAAGGCCAGCCGCGCCGCTGGCCTAGAAGCGGTGGCCGTTGCGCTGGTCGAAGGCTGAGGCTGGCCGCGGCTCACAGCGGCATTGGCTGGATGTACTGTCGGGGTTTGGTCGACGGAGGAGACGAAGATGGACTTTCGTGAGCGGTCGGTGCAGGAGTGGGCCGCGGCGGTGCAGAGCAGGGAGGTGTCGGCCCGGGAGATGGTTGAGGCTTCCTTGGCGGCGATTGATGCCCAGCAGGAGCTGAACGCCTTCGTGGCCATGAACCCCGAGCGGTCGTTGGCCGAGGCCGACGAGATAGACGCCCGACTGGCCTCCGGCGACGAGGTCGGGCCGCTGGCCGGCATTCCGTTCGGGGTCAAAGACTTGGAGGACGCCGCCGGGTATGTGACCTCGCAGGGCTCGTTTCTGCACGCCGGTGACCCGCCGGCGGAGGCCGACAGCGTTCTGGTGGAGCGGCTGCGGGCCGCGGGCTGCGTGGTGATGGGCAAGACCAACACGCCGGAATTCGGCTGGACCGGCGACACCTACAACCCGGTGTTCGGGGCCACCGGCAACCCGTGGAACCCGAAGCGCTCGCCGGGCGGGTCGTCGGGGGGCACTGCGGCCGCACTCATGGCCGGTCTGGTGCCGTTGTGTACCGGTTCCGACGGGGGCGGCTCCATCCGCATTCCCGCTGCGGCCTGCGGATTCAGCGGCTTCAAGGCCAGCCTGGGCCGGGTGCCGGTGGAGGGGACCTACCGGCTGTGGCCCCTCTCGGTCCACGGGCCGATGGCGCTGCGGGTGGCCGACATCGCCTTCGTGCAAGACCTGGTAATGGGGCCGTCACCCCGTGATCTCGACTCGCTGCCCCGTCCCGCCCGGTCATGGCGCCAGGCGCTGGACGAGGGCTGGCAGCCCCAGCGGGTGGTGTGGTGCCCGGCGCCCGACGGCAAGCCGTCCGACGCCGAAGTGGTGGCGGTGTGCGAGGCCGCAGTGGCTCAGATGGAAGCGGCCGGCGTGGCCGTGGAGGTGCGGGAAGAGGGCCTGTTCAACGATCCGATCTGGGAGTACGTGCTGTTGTCGGCCAACGCGGTGTCAGGCGAGCTGGGCGAGCTGACCGACGAGCAGATGGAGCAGATCACCCCCGGACTGCGCTACTACTTCGGGTTGTCCACCAGTCCCCAAGTGGCTGATTTCAACCGGGCGCTCGACATCTTCTACGAGATGTCCGAAACGCTCAACGGTGTGCTGGCCGAAGCCGACTTGCTGCTCACCCCCACTGTGGCCGGCCATTTTCCCGAGTGCGGGGGCCAGGGGCTGGTCAACGGCGAGCTCGTCGACAACTGGATCCGCCACACCTACCCGTACAACCTGACCCGGCTGCCCGCGGGCAGTGTGCGGGCCGGTTTCGCCGCGGACGGCATGCCGGTGGGGCTCCAACTAGTGGGTCCGCAGCTCAGCGATGTGAGGGTGCTCCAAGCCATGGCCTACTGCGAAGAGGTGTTCGCGCCGACAATGTGGCCCTTGGCAGCTTGAGGGCCAGCGGAGCCCTATCTCTTCGCTCCGCCAATGTGGCCTGAGCTATCCTGAACGACCCCCGGACCGTTAGCTCAGATGGCCAGAGCGCTCGCCTCACACGCGAGAGGTCACTGGTTCAAGTCCAGTACGGTCCACCGCTGAGTCTCGTTTCGTACAGGTTGGGCTAGCCCCCCATCAAGGGGCCCTCAGACATCGACTCGATGGTGGATTGGGCCAACACGTTGTGGTCGGGGTCCAGGGTCTCGAACAGTACGCCGGTGGGGGAGTGGAGGTTGAACAGCACGATGGCCCCATCGGGTCCGCCCCGCTCCATGTGAATTTCGCCGGAAGGGCTTTGGCTGTAGGTGCCGGCGGGCTTGATCTTGTGGACGGTCTCGCCGTTGGAACCCACATCGAACACATGGTGCTCGCCCTGGAGCACCAGGGTGCGGGTGGCGGCCACGTGGCGGTGGAAGTGACAGTGGGAGTGGGGGGCGAAGCGCACCAGCAAGTCGAGCGTGCCGAGGTCGGCCTGGGAGCCGAGCACGGCCACGTCGAACTCGATGGGATAGTCGAACTCCGGGCCACCCTCCATATGGGTCCAGTCCACGTCACTCAGGTCGAATCGAGCCTCAAAGGTCATGGGCCGTATCGTAGTGAGCCATGACCGACACTCTCTCTTCCGACACCGGAATGGACTTCGACCCCAACGCTCTCCGGGAGAAGTATCGCGAGGAACGGGACAAGCGCCTGCGGTCCGACGGCAACGACCAGTACATCGCCATGGACGGGGAGTTCTCCCGCTATCTGGACGATCCATCGCAAGCTGGCATCGTCCGGGAGCCGCTGACCGACGAGGTTGACGTGGCCATCATCGGCACGGGGTTCAGCGGGCTTCTGGCCGGGGCCCGGCTGCGCCAGATGGGGGTGGAGAGCATCCGGATGATCGAGACCGGGGCCGAGTTCGGCGGTACCTGGTACTGGAACCAGTACCCCGGCGTGCAGTGCGACATCGAGTCGTACATCTACCTGCCCCTGCTGGAAGAGCTCGACTACATGCCCAAGGAGAAGTACTCCTACGGCCCGGAGATCCTGGAGCACTGCAAGGAGCTGGGCCGCCACTTCGACCTGTACCGCGACGTGTGCTTCGGCACCCGGGTACACGAGATGCACTGGGACGACGCCGACCACCGCTGGGTGCTGCACACCAACCACAACGACCGGATGCGGGCCCGCTTCGTGATCATGGCCATCGGGCCGCTCAGCCGGCCCAAGCTGCCCGGCATCGCCGGCATCGACACCTATGAGGGCCACTCCTTCCACACCAGCCGGTGGGACTACGACTACACCGGCGGCGACACCAACGGGAACCTGACCAAGCTGTCCGACAAGGTGGTCGGGGTGATCGGCACCGGCGCCACTGCGGTGCAGTGCATCCCCCATGTGGGCGAGGCCGCTCAGCAGCTGTACGTGTTCCAGCGGACCCCGTCGTCCATCGACGTGCGAGGAAATAGTCCCACCGACCCGGAGTGGGTTATGTCGCTGGAGCCTGGCTGGCAGCAGAATCGCATCGAGAACTTCGGCAACATCGTGGCCGGCAGCATGCAGGAGGAAGACCTGGTCAGCGACGGCTGGACCGACATCCTGCGCAACCTCACCGCGTTGGGCGAGGGTGCCCGTCTCGGCACCCCTGAGGAGATCGCCGAGGCCATGGAGATGGCCGACTTCCAGAAGATGGAGCAGATCCGCAGCCGGGTCGACGAGCTGATCGAAGACCCGTCCATCGCCGAGGCGCTCAAGCCCTACTATCGGCAGTTCTGCAAGCGGCCGTGCTTCCACGACGACTATCTGCCCACCTTCAACCGCGACAACGTCACCCTGGTGGACACCGACGGCCAGGGCGTTGAATGCATCACCCCCCGGGGTGTAGTGGCCGGCGGCCGGGAGTACGAGCTGGACTGCATCATCTTCGCCACGGGTTTCGAGGTGGGCACTGACTACTCCCATCGGGCCAACTGCGAGATCTACGGTCGGGGCGGCGTGACGCTGAGCGAGCGGTGGGCCGACGGCATGTCCACCTTCCATGGAGTGGTCAGCCGGGACTACCCCAACCTGTTGCACATGGGCGGCATCCAGTCGGGGGTCTCACCCAACTTCACCGAGCTCTACAACGAGCAGAGCCAGCACGTGGCTTACATCGTCGAGCAGGGCCTGTCTTCTGGCGCGACCGTTGTCGAGCCCACCGAGCAGGCCGAGGCCGACTGGGTGCGCCTCATCATGGAGTCGGCCTATCGCCGAGCCGGTTTCCTGGAGTCGTGCACCCCCGGCTACTACAACAACGAGGGCAAGCCCGACGATGGCCCCGGCTGGTTTGGCGGCACCTACGGCGGAGGCGCCCAGGAGTTCTTCAAGCTCCTCAAGGCCTGGCGCGAAGAGGGGTCCCTCGAAGGCCTTGAGCTGAGCTGAACCCATGGCGGTGAAATTCGCGTACCGCAGCGGCGACACCTGGGCCGAGCCGTGGGACGACTACCGCGCCCTGCGCGATGAGGATCCAGTGCATGAGGTGGGCGACGGCGAGTTCTGGGTGCTGTCCCGGTTCGATGACGTGTTTGCCGCCGCCCGCGACACCGCCACCTACTCGTCGGCCAACGGCCTGACCACTGCTCCCGACGACATGGCCAGCTTCGACGAGAAGGCCCGGCCCATCGTGATGATGGACCCGCCCGAGCACACCGCCATGCGCCGGCTGGTGAGCCGACCCATGACTCCCCGCCAGGTGGCCCCGGTGGAGGACCTGGTTCGGGAGTTCATCACCGACAAACTCGATGCGGTGGCCGACGCCGGCGACGTTGACATAATCCAGGCCCTGTTCAAGCCTTTGCCCAGCTATCTGGTGGCCCACTATCTGGGCGTCCCCCCCGAAGATCGGGTGCTGTTCGACCGCTGGACCGAGCGCATTGTGCAGGCCACCGCCGAGTCCACCGCCGCCTATGGCCAGAACCAGAGCGCGTTTCTGGAGCTGTTCGAGTACGCCACCGGGCTGATCGAGCGCCGCAAGACTGATCCCGGCGACGACCTGGTGACCGGCCTGGTTGAACAGGGCGAGGATGTGGCATCGGCCATGTGGATCGTGGGGTTCATCTTCACCATGATCACCGGGGGCAATGACACCGTCACCGGCATGCTCGGCAGTTCCACGGTGCTGCTCGACCGCCATCGGGACCAGCGCCAGATGCTCATCGACGACGCTTCGATGATTCCCAACGCGGTGGAGGAGCTGCTGCGGCTTACCTCCCCGGTTCAAAACCTGGCCCGCACGCTGACCCGTGACGTGACCCTGCACGGGGTCACGATTCCCGAGGGCAAGAAGGCGCTGCTCCTTTTCGCCTCGGCCAACCGGGACGAGCGGGAGTTCGGGCCCACCGCCGGGGAGCTCGACGTGAAGCGCCAGATCGACAAGATCGTCTCCCTCGGCTACGGCGCCCACCATTGCCTCGGCGCTTCGGTGGCCCGGCTCCAGTGCCGGGTGGCCCTCGAAGAGATACTGCGGCGGTTCCCGGACTATTCGATAGACGAGGACGCCGCCCGCTTCGCCGGCGGCTGGTCCACCCGCCGCTACGAGTACCTGCCGTTCTCCACCAACTGAGCGCGGCGACTACGAGAGCTGTTCCAGGCGCTCCATCAGTGCGTCGGGGGCGCCTACGTACTGTGACAACTCTGACGCCGGGATTGACTCGCTCCACTGGCCGTCTTCGTCTTTTCGGAGGATGGCGGGCAGCCCGGTGGTGGAGGCGAGTTGCTCAGCGGTGACCTCGTTTCGGTGCAAGAGCTCCAACTCGACGTCTGACACCGCGCAGGCCTGCTTCCAGCTCTTGGATCCCATGGGGTTCCAGCCGTGGGTGATGTCGCACAGTGCGCACTTCCCCCGGCCCAGCAGCTTGCCGGCCACATACCGCAGCTCCCCGCCGAGTCCCCCGTCAGCGTCGTAGATGCCTAGGAACGACACGCTCAAGGGTACCGGCTAACTCTGCGTCTAGGGCTGGCAGGCCCACTGCGACCATGGTTCTTGGTCGGTCGAGTCCTCGAAGAACCTGATGAACTTGGCGGCTTGCAGGTTTGTAGCCGGATCGGTGAGGTCGACGGGTTGTCCGTTGTGGGAGAGGATCGACCATTCCGGGCGGCTCCAGCCGGTTAGCCAGCCCTCGTTGATCTGCATTAGCCCCACCGATTCCACTCCCCATTCCTCCATATAGCGGGTGCCGGGATTGCCCTCTGACTCACAAGCCATCACCGTGAGGACGTCGTCTACCTCATCGGCCGGGAAGATCTCAGCCACCAGGGGCCGCCACTGCTCAACATCGTGGACATCGAAGCTGTCGATTCGGCCGCCGGTGACAACGAGAGTCATGGCAAACAGGGCGAGAAAACCAAGCAAGCGAAATGGGCGCATTTTGGGGCTTTTGGGTGTCCAGACTGATTGGGGAGATTGAATTGACGATCAATCTCGATTAATCCGTTGCCCGTATGCCCGTCCCGGCCGCAGTGCCGCCGGGTCCCTTAACGGAGCGGCTGAGCAAGATAGCGGCGATCACCAGGGCGATGCCAAACAATTCTCGAGCGCTCGGCACCTGAATTAGCACGGCTATGCCCACCAGCACCGCGGTGGCCGGGAGCAGCGCCTGAAGGAGGGCAAAGCGGTGTTGGGTGATGCGCCTCATCACCAATTGGTCGATCCAGTAGGGGATCACGTTGGACAACAACCCTGTGACCAGGGCCAACAGCAGCACCAGCGGTGAATCCAGGGCTGGCCCGAGCTCTGGTGCGCCGAATCCGCTGATGGCCGCCGCACCGGCCAGCATTCCCAGGCCCAACCCGTCGACCGCGGCCGGACCACGGGCCACCCGGTGGCCGAGAACGATGTACCCGGCCCAGAACATCCCGGCCAGCAGGGCGAACCCCACCCCCCGCATGGTGCCCTCGGCCTCCACTCCGGCCAGCACGACAACCCCGCCAGCAGCCAGCAGTAGTGCAGCCCCCGAGCGCAAGGTTCGGGTGAAAGCAGCGGCCACCAGGATCGGCCCGGTGAACTCGATGGCCACCGCGTTGCCCAGCGGCAGTTCGTCGATGGCCAGGTAGAACGACAGGTTCATAGCGGCCAGCGCTACCCCGAAGGCCGACGCCCACCCCAATTCGCTGGCTGTCCAGCGACGCCGCCAGGAGCGCCGCAGCGCGATGATCATCACCGCCGCTCCCAGCACTCGCACCAGCGCCACACCCGATGCGCCCATCTCGTCGAACAGATGAACGGCAACCGCCGCGCCCAGATACTGCGACACCGCCCCCACCATGAACAGCGGCTCGGGGGCAACCGACTCCAATCGGGGCACTCGGACCACCACTGTGTTCTACCCGCCCCGCCCGCCCTGGCGCGCCTCGTCGCGATGGCGCCTCGTCGTTCGCGGCGGCCGCGAGGTTCGTAGAGTGCAGGTATGGACGGCAAAGAGATGCGTCAGCGGGTGGGGGAGGCCCGCTCCGGTGTGCTCAGCACTGTCACTGCGGAGGGGCGGCCTCACGCCGTGCCGTGCTGTTTCGTGCTGGAAGGCGACACGGTGTATTCGGCGGTAGACGCAAAGCCCAAGTCCACCCTGGCGCTGCGCCGCCTGGACAACCTGGCCACTAACCCCTCGGCCTGCTTGCTGGTCGACTGCTACGACGACGATTGGTCGAAGCTGTGGTGGGTCCGGGGGGACGGCACCGCCCGAGTTCTAGTCGATGGCGACGAGCGCGACCACGCCCTCGAACTGTTGGCCGCCAAATACCCCCAGTACCGAGATACCCGTCCACCTGGTCCGGTTATCGCCATAAACATCACTGCCTGGCGCTCCTGGCCCTGAGCGACTGTAAGCCAGGACCTACTGGGGTGTTTCAGCCGCGGCGTTGCGGCCGGCGACTCGGCCGAAGGCTAGGGCGTCGCCGATGTGGAAGCCGCCGTCTTTGCATCGGCTGTAGGTGGAGCTGACGGTGCCGGCGGCGTAAAGGCGGCCGATGGTCTCGCCGAAGGGGTCGAGCACTTGGGCCTTCTCGTTGCGGCGAGGGCCGCCGTTGGTCCAGCCCAGCAGCGGGGCGGAGGTGAAGCCGTAGTAGGGGGGTGTGGCCAGAGGTGCCAGGGTGGCCGCGGGCCGGCCCAGCGGATCGTTGCCGGCCTCGCAGACCTCGTTCCATGAGGCCACCGCCGCCTCCAGCCCATCGGGGTCGATGCCGAGGGTCTCAGCCAGTTCGGCGGGGGTGTCGGCTTGTTTGATCCACCCCTTCTCGATCTCGGCGGAGTTGTCGGCGCTCCACTCGTAGCCCTCCATGAGCAGGTTCCACCCCACGGGCAGGATCTCCCGGGGCGGGGAGATGGGCCCGGCCTGACGGGTGGTCTCGTCGAAGATCACATGCAGTGGTCGGCGTTGGAACAGCTCGTAGTCGCCATCTATCAGCGCGTGACCGTGGCCTTGGGGCGGGATCTCATTGTGGGACCGACGGCCGTCATTGCCCACGCAGATGAACCCCATCGAATAGATGAACATCACGTACATCCCGGCCTCGAAGCCGTCGGCGGCGAAACCAAGGGCGGCCATCATGTTGTCCATGTGCCACAGATCGGCCCCCACTTTCTGGGCCATCTTGATGCCGTCGCCGGTGCCTGCCGGCGAGCCCCACACGGGAGAGCCGGGAAGCTGCAAGTAGTCGCGCACCATGTCGGGGTTGTTCTCGAAGCCGCCCGTGGCCAGCACCACGCCTCGGCGGGCGCCCACCCGCAGCGGCTGGCCGCCCGAGGTGGCCGCCACGCCAACCACTGCGCCGTCGGCGTCGGTCGCCAGTTCGTTGGCCGGCGTGTCCAACAACACCTCCACGCCCTTGTCCCGCACCGCAGCAGAAAGGGCCTTCCACAGGAGCTGCTGGCCCATCTCGCCGTTCACCCCTAGGTAGCCGCCATAGAACTCAGCCCCGGGCAACTCGGGATATTCGGGCTTGTAGTCGGCGTGGACGCCCGGTGTCACCCCCAGTCCTTCCAGCCACTCGGTGTTCTTGTAGGTCTCGTCGGCCCACACCTGCACGATCTCCTCAGGCAGCGTGTAGGGCCCGCATAGGGACCGCAGGTAGGTGGCCATTCCGTCGCGGTCCAAGCTGTTGTACCAGATCCCCCCCGAAATCCGGGTATTGCCCCCCTCACGCCCCTCGGGCATCTTCTCCAGCAGAATTACTGACGCCCCCGCATCAGCCGCCGCAATGGCCGCAGCACACCCCGCCGCGCCCATCCCCAAAACAACCACATCAGCCTGCCGGTCCCACTGCTCACTCATGCCGACATTGTGGCCCATTCACATTCCAATCCGAGAGGCGCACGAGGATTTCGGGAACGGTGAGAGGGCGGTGGGTGGCGCCGCAGGCGGACCTGGCCGCTCCGACGGCCAGGCCGCCGTAGGTGACAGGACCCGCCGCCCGGAGGATGGTGGTCGGCCCTAGGCAGGCACTTCCACCCGGTACAGCTTCTCGGCGTTGCCCCAGAGGAGCTGGTGGCGCTCTTCGGGGGAGAAGTGTCCGAGGCTGGCTGCGATCTTCTCCTCCACGTTGTCGTAGAGACAGGTGGGGTGGGGGAAGTCGGTCTCGAACAGCACGTTGTCGAGCGGAATCCGGCCGCCGAGCAAGTCCTGGGGGGCGGACTCCTCGAACCAGAACGTGGTGTACACCTGCCCGGAGAAGTACTCGCTGGGCAGTCGGTCGAACTCGGGCCGGTCATTCATGCCGCCGCCCTCGACAAACTGGTTGTCCACCGCCTCGAGCATGAAGGGCAGCCAGCCGATGCCCGACTCCACCGACACCACCTTCAGCTTGGGGTAGCGGGGGAGCACCCCCGACAGCAGCAGGTCGCACACCTGGATGCCGTTCTTGGTGAACAGGTCCACCGATTGCAGGGCGTAAGCCTCGGCGAAACCCCGGCGCTCCACCCGATTGTGGTCCCAGTTGAACTCGCCGCTGCCGATGTGGAACGACACCACCATGTCGCAGTCGCACACCGCCGACCAGAACGGATCCCAATGGGACTCGCCCAGATAGGGCAGGCCGAAAACCTGGGGCTCGCCGGTGAAGTTCACACTCCGGTAGCCCATTGCCGCGCACCGCTGTACTTCGGCCACCGCATTGTCCACGTCCCAGAACGGGGTGGCCATCGACGGGATGAGGCGGCGGTCATCGGCGCTGCACCATTCGGAGAGGAAATCGTTGTAGGCCCGGACGCACTCGTACTTCAGCTCGGCGTCTTCGATGGACAAGAACTTCTGGGCGCCGAACCCTCCGACGTTGGGGTACAGAACTTCAGCCCACACTCCTCGCTGGTCCATCAGCTCGAGGCGGGCCTGGGCGTCAAAGGCCGCCGGGTGTACCTCGTGGTAGCCGGCGGGCGAGTCGGGCATCGGCTTTGACCACCCGGCGGGGGCCGTCGGGCCCACCGCACCGACGCGGTCGTCGCCCAACAGCCATATCTGGCGGCCGTCGATCTCCTCGACTCTGGGAACGTGGTCGCGGTGGCGGGCGGCCACTCGGCTGGTCCAGGTGTCGGCCGGCTCGGTGATATGGGTGTCGACATCGATGATCGAATAGGCCATGTCCCAGTTTCTCACCAACCGAGCGCATAATGCGTTGCCGGTCGGTCCGAAATCGGTCAAGGATGGTGGATATGAGCAATGCCGGGAACCCGGGAGGAGATGAGCCCGGCGAGCGCAGCGACTTCATCCGCAGTCTGATCCGCCAGGACATCGCCGATGGCGTCTATGGCGGCCGCGTGCAGACTCGATTCCCGCCCGAGCCCAACGGTTATCTCCATATCGGCCACGCCAAGTCGATCTGCTTGAACTTCGACTTGGCCGCCGAATTCGGAGGCACCTGCAACCTGCGATTCGACGACACCAACCCCGAGACCGAGCGGGCCGACTTCGTGGCCGCCATCGAGGAGGACATCGCCTGGCTGGGCTACGAATCCGACCGGGGCACCCTGTACGCCTCCGACTACTTCGAGCAGCTCTACCAGTGGGCTGAGTACCTCATTCGGGCCGGGCTGGCCTACGTGGACGACCAGGACGCCGAGGCCATCTCTGAGAAGCGGGGCAGCTTCACCGAGCCGGGTACCGACAGCCCGTGGCGCAACCGCACCGTCGAGGAGAACCTCGACCTGTTCCGGCGGATGGCGGCCGGCGAGTTTGCCGACGGCGAGCGGGTGCTGCGGGCCCGCATCGACATGGTCCATGAGAACATGCTCATGCGCGACCCGGTGCTGTACCGGATCCGCCACGCGAGCCATCATCGCACCGGGGAGAAGTGGTGCATCTACCCCACCTACGACTGGGCCCACGGCCAAAGCGACGCGGTGGAGGGGGTGACCAACTCCATCTGCACTCTGGAGTTCGACGCCCACCGCCCGCTGTACGACTGGTTCTTGGACCACCTCGATCTGCCCGGCGACCGCCCTCGCCAGACCGAGTTCGCCCGCTTGAACATCACCCACGCCGTGTTGTCCAAGCGCCGTCTCTCGCAGCTGGTGGACGATGGCCATGTGGACGGCTGGGACGACCCCCGCATGCCCACTTTGCGGGGTCTTCGCCGCCGGGGCTTCCCGCCCCACGCCATCCGGGAGTTCTGCCGCCACATCGGGGTGGCCCGGGTGGACGGCACCGTGGAAGTGGAGTTGCTGGAGTCGTTCGTCCGTCGGGAGCTGAACGCCACCGCGCTGCGCCGGATGGCGGTGCTCAACCCGCTGCGGCTGGTGATTGAGAACTACCCCGAGGGCCAAGTGGAGATTCGAGAGGCGGGCAACAACCCCGAAGACCCCTCAGCCGGCGCCCGGGAGGTGCCATTCACGAGGGAGCTCTATATTGAGCGGGACGACTTCATGCTTGATCCGCCCCCTAAGTTCTTCAGGTTGTCACCGGGGCGGGAAGTGCGGCTGCGGTCGGGCTACTTCGTGACTTGCACCGGGGTGGACACCGACCCCGACGGCAACGTGACCGCAGTCCGCTGCACCTACGACCCCGAGACCGGCTCAGGCCAGGCCCCCGACGGCCGCAAGGTGAAGGCCACCATCCACTGGGTATCGGCCGCCCACGCCCTAGAAGGCCAGGCCATCCTTTATGAGCGCCTGTTCACCGACCCCCACCCCGGCGCCGACGGCGCCGACCCCATGGACTCGCTCGACCCCGACTCGGCCCAGCTCATCGAAGGAGCCCGCTTCGAGCCCGCCATGGCCGACATCTCCCCCGGCCAAGTGGTCCAGTTCGAGCGCCTCGGCTACTTCGCCAGCGACCCCGAAACCCCCAACCTGTTCCACCGCACCGTCGGCCTAAGAGACGAATGGGCCCGCATCCAAAAGCGCCAGCGAGGGAAGTAGTTCCAGCGAGCAGAGGACTCAGGGCAGAAGGGCCGCCCGATTGCCGTTGCCCCAACACACCACGGTCTGGTCGGGGCGCAGCCCGCAGACATGCAACCGCCCGGCGGCAAGAGCGGTAAAGCGCTCGTCTGGGGGCGCAGTCAGTTGGTCGCCGTGGTTGCCGCCCCAGCAGATCGCAGTCTGGTCGGGGCGCACGCCGCATGAATAGAAGGCACCGGCGGTGACGGCGATGAACTGGCCAGATGGCACTTCAGCTTGTCCTTGGTTGTTGTTGCCCCAGCTGATCGCAGTTTGGTCGGAACGCACGGCGCACGCGTGCCCCCCGTTCCCCACCGCCACAGACAAGAATGGGGCTTGTTGGGGATCCGGAAGTGATCCCAAGACTGTGGGTTTGCCCCAGCAGGCTACGGAGCGGTCGGCGCGGAGCCCACACCCCTGCTGTCCGGAAACATCAATGGAAATGAGCGGGTCAGGAGGTGCGTTACCTTCTCCGCTGTCGATGTTGCCCCAGCATTCAACGCTCTGGTCAACGTATAGTCCGCAGGAGTGCGCTCCCCCTGCGCCAACGCTGATGAACTGACCGAATACCGCGGCGGTCCGACCATGACCACCGTGGCCCCAGCAGGTCGCAGACTGGTCGATTCGCACTCCGCACGCGTGGCCCGAGCCGGTGCTGATATCGGTGAATTGCCCTTGCGGGACCTCCAGTTGCCCGAAAGTGTTGTCACCCCAGCATTCAACGGTCTGGTCGGTACGCAAGCCGCAGGTGAAATCCCCTTCAGAAGTGATGGTGGTGAACTTTCCCGTTGGAGCGGCCATCCGATTGTCGTAATTTCGCCCCCAGCAGACTGCGGAGTGGTCAGGACGCAACCCGCAGGTGTACTCGAAGCCGACGCTCAAGGAAATGAACTGGCCTTCAGGTGCCCTGGCTTGACCGAAGTTGTTGTTGCCCCAGCAGATTGCGGTTTGGTCGGCTCGCAGCCCG
Organism: Acidimicrobiia bacterium; assembly: GCA_022821105.1. Taxonomy (GTDB): domain Bacteria; phylum Actinomycetota; class Acidimicrobiia; order Acidimicrobiales; family Bin134; genus Poriferisocius. The sequence continues at coordinate 27,270 of JAJEEH010000104.1, forward strand.
CATGAATGCAAACTACCGACATCGATGGTGATGAGTGGCTCTGACGGCACCCCCAGTTGGTTGTAGGTGTTGTCGCCCCAGCACTCAACCGACTGGTCAAGGCGAAGTCCGCAGGTGTGAGCCCGTCCAGCACCAACGGCGACGAACTGGCCGGGGGGCTCATCCCTTTCTCCCGCCTGGTTGAATCCCCAGCAGTCCAGAGTTCCATCGGTCAACAGCCCACAGGAGTGCATGGTGCCAGAGTCAATGGCAGTGAACTGGCCCTGAGGTGCGTCCAGTTGCCGAAAGTGGTTGTGGCCCCAGCACTCAACGGTCTGGCTGGGGCGAAGCCCGCAAGTGAAGCGGCCGCCTCCCGATAGAGCGTTGAACTCACCTTCAGGCGCCGAGGTTTGATCCGCGATGTTCTCCCCCCAGCACTCAACGGTCTGGTCAGGGCGCAGGCCGCACGCGTGGTAGTTGCCAGCGGCAAGGGCAGTGAACTCGCCTGATGGCGCATTGAGTTCCCCTTGGGAATTGCTGCCCCAGCAGACAACAGTCTGGTCAGTGCGCAACCCGCACGTGTGGTCTGCTCCCGCGGCAAGTTGGATATACCGGTCGTCGGCGGTGGGAGCAGCAACCGGCTGTAACTCTGGGGACTCGGGCTGGGAAGACTCGGATGCCGTATCTTCTTGCTGGGCCTCCTCTGGCGTTGCCGTCGGCTCAGGGTTTGGTTCGGATTCGATGTCTGTGGTTTGAGTTTCCTCCGTTGGCCCAGAGTCCTGTTCCGGTTCAGTTGTCGATTCCGGTGTAGGGGCCTGCTCGGCGAGAGGGGTCGGTTTCGGAGCGGGAGTTTGCTCGGGGGTGGTCGCAGGGGCTGGAGGAGCTAGGTCTCCGCCCCTGGTCTCGGGAGGTTCATTTTCTTGGGCTGGGTCGCCATCTTCAGGTTGGGGGGTGGCATCAAAGTCGTCATTGGTATCGAAAAATTGCGTCTCTAGAGGGGCTTCGTTGTTGTTGGCGATGGCCTGAACGCTGACGATGATGGCGGCGACCAGGGCGAGCACAGTGATCCCGGCACCCAGCCGCTGGTTTCGCCGACGTCGCCGGGCGCGAGCGCGGATCTCACCCATCGACGACTGCTCGACTCGAATGCCGCCCGCTCTTCGGTCGAAATGGTCTCTTAGTTCGTCGTCAATTCCCACGGGGATCCTCCACAAGATCGGCGAGGCGGTCGAGGGCGCGGCTGAGCCGGCTCTTGACCGTTCCCGGAGCGATGTTCAGGGCTTCCGCGATCTGGCGCTCCGACCAGTCGAGGTAGAAGCTGAGCACCACAACCGAACGCTGGCCCGCGGAAAGCTGGGCCAGTGCCGTGTCCAGTCGGTTGACAACTCCCAGCGCGACATCTTGGCCATCCCGCGGTGCGGGCAACGGCCTGCCGTGGAGCTTGCGTAGAAGGGAGCGGGCCCAATTGAGCCCCACTCGGTACACCCAACCGGCAGGGTTTTGATACTTGCCCACCGTGGTCCAGCGCTGGTACGCCCTGGTCATCGCCTCGGCGGCGGCCTCATGGGCCAGGTCTACGTCGCCAAGCGTTAGCGACAGAGCCCGACAGACACTGTCGTGATGCCGTCGATAGAAGACCTCAAAGTCGGGCACACCCTCTCTTCGAAGCTCGGAGAACTCAATCTCCTCCGTCGCACCGTCGTCCGGGCTTCCCCCTCGCATGGCTCCGTCCACTGCTATCTAAACGCCTGAGACCTCTCCTTGGTTCCGTCTGTCCCAGGCTCAAACCTACGGGGCGCGAACACTAGCTGAACAAGCTGTTGTAGCTTGCTGATCGGATGATGTGCAGGAGCGCTGCCCCGTGCAGCAACGATGGTCGGGACGCACTGTCAAGTGCTCGACGTATTGTCGCGATGGTCGTAACGGGGAGTCTTGCCGTTACCAGTTGCGGAGGAGATGCGTCTGACCGATCAATGGCGACAGTGGAAACAGCGGCGAATGCAGCCGACTCGTCTGGTAGTGATGGACCCGCATTTAGCGCTAAACTCGATAGTTCTAGCACTGTTCCCGCAACTGGCTCAGATGCTGCCGTTGCTGGTTCATCCCAGAGCACTTTTGCCAAAGAGCCGTCGACCCTGACGCTGAAGTCGGCCGAATCGTCCATTCTGGAGCAGCCAACTGGAGAATTCTCTACCACAGAATCTTCCTCGGTTTTGTCACATGCAGAACCTGAAGCTTCGACTACGAACAGTGGATCACCAGGATCATACTGGTTCTCCAGGGACAATCTAGCGATTGGATATGAGGGCTTTCTTGAATTGAAAAAGCCTGCTGGACCTGAACGTGAAGACGAACTCATCATTACTGATGTGACGACGAGAGAATGTGTTGTTCGAGGAACGGTGTATAACTCGTCTAGCCGGTTATTCGCCAGAAATGTCGTCGTAAGCCTTGAGCAAGTTGGAGGCGATGGAATAGCAACTTGGCACTGGCCATTGACAATGCTTCCCGGTGAGCAAGCACCCTTTGAAATCGAATTCTCTTGGCCACCAGAGTCTTCGTCACCAGGTTTTTCATGGTTGGACTACATTTGGTATTCAGGTAGCAGACAAATCGACGCGCGTTTAAATGTTACTGGAGAACTAACTGAGACTCCTGATCTTGGCCGTGCCTTCACGAGGAATCGATTGCCTAATGATGGCAATACAAGATTCAGTATTCCGCAGATTGTTGTTCACGATGAACGTCTTTATGAGTATGAAGATTGGGATTATTGGGTCAGACAACGACCATACTACTTTGACTTGCAAAATAAAGAGAGGTTCTTATCGCAGTTTCCATTCAGTCTTGTGCACAGTGATGACCTAGACCCTATCGCCTCAGAATTTATTCCACTGACCTTTTCAAATTATTCCTTTACTCCGAAGGCTGCATTTCCAAATGTCTATATCCCAGAAGAACATTATATGGTTGAAGATATTCGAGCGTACCAAGCTATTTTGGGAGTCAAGACGGTCTATCTCGGATCTCTGCGTATAAATCCTTTGCCATCCACATACGACCCGGTCTCTAATAGCTATACCACTTGGGACGTACTTGATGTGAGGGAACTTGTGCCGTTCAGCTTTAAAAGACAATTTGACGCAGATTCTGGTGAAACTGTCGAAAGGTTAGTTGCCATAAGTGGAGTTTCAAGCTCGGAAATCTTATCTATTGACCCCTTTTATCTCTTGCAATTGATTCCTGTTAGTCCAAACAAGTTGTTTCCACATAACTTAGAATTGGTACCGGAAGATGTGAAGCTTAGCGATACAGAAGCAGACGAATATTTCGATCTCTATCCCTGGACAGAACGCTATTACGATTCCATCGAATACCAATTGTGGATAGGTGCAGGTTATGATGGCACAGAAGGTTCGCGGAGTGAGTCTAACTCCGCTGATTCGGAACCGCTGGCTTCTAGGGATTCTAGAGGGCAGGCTCGCGGCTCTTGTGATTCTACGAGTGGATTACACAGGGTGGAACGTAAGCGTTTTCGACAGTATTGGGAGCCTTATTCGCCTCCATTGGGAACCTATGGCTCTGGAGGAGCCTATCCTTCCGACAAATTTGTTGATGATATCGTTGATGATGTCGTGGTGGATTTGGGGACCGTGACGATCAATGATGGTGCTGTCAGAGGGTTAGCGCAAAACCGTTCCAACAGTATGTTCGCCCGTGATGTAGTAGTGCGGGTTGCGTCAGGAGTAGATTGTGATGAGGATGCTACATGGGTGTGGCCACTAACAGTCCAACCAGGGGAACGTGTTCCATTTGAGATTGAGGGCTGCAAGGCTAACACTGCCTCGGATGCTATAGAATTCAAAGTAACGTCTTCTTTCTCAGATCGCTTGGACATCAGCCGCTCTTTTCATATAGTGGGCCATAACTCTGGATCAATTTATGGTGACGATGCGGAAATAGCGAACTATGGCAATTATAACGAATATTCGGTTCCACGATCTTCTTCCGCTGGGAATGTAGATCGCCAAGTGAGAAATGCATCGTACCTTCACCTCCTAGAGAGTGAATTTCGGAACATCTATCCACATGATATAACTATTGAACTTATATTCGGTCCAGGTGTACTAGAATTTCACGATCTGTACGCCAAACTTGAAAGTGCTGTTTCGCATCCTAGCTTGAAACAGCAGACTTTGACTCAGACTATTGACACCCTTAAAGCATACGCGGCAGTTTTTGATTCGGATATGAGAGTCTTGGACGTGAAGGAGCTGGCGCCATTCACTACAACCCATGGCCCCACAAGCGGCAAGGCACATTTCCTAATGGTAGATAGCATTCCTGCTGCGAGTGTGTGGGCGCCGAACTCAGTGCGGCTGCTGTTGACATACCCTCGCGAGAACGAGGAGGTTGCCGAGATTTGCTCGCTGGGCAAGACATTCAACGAAGACCCTTGTGAGTATCGTGACCGGTATCGGGTGTGGATTGGAGGCGCGGTCGAGCCGTTGCCTTGATCTCATTGAGAGTCGAGGCCCTAAGGCGCAGTGGTCAGTCTCTGACGGGCCAGCGTTCGGCGGTGGTGTTGGTGGTGGGCCAGGCGTCGGCGTTGAGGGCGGCGTCGCTGCCACCGTCCATGAACACCAGCGAGCCGCAGAAGAAGCTGGCGTCGGGCGACAGCAAGAACGCGAGCAGGTTGGCCACCTCGGCGGGGCGGCCGGGGCGGTTCTGGGGGATGGGGTACACGTCGCCCAGGTTCATGATCATGTCGAGGTTGTCGGCCACCAACGGGGTGTCGATGAGGCCGGGGGCCACGGCGTTGAGCCGGATGCCCGAGCCGATCCAGTCGTCGCCGATGGCGGTGCGGCGAACCCAGCGGGCCAACGCCAGCTTGCTGGTGGCATAGGCCGTGCCCGGGTCGGAGCCAGCCAGGTCCCGGGCTTGGGTCTCATCGTCGTCCAAGCAGGCCTCCACCAGGCCATCGGGCAGGTCCACCAGCGTGGTACAGGAGTTGGAGCTGATGGCCACGGCCGAGGAGTCGGTGCCCTGGGCCAACAGGGGGCGCAGCCCCTCCACGGTGGCCACTGCCCCGAAGTAGTTGATCGACACCACCTGCTGCGGATCGGGACCGGTGATCCCCGCGCCAGCCACTAGGCCGTCGATGCGGCCCCCGCTGGCGGCGGCCACCGCACCGATCATCGCGTTGCGCCCCTCGGGAGTTGAGAGATCGGCAATGACCTCGGCGTCGCGGATATCCACCCCAATCACCTCGTGGCCGTCTCGGCTGAGCCGCTCCCTAGTGGCTTGGCCGATTCCGCCTGCTGATCCGGTGATGACAATCGTTCCCATGGGCCCTAATCATTAGCAGGGTCGAACTGGGTTCAGCTTCCTTGTGAATAAATTGGATTCGTAGCCTGA
>JAJEEH010000065.1 GCA_022821105.1 Acidimicrobiia bacterium
CTTGGTGGAGGCCATCAAACTCCGCATGGAGAAGCTGGTAATCGGCGACGGCACCGATTCGGCATCAGATATGGGGCCGTTGATTACTCGTGAGCACCGCGACCGGGTTGCCGGCTACATCGGTTCTGCTGCCGAGCAGGGGGCAACCGTGGTGGTGGACGGCCGCCACACCCGGTTCGACGGCGACGGCTTCTTCCTCGGCGTATCGCTGCTCGACAACGTGACCACCGACATGGATGCCTACCAGGACGAGATCTTCGGTCCGGTGCTCAGCGTGGTGCGGTGCGACACCTATGCCGAGGCGGTTGAGCTCATCGCCGACAACCCGTGGGGAAACGGGGCGGCCATCTTCACCCGAGACGGTGGGGCGGCCCGCCAGTTCCAGGAGGACGCCGATGCGGGCATGGTGGGCATCAACGTCCCCATTCCGGTGCCGGTGGGCTACCACTCCTTCGGCGGCTGGAAGGACTCGCTTTTCGGCGACACCACGATGTACGGCCCCGAGGGGATCCGCTTCTACACCCGGCCCAAGGTTATGACCGCCCGGTGGCCCGATCCCGCCACCAGCTCCGTTGACCTGGGCTTTCCGACCAATGAGTGAGACTGGCTTGAGGCGGCAGGCTTTCCGACCAATGAGTGATGGGTCCGATTGGATGAGGAGGTAGCGATGGATTTCGGAGTTGTTCTTCAGACCGATCCTCCGGCATGGAGGGTGGTGGAGCTGGCCAAGCGGGCTGAGACGCTTGGCTTCAACTACGGCTGGACATTCGACAGCCACGTGCTGTGGCAAGAGCCCTACGTGATCTACAGCCAGATGCTGTCGGCCACCAACCGCATGATCGTCGGGCCCATGGTCACCAATCCGGGCACCAGGGACTGGACGGTCACCGCTTCGCTCTTCGCCACGCTGAACGACATGTTCGGCAACCGCACCGTGTGCGGCATCGGCCGGGGCGACTCCGCCATGCGGGTGATCGGCCACAAGCCCCGCAGCCTGGCCACATTGAGCGAGTCCATGCGGGTGATCAAAGACCTGGCTGAAGGCCGCAAGACGGAGTACAACGGCACCCAGCAGCACTTCCCGTGGGCCGGGGAGTCAGAGCTCAAGGTGCTGATGGCGGCCTACGGGCCCAAAGCGCTGCACCTATGCGGCAGCGAGTCGGACGGCTTCATCCTCCAGTTGGCCGATGTGGCGATCGCCGAATGGACCATCGCCGCCGTCCGCCAGGCCGCCGAGGACGCGGGACGCGATCCCGACAGCCTGTACATCTGCGTGGCCGCGCCCGCCTATGTGGGCGACAACATCGAGCACCAGCGAGAGCAGTGCCGATGGTTCGGCGGCATGGTGGGCAACCACGTGGCCGACCTGGTGTCCCGCTACGGCGATCAGGGGGCGGGCGTCCCCCAAGCGCTCACCGATTACATCGCCGGTCGGGAGGGTTACGACTACAGCGGGCACGGCAAGGCGGGCCACGAGCACACCGACTTCGTGCCCGACGAGATCATCGACCGCTTCTGCATCCTCGGCGACGAGGACGCCCACCTGGCCCGGCTGCGCGAGCTGGAGGCGATGGGCGTGGACCAGTTCGCCATCTACCTCATGCACGACCAGAAAGACGAGACCCTCAACGCATACGGCCAGCGGATCATCCCGGCGATGGGCGGCTAAGGGCAAAAGAGCATGCCGAACACCGACACCATGGCTGATGCGGACGATCCCCTAGTTCGGGAGCACCGGATCAAGCAGCAAGCGGCCCAGGAGCAGCGCCGCGACGCCGTGGTGCGCGTTGTCCGCCAGACGGTGACCTTCGTGGTGTTTGTGGGCCTGCTGGCCGGGCTGTACACCGGCTACAAGGCGTTCGGGCAGGCCATCGACGACCGCCAGCACGACTGGGCGGTTGTCGGGTCGGTTCTGCCCCGTACCGACGACCTGAACATGCCCCCGGTGAGCGAGATATTCGGCCAGTTCGGTGAGACGCCCGGAGGCCAAGATCAGATCTACGTGAAGATCCTGTTCGACGAGGCCCTCTTCACGCTGCGGGAGGCCTTTGCCGGCTTCATGGTGGGCCTGGTGATCGGCATGGCCATCGCCTTGGCGCTGGCGCAGTGGCGCCGGCTCGAGCAGGGCCTGCTCCCATACGTGATCGCCAGCCAGACCATCCCCCTCATCGCCATCGCGCCCATCATCGTGATCTGGGGGCGCAAGAACTTCGACGTGTTCCCATGGGAATGGCAGGACTGGATGTCGGTCTCGGTCATCGCCACCTACCTCACGTTCTTCCCGGTGGCGGTCAACGGGCTGCGAGGTTTGCAATCCCCCCGACCGGAGAACAAGGAGCTGATGGAGTCGTACGCCGCCAGCTGGTTCCAGACGCTGTGGCGCCTGCGGCTGCCGGCGTCGCTTCCCTATCTGTTTGCCGCGCTCAAGATTGCGGCCACAGCCAGCATTGTGGGCGCCGTCGTGGGCGAGATATCGGCCGGTGTCGAGGGAGGGCTCGGCCGTCGTATCCTGCGCGAGGCGTTCAACTACACCACCGGCCCCGACCGCCTGTTCGCCAGCGTGCTGGGGGCCGCCGTACTGGGAATCTTCGTGTTCCTGGTGGTGACGGCGGTGGAGCGGCTGGTGGTGGGCAACCAGACCCAGGAGTCGACGACATGAGCGAGGTTCCATCCATGGACGAGGCCGTGTCTTCCGGCCAGGGGGCGCCTCCGCTCGTCATTGACATCCGCGGGGCCACCAAGGTGTTCAATCCCGGCAAGAGCAACCAGGTGGAGGCTCTGGACGAGATCGACCTGTCGGTCGGACCGGGGGAGTTCATCACGCTCATCGGCCCGTCGGGGTGCGGCAAGAGCACCTTGCTCCGCCTGGTCGCATCGCTGATTCCCCCTTCCACCGGAACGGTGCAGGTCAACGCCAAGCCCGCCGAGCAGGCCCGCCTCGACCGGGACTACGGCATGGCCTTCCAGACCGCGGGTCTGTTCGACTGGCGAACGGTGACCAAGAACATCGAGCTCCCGCTCGAGCTGATGGGCTGGTCCCGGGGTGCCCGGCGGCGCCGGGCCGCCGAGATGCTGGAGCTGGTGAAGCTCAGCGAGTTCGCCAACCACCACCCCTCCGAGTTGTCGGGCGGCATGCAGCAGAGGGTGGCCATTGCCCGAGCGCTGTCGTTCAGCCCGTCGCTGCTGTTGATGGACGAGCCCTTTGGGG
>JAJEEH010000163.1 GCA_022821105.1 Acidimicrobiia bacterium
ACCTTGCCCTCCTCGCCTATGCCAAACCACACGATGAACAGGGGGATCAGCGCCAGCGGCGGGATGGGCCGCAGCAGCTCAACGATGGGGTCGAAGATGCCCCGCCAGCGGCTGGACAGGCCCATGGCCAAACCAATGGGCACCCCGATGGCCACCCCCCAGAACAGGCCCTTGGCCAAGCGGCTGAAGCTCAGCCACAGGTGCTGCCACAGGGTGAACCCGCTGTAGCCGTTGCGGGCGAAGTCCCAAGTGGCGTCCCACACCTGGCCGGGGCTGGGAAGGGTCGACTCGCTGAGCCACTGCGTGTAGGAGCAGGCCGGGAGTCCGGGGAAGTCCCCTGGGTCGTCGGCTGCTCGGTCGCAGTCGCGCAGCAGGTCGCGCTGGCCGTAGCTCTCATCTTCAGAGAGTCCGGCCCGCACGTCGTCGGCGTAGTCGTACCAGGCCTGGGGCAACCCCCATACCCGGGTGGATATGAACCACAGCGCCAAGATCACGACCAGACTGAATACGGTCCACCTCAGCGCACCGCTCACCTCGGCCGCGTCGCCAAAGGTCACCGTCTTGCGGGTGCTCTGGCCGGTTTGGCGGCGGAACAGCCAGTTGAAGGGCCAGTTTGCAGTGCGGTTCTGTTGTTCGATGTTCTCTTTGACGGCGTGCCCGCCCGGTCCCTCTACCATCAGGCACCTCCTCCCGTTCCCATGATCTGTTCTTCCATCTCCCAGATCATCGTGAGGATCTCCTCTCGGGTCTCGATGAACTGCTGGGAGGTCTTGAGCTCCCGAGCGTCCGCGGTGAGCGCCTCCTGGGCGAAGGGGAGGCTGTAGGTCCGCTCGATGCGGCCGGGCCTCGGCGCCATCACAAACAGCTGGTCGCCCAAATACAGCGCCTCCTCCACGCTGTGAGTGACCAGCACAATGGTCTTGCCCGTCTCGTTCCACAGGTTGAGCACCAGGCTCTGCATCTTCTCCCGAGTCAGTGCGTCAAGGGCGCCCAGGGGCTCGTCCATCAAGATGATCTTGGGATCGTTGGCCAGACACCGGGCCAGCGCCACACGCTGCTGCATCCCGCCGGAGAGCTCGTACACGGCCTTGTCGCCGAAGTCCTGAAGTCCGACTATCTGAAGCAGATCCTGCACCGCCTCGCGGGAGGCGGGTCGGGAGCGCCCGTTCATGCGAGCGCCGAATCCCACGTTGTCGTTCACGCTCAGCCATTCGAATAGCGCCCCCCGCTGGAACACCATTCCCCGGTCTTGGCCTGGGCCGGTAATCGGGTCGCTGCCCAGCTTCACGTCGCCCGATGTGGGCGCCAAAAAGCCGGCGATGATGTTCAACAGAGTGGTCTTGCCGCACCCCGACGGCCCCAAAAGGGTGAGCAGCCGGCCCGGCTCCAGGGTGAATGTGACGTCTTTGAGCGCCTCCACGCTGCCCCCGTCGGGCAGCTCGTACACCATGCCGAGCTCCTCCACTACCAGGGGGCTCTCGGTTTTGGACTCCCGGGCTACCTCCACCCTGGACGGGTCGAAGTGAACTTCGGGCCGAGCCAGCGTGAACCATGCCCGGGCGATCACCAGCGCCGCCACCAGCAGCCCCATATAGGGAATGGAGGAGTCCTCGCGCTGCATGTAGGCCAGCAGCACCGCGATGGTTGCGCTGGCCGCCAAGGCGAGCCACACATACCAAGCGGTGGCGGCCTGCTTATCCTCGTCGGCCCGCCGATACAGCATCAGCATGGCCAAGAGCGCCGCCCCGCCCACGAGCGAGACCACCGGCTGCCACGGCGAGGCGGTGTCGCGGAACGACAGCACCACGCCCCCGATGATGGCCACCCCGGCCATGATCTGACCGATCAAGATGATGCCGTCACGGGGCTGAGCCGCCCGATCCGCGCCCTTGAACCGGCGGGCCGGCGTTATGGCCAGGTCGACGAGCATCACCACCACCGCCAAAGCGGCTGCGGCTAGCAGTGCGACCGAGAGCCAGTACGCACCCCGGGCCACTACATAGGTGAAGCCGTCGTATACATCGGCTAGTCCCTGAACAAACGAATCCATAACGTCCGCCTTTGGCGTAGAGAATCAACCCAGAAGGAACATAGCTGTTCCGCGAGGAGCGCCCAGCGGGGGCGGGCCCAGAGGGGGAAGTGCCCGCCCCCGCTGCCGGTGCTCAGTTGACGGCTTCGAGGAAGCTGGTGTCGACGAAGGCGTTGTAGCTGGGGAGTGCAGAGGCGATTTCACCTTGGGCGACAAAGAAATCCATCTGATCCTTCATCACCTGCTGCACGGTCCCGCCAAGCCAGGCCTCCGACAACTGCACGTCCTTCTCGGGGAACGAGAAGGCGTCCAACAGCGCAATCGTCGGCGCCCGCTCCATGCCCGCAGCCCCCGCGATGGTGTCGATGAACGGCTCCCGGTCGTCGTTATACGCCCGGTTGGCGTCCTCGGTCACCTGCAAGAAGCCCGTCAACAAGCTGGGATAGGTGTCGGCAAAGTCTCCAGTGGTGGAAATGATGTCGAACACGCGGATGCCGATTGCCTCCTGCTCAGAGCCGGTCATCACCAGATTTCCGCCGTTGGCGATCATCTGGTTCACCGCGCCGCCGAACGCGCACGCCATGGCCACCTCGCCCGAATCCAGCGCGGCCACC
>JAJEEH010000026.1 GCA_022821105.1 Acidimicrobiia bacterium
TGTGGCGGAGTCCCCTCTCCCTGGGGCTCAACGCCCGGGGACGGGCTCTGCGGCTCAGTCGGGGAATCCGGATCGGGGGCGGTCTCAGGGGCCGGCGTCGGTTCCGGGGTGGGACTCGGGGTGGGAGTGGGCTCCGGTTCAGGCTCCGGAGTGCGGGTGGGCGCCGCTGTCGGCTCTGGGGTGGCAGCGGGCGCCGGAGCGGGGGTGGGCTGCGGGGTGGCAGCGGGCACCAGAGCGGGGGTGGGCTGAGGGGTGGGAGCGGGACCCAGCTTGGGCTGGACGGTGACGAAGCCGACCGGCGGGGCTATGCGGAGGCGTTGCAGGGTGTACTTGGCCAACTCGGCGAACAGCGGGGCGGCCGCCTGGCTGGCGTAGAAGTTGGTCACCGGCTCGTCGATCACCACGATGATCGAGATCTGGGGATCCTCGGCGGGCAGGAATCCGGCGAAGGTGGCGGTGTAGAGGCGGCCGGCACCCGGGTCGCCGTAGTTGCCGTTTGACAGCACCTTCTGGCCGGTACCGGTTTTGCCCGCCACGGTGTAGCCGTCGACTTGGGCGTTGCGACCCGTCCCCTCCCGCACCACGGTGACCAGCATGTCGGTCATGTGCGAGGCGGTGTCATACGACACCGCCCTGACCGGCTCGGGCCGATCCAGCGGGATCTCCCGGCCGTCGGCGCTCACGGCCGAGCGCACCAGGGTGGGCGGCACCCGCAGCCCGCCGTTGGCCAGGGTGTTGTACACCATCAGCACCTGCAACGGCGTGGCCAGCATGCCCTGGCCCAGCGCGAAGCTGGCCACGTCGGTTCCGCTCCACTCGAGAAGATTCGGCACCAAACCGGACGATTCCCCTCTGAACCCCAGTCCTGTGGTGGTTCCCAGCCCATACCGGGCCATATAGGCGGCCAGGCGGGTGGATTCCAGGACTAGGGCCCACTCAACGGTGCCGGTGTTGGACGAGCGGGCCAGGATCTCCTCCATGGTGTAGAGCGCGGTCCCGTATTCGGTGTGGTCGGTGAACTCCTGATCGTAGAGGTGGAGCCAGTGGTTGACTTCGCGCACATGGTGGGGCTCACCCAAGCCTTCTTCGATCACGCCGGAGAGCACCACGCTCTTCAGAACCGATCCGGGCTCATAGGCCCAAGTGACGGCGCGGTTCTCGCTGAGCGAGATCGGGTCGCCCTCCCCGTCTCGACCCACCGAGGCCATGGCCAGAATCTCGCCGGTGTCGGGCACCATGATGATGACCGAACCGCTGGAAGCGTCCACCTCTTCGATCTGGCGCATTAGGGCGCGCTCGGCCTCGAATTGAAGCGAGCGGTCGATGGTCAAATGCAGGTCGGCGCCCGGCTGGGGCGGCCTGATGTGGCGGGCGCCGGTGGGGATGGTGCGCCCGTCCTGGCTGCTCTCCAGCACCATCTCTCCGGGAATGCCGCCGAGGAGACCGTCATACTGATATTCGAGGCCGCTGATGCCCTTTTGGTCGACGTCCACAATGCCGACCACGGCTCGGCCCAACCGGGCGCCGGCGGGATTGAAGCGAGCCGACTCCTCCAGCAGGTACACCCCTTTCAGGTTGAGGTCGGCTACCGCCCTTGACACCTTGTCGGGCACCATCCGAGCCAGGTAGGCGTGCTGATCGGGCTCGCTCAGCAGCTGGAACAGGTGGTCTTCATCCATGTCCAGCACTGGGGCCAGTGCGGCGGCGGCTTCGCGCGGCTTTTCCACTTGGCTGGGGTCGGTCCAGACCGTCCATTGCGGCACCGACACGGCCAACTCCACCCCGTTTCGGTCGACGATCTGGCCGCGGTCGGCGGTCAGCTTGACCGTCCGGGTTCGCTGCTGCTCGCCGTACTCCACGTAGGCGTCGGATCGGAATAGCTGGAGGTCGGCCAGCCGAACGCCCAGCACCACGGCGATCAAGGCGAACACCACGACCATGGAGGTGCCTCGCCGCCGGCGCGACCGGGTTCCCCTAACCTCCTCGGAGGAGATCACTCCCCGCCGCCCTCATCCAATTCCACGGGGGACAGGTACACGAGGCGGTCGGGCTCCACCATCCCCAGTCGGTACAGGGCCACCGCCACGATGCGGTCGGGGGCCTCGGCCCGGGCCACGTTGAGCCTCAGCCTGTCGTTGGTGGCCCGAACCTCTTCGAGCCGTTCATTGAGGTTGTCCAGAGTGGTTTGCCGGTCGACGATCATGGCGTGGAACAAGGCCAGGGCAAAAAGGCCGATCACCACGGTGATGGCGGCAGCCCAGCCCATAAGGGGCATCAGCCTGCGGGTGGGCCGCGGCGCGGCTTGGAGGTGGGGGCGAGGTTGAGGGTCGGCTTGGGCCGGCGACGGGCGGGGGTGGCGTTGGGGAGCGACCATTACTCAGCTCCTCCCCCGTGATCGCTCCCCAGCTTGCAGAAGGCCCGAAAGCGGGCGCTGGAGGCTCTGGGGTTGTCGGCCATCTCCGCGGGGCTGGGCCGGCGGCTGCCCCGGGGGATCAACTCGATGGCGGGTTGCGACTGCGACGGCGACGGGGGCAGGGCCCGAAAGCGGGACTCGTCGCTGAGCCCGGCTCGGCGGCGGAGCACCCGCTTGACTATGCGGTCCTCACCGCTGTGGTAGCTGAGCACCACTCCTCGGCCCCCGGGCACCGTTCGATCTATGGCCGCCTCCAAGGCAGGCTCAATCTGATCTAGTTCGTCGTTGACCGCGATCCGAATGGCCTGAAAGGTCCGCTTGGCGGGGTGGCCGCCGCGCCGGCGGGCGGGAGCGGGGATGGCCTCTCGCACGATGTCGGCCAACGCGGTGGTGGAGGCCACTGGGCGGGCGGCGACAATGGCCGCGGCAATGCGATTGGAGTAGCGCTCATCGCCGTAGCGGCGCAGGATTCGCACCAGGTCGGCGGACGACCAGTTGTTCACCACATCGTTGGCCGAGAGTTGCTGGCCGCAGTCCATCCTCATGTCCAGGGGCCCGTCGTGGCGGTAGCTGAACCCTCGCTCCGGTTTGTCCAGCTGCGGAGAACTCACTCCGAAGTCGAATAGCGATCCCACTATGCGAGACACGCCCTGTGTCTCCAGCACCTCGCTTAGCTGGGCGAAACTCGCCCGGCAGATGGTGGCACCTCGTTCGGCTAGGGCAGTGCTGGC
>JAJEEH010000074.1 GCA_022821105.1 Acidimicrobiia bacterium
GACCCTGATCCCGACGACGACGATGCCTCTGGCCGGGCCATCGAGCGATCCGCAGAACGGGCGGGCTTGAAGACGAGGCCAGCCGACGATGCCTCTGGCCGGGCCATCGCGCGATCCGTCCGGCTCTGCGGTGTGCCGGTATTGCTGGCCGCGGGCACAACCGCGGTCAGCCTGCTGGCCAACTTGAGCAGCCGGTTCGAACCCATCGCCGATTTCGGAATCATCGCCAGTATCGGAGTCATCTCGGGCTGGATCGTTATGACCAGCTTCGTGCCCGCCGCCCGATTGGTGCTGGACAAGCGGCTGGCCGCCAAGGGAAAGAAACCGACAACCCGCCCCGTGGCCGACACCATTCCCGGAGCGGCCGCCGTTTTGCCCCGTGTTGCTGCCTCCGTTGTGCGCCGCCCAGTACCGGTCTTGGGCGCGGTCATCGTCATTACAGCGCTGGCCGTTGTGGCGGCCGGCAACCTCAGCACCACTTTTGCCGTCAAGGACTTTTTGCCCAAGGACTCTGAAACGTTCAAGAGCTTCGACTTCCTGGAAGAGAACTTCGACGGCAGCGCCACGCTTATGACGGTGCTTATTGAGACCGACCTCGAAAGCAGCCGCGCAGTTAGCGACCTAACCGACCTTCACTCCACACTGGTTGACTCAGAACGCCGGCCGAATGGCATCGTGGGGCCTCCATTGGCCTCTGCTGGGACGCTGCTGGCCGATTGGACAAGCCGCGACGCCGACGTGGCGGCTGCCTTTGAGAATCTGGCCGCTGGCGGGGTGGCCGACGAGGAAGAGGTCCGACGGGCATGGGAGACCTTACAGATGGCGGACCCCGCAGGTTTCGCCGAGGTGATAGACCTCCGCGCCGCCGGACTCGACCGCACCATCATTCAGATACCCGTCGCAGTTGAGGACAACGAGGCGCTCCAAGTATTGATCGACGAAATAGAGTCGCTTTGGGGAGTTGCCGGCGGAGATGTCATCGTCACCGGAGGCGACGCCCTCATCGCCCTGATCACCGAGGAACTGGCCGCCAGCCAGGCGCTCAGTGTTGGTCTCGTCATTGCCGCCGCGCTGGCGATCCTCGTGGCGTACTTCGGAATCAGCCGATCCCGCCCTGCGCTCGGGTTGATCACCATCATTCCCATAGCGGTAACCCTTGCCTGGCTGCTGGGAGCCATGTGGGTGTTTGGAATCTCCTACAACATGGGCACCGCGCTCATGGTGGTGCTCACGATCGGAATTGGCGTCGACTACACCATCCACCTGACGCATCGCTTCTTGGAGGAGAACGAGGAGGCGGACCAGGTCGTCGACGGTATTCGTAATGCGATGACTACCACCGGCGGGGCTCTGCTGGCCAGCGTGCTCACAACTGCGCTCGGCCTGTTAGCGCTGCTCTTCTCTCCCCTTGTGCCGATGCAGGAGCTGGGAATACTCGCCGCGGTGGCCATCTTGTTCGGCCTCATTGCCACCTTCACCGTGCTCCCCTCGCTCCTGGTGCTATGGGCGCGTTACCACCGCTGGCGCTCCCAAAGGTCCAACCTGGCCGGCAGCGGCTAAAGCGCGGCTCGCCCGGCGCTGAGGCCGCCGTCGACGTAGATGACTTGGCCCGTCACGTATCGGGCATCGTCGGAGGCCAAGAATCCCACCACATCGGCGATATCTTCGGGGTAGCCGTTTCGGCCCAGGGGTACGGCTCGCGCCCGCCTTCTTCCCATTTCACCCTCGTAGTTGGCCTCGGTGCCCTCAGTTAGGATCATTCCCGGCCCAACTGCATTGGCTCGTATGCCTCGAGCGCCCAGCTCCAGGGCAGTTTGCTTGGTGAAGCTCTCCACCGCGGCCTTGGACGGCGGGTAGATGCCCACCCCCGGCGAATTGGAGTATGCGGCGTTGGATGAGAGGTTGACAATGGCTGCCCCCGGCCCCATCAGGGGGGCCAAAGCTTGGGTGCAATAGAACACGCCCATCACGTTCACCTCCAGTACTCGGCGCACATCATCGGGGGTCATGGCGTCCAGGCCAGCGAAGATCCAGATGCCGGCGTTGTTCACCAACACGTCCACCTCATCGAGTGAATCGGCCAGCGCGGCTACAGATTCCGGGTCGGACACATCGCACTGCCGCCATTGGCCGCCGAGCATCTCCGCGGTGGCGGCGGCCGAGTCTGGCTTTTGATCTACGGCCACAATGTGATGGCCATCAGCGGCCAGACGCTTCGAGACCGCCCGTCCAATTCCTTGTCCGGCACCGGTCACTACTGCTGTTCCCATCGGGTCAGCATGGCAGATCAACGGCCAGCGGCACCGGTCACTACTGCTGTCCCGATCGGGTCAGCATGGAGGATAAACGGCCGGAGGTTGATACGGTCCCGCCGTGTCTCTTCACCGCCATCGATACCGATGGATGATGCTCAGTGCGTTGTGGATGGTCTATTTCTCCTTCGGCTTGGCGGTGTTCTCCATGGCCCCACTGGTGGAGACGATCCGTAATGACCTCGGGATCAGCAAAGGGGCCATGGGCGCGGTGCTGGGAGCGTGGCCGCTGGTGTACTTGGTGGCCGCCCTTCCCTCAGGCGCGTTGGTAGACCGACTGGGACTTCGCCGCTCGCTGGGGGTCGCCACGGTGATCATCTCGGCCTCTGCTCTGCTGCGACCCGTTGCCGGCAATTTCATCGGAATGTTCGGCGCAGTGGCGATGTTCGGACTCGGCGGACCGCTGGTGTCGGTGGGCGCCCCCAAGCTGGTCAGTGTGTGGTTCGGCGAAGAGGAGCGGGCTCTGGCCATGGGCATCACAATGACGGCTCCGGCCATCGGCGGAGTGCTGCCTTTGGTTACCGCCAACAGCGTGCTGATGCCGGCATTCGACCAGAGCTGGCGGGCGACTCTGATGGTGTATGCCCTGATTAGCGCGGCCGTGATAGCCGTCTGGCTATTGGCCGCGGCCGGAGCAGAGCGAGTGGCTCCCGGTGCCGACCGCGATGTCGATCCTGCTCCCGGTTTTTCCGGCGCTTGGGAGCTCATTGGCAATCGCGCGGTGCAGGTAATGCTGGTCTTGGCATTGGGCATGTTCTTCTTCAACCACTCACTCAACGGGTGGCTCCCAACGGTGATTGAAGACCGGGGATTCTCCAGTTCGGTAGCGGGCTATCTGGCCGGAGCGGTCACCGCCTTGAGCATCTTCGGCGCGTTGCTCGGACCACGAGCGATCCCCGAAGGCAGTCGGATTGCGGTCATGGCTGCGGTGTTCGCATTATTCGGGGTGGCCACGGTACTGCTCAACGTCGACGGCAGGCCCGCCACCTTCGTCGGTTTGGCCATTATCGGGTTCAGCAAGGGTCTGGCGGTCCCCTTAGCCCTCTTGGTGATGATGCAGCTTCCCGGTGTCGCCCAACGCAACATGGGCGCCGCGGGCGGTCTGTTCTTCACCGCGGGAGAAGCCGGAGGCGTTACCGGACCGATCTTGTTCGGCGTTTTGTCCGATATCGGCGGATCGGCGGCCGGACTGCTGCTCTTGGCCGGGGTGGCGTTGAGTACCGCTGTGCTCGCCTTGGCGCTGCGCCTGGAAATGACCCGCTTCTCCCAGCCTGCGGGCAGGAGCTAGCCGCTATGCGCCCCGGCCGTGGATGAGCTCGTGCAATGCCCCTTCATCGCTTATCAGCTTGGTGACAACGGCCTCGTCCACGTCGGCGACGATGATTTCGCCCACCTCATCCGACACTGAGGCGAAAAAGCCCAGTTCTTTCATGCCCACAGCCTGGCGATAGTTGTCCTCTGTCGGGGTCAGGTATTGGATGGACACCGCGTTGTACCGCCGGATCAGGTACAGGTGCATGAGTGCCATCAAACGCTTGCGGCGCAGCGCGGGACTATGGGTGTTCTGGTCTCGGACTGACAAGATGGCTCGGCCCCGCCGGTCGTTCAGGACTCCGAATACCACGTTGGCCAAGTCGTTGTCCCCGCTGTACACAACCAGTTCGAGAATCTCCGATCCCGCGGTATAGGGCCGCAGCCGGACTCGCAGATGCGCGTCGATGCTGTTGTGGTCCGCCCAGTACTCCAACCAGGCTTCCAATTCGCGGGTGGGCACTTCGGTCTGCACCAAATGCTGGAATTGGGTTGAGCCTTTGCCCATGGCCCGGGTAGTGGAAGTGCGCCCCGAGCTGGCCATGAGCGCGGCATCCAGTCGAGGGCCGCCCACCAGGGTCTGGGGAGTCTTGTAGGGAGAGTCAACCAAGCGGAATCTCCGCTGGAGCCGGGCGAGCGCCAGCATGCCGTCTTGCTGGAGTGAGGCGGCGAACTCCTCCCCCGCCATTCCGTCCACCTGATGCCCGCCGTAGGTTATGAAGTTGAACACGAATCCCAGTCGGCCCAATTCGGCGGGAAACTCCCGCATCTCGTCGTCGGACATGCCGGTGGTGTCCCAGTTGAACGACGGAGACAGGTTGTAGGCCAGCATCTTGTCGGGATACACCGCGTGGACCGCCTCGGCGAACTCCCGAGCATCGTCGAGATCGGCGGTCTTGGTCTCCATCCACAGAAGATCGCAGAAGGGGGCCACGGCCAAAGACTTGGCCACCGCGTAGGGGATGCCGCCCTGTACCTGGTAGTACCCCTCGGTGGTGCGGGCCACCTCGGGATCCCAGGCCACGTCGAGGCCCATCTCGGCTGCTCGGTCTCGGGCAGTTTCGGTGTCCACAGAGCGGGCGAAGCTGAGCCACTCCCCCACTTCCATGCCGAAGCTCTCCCCCTCCGACGATCGCAGCGCCATCTGATCGGCTACCGCCTGGGAATAGGTGGCCAAACCCGACGCCCGGTGCCACGCCTCGGCCAGAGCATCGGAGGCCCGGTCCACCGCTTCGTCGGCTCGGGGATCAGGTGAGGAGTGGAAGGTGACGGCTGCCTTCTCGATGATCTGGTTGACCCCCGTCTGATCAAGCCAGGCCATCGCTCGCTTGTAACGGGTCTCAGGCACTGCGTAAAGCAGATGCCCGTTCACCCCCTCAACGCCGACTTCGGCCAGGCGGCGCAAGACCGCCAGGTAGGCGTCCTTATAGGACGGGACCGACAGCTGGGTTGCGCCCATGATGTACGGGTGATCGCGCTCATCGGCACCGCCGTCCAGCAGGTTGGCTGCCTCGGCGTCGGTTCGAGCCACGATGATGCCCGGCACACCCATCACGTCCAACTGAAATCGAGCCGCATTGAGCCGCTTGATCTGCTCGTCGCAGGGCACCAACACCTTGCCGCCCTGATGCCCGCACTTCTTGACGCCGGGTTTCTGGTCCTCGATGTGATAGCCGGGCACTCCGGCCTCGACGAATCGGCGGATCAGATTTCGGACGTGGGCATCACCGCCGTGGCCGGTGTCGGCATCGGCGATTATCGACGGGGTGAAATCCACCTCTGGGGTGCGCATGCGCTCTTCGATGCTCATTCGCGAGCGGGCGAACCGCTGGTTGCGATCGGCGGTCAACAGCGCCCTAACCAAACCCGCGGCCTCGTCGGGAACCATGTTCAGCGGATAGCTGGCCAGGTCGGGGCCGGGATCTTCGTGCAGGGAGCCCTTTGCCGAAGTGGCCCATCCGCCCAGGTAGATGCCCTCGATACCCGCCCTCTTCATCGCTACTGCCTGGCCCGGCGAATAGGGGCCGAAGGTTGAGATGCACCTCCCCTGCTCGAACAACTCCCGCAGACGGGCGTAGAACTGCTCGGACGCGAACCGGGCCACGGTATGGTCCTCGTTGAGAGCTCCGCGTTGTTCCACTACTTGGCGAGCCGAGTACAGGCGGGTGATCCCCTCGAAGCGGGGCGAGGCCATCCACGCTTGGGTGGACCGGACCTCGGCATCGAATGAACCGACAGCGTTGGCGGCCATGCTGATACCTCTTTGGTGTGGTGGGGGTGGTTGTTTGGGCACGATAGCAACAGCGTTGCTTCTAACTGCACCTTTATTTTCAGGAAACATGACTTTGCTTGAGAATCCGGCTTGGACAACTTCTACCCTGTGGCCGTGGTCGTGACCTACGAGACTTTCGGGAGACTCGAGGTGTCCAAGCCGTTGGCCGACTTCGTCAACAGTCGTTTGGCTCCAAGCACCGATGTGGAGGTCCACCAGTTCTGGTCCTCCCTGGAACAGATCATCGAGCATTTCGGCCCAAGGATTAGAGCCTGCTTGGACGAGCGCGATGACTTGCAGGCCCGGATCGACTCTTGGCATCGGAATAAGGATGACCTGCCGGCTAACCCGATCGACTTCTTGCACTCAATCGGCTATCTGGTGGAAGAACCGCCACCGGAAGCAGTGACCACCGCGGGGGTCGACCCGGAAGTTGCCCATCAGGCCGGGCCGCAGCTGGTGGTGCCGGTGGACAACGCCCGCTATGCCCTCAATGCGGCCAACGCCCGCTGGGGCAGCCTGTACGACGCCTTCTACGGAACCGACGCCATCGACGAGGCGGGTGGCGCGGAACGAAGAGGGCCGTACAACCCGGTGCGGGGCCAGCGAGTAATCGACCGGGTTCGAGCACTTCTGGACAGCCATGTTCCGCTGGCTTCGGGATCGCATGGCGACGCGGTGGCCTATTCGGTGTCGGCCAAGGGTCTTCGAGTTGATCTTGCCAATGGCGCAGCCGCAGGTCTGGCCAAACCCGAACAGTTCGTCGGGTATACCGGCACAGCCTCGGCTCCAGACACGGTGTTGCTGCGCAAGCACGGCCTCCACATCGAACTGGTGATTGATCGCGACCACCCCATCGGTCGAGATGACCCCGCAGGGGTGGCCGATGTGATGATGGAATCAGCGCTGACCACCATCATGGACTTGGAGGATTCAGTCGCCGCGGTGGATGCGGAGGACAAGACCGCGGCCTATGCCAACTGGCTCGGCCTGATGCAGGGGAGTCTCACCGCCTCGTTCACCAAAGGCGGACAGGCCGCGACCCGCAGCCTGAATGAGGACTCCGTGGTGATAGACCCGTCGGGAAATCCGAAGACGGTCCGGCGACGCAGTGTCATGTTGATCCGCAGCGTGGGGCTGCACATGGAGACCGACATATTGCGCTTGGGCGACCAGCCGATTCCTGAGACCATCATCGACGTGTCGATGGCGGCTTGGTGCGCCCTCTGCGATCTGGCCGGAGCCGGCTCCCATCGCAATAGCCATGCCGGATCGGTCTACATTGTCATGCCGAAGCTGCACGGTCCCGGTGAAACGGCCCTCGTCCGGGATTTGTTCGCCGAGATCGAAGACATCTTGGGCATGGCCCCAAACACGCTGAAGATGGGGATCATGGATGAGGAGCGCCGGACCTCGCTCAACTTGGCCGCCTGCATTGCCGAAGCCTCAGAGCGGGTGGTCTTCATCAATACCGGGTTCTTGGACCGCACTGGCGACGATATCCACACCAACATGGAGGCCGGCCCCATGATCCCCAAGGCGGAGATCAAGACGTCGGGGTGGTTGAACGCCTATGAAGAGGCCAACGTAGCCGTCGGTTTGGCCATGGGCCTGCCAGGACATGCGCAAATCGGAAAGGGCATGTGGGCTCGACCCGACGACATGGCTGCCATGCTGGATGAGAAGATCGGCCATCCTCAGGCCGGGGCGACCACCGCATGGGTCCCCTCCCCCACCGCGGCCACCCTGCACGCACTGCACTACCTGGAGACCGAAGTCGGCGCCCTACAGGATGAACTGGCCGATTCGCCGGCTGATCGTGCCGCCGCCGTCGAATCCATGCTGGTTCCCGCAGTCCTACCGCCAGACCGCGAGCTTTCCCCCGCGGAGATCCAGCGGGAATTGGACAACAACGCCCAAGGAATCTTGGGCTACGTCACCCGATGGGTGGGCCAGGGAGTGGGATGCTCCAAAGTGCCCGACATCGACGATGTCGCCTTGATGGAAGACCGGGCTACCTTGCGGATCTCCTCCCAGCACATCGCCAACTGGCTGCACCACGGGCTGCTATCTGAAGAGCAGGTAGTGGAGGCCATGCAGCGCATGGCTGCGGTGGTGGACGGTCAGAACTCCGATGACCCCGACTATGAGCCCATGAGCGGCGATTTCTCCACCAGCATCCCCTTCAGCGCTGCCCTCTCATTGGTCCTCGAAGGTCGTGAGCAACCCAACGGTTACACCGAGGCGATCCTCACCGCTCACCGCCGCCGCCAGAAGACAGCCAGCTAGCGGGCCAGCTCCCTGCCCTATAACCCCCAGGGGCTCAGATCGATATCGAGCTCCCGCAGGCGGTCGATGATCGCGGGAGGATCCATGCTCAAGGCCGGCCAGTGGTAGTCATATATGCGGATGTTCAGTACGAAGGCGATGTATTCGGCAACTTGGTCGACGGTGAAGTAGATGCCCCGCCGCCCTATGGATGCCTCGTAGGCGGCGCCGTTCTCGCGGTTCAGCACGAAATTTGTGTGGTCGCACATGTGCTTCATGTCGGTGCTCACCCAGTCCCAGATCACTTCGGTGCACAAGATCAAGGGCTCGGAGGGCTCGGCGGAGATGAGCCTGAATTCCTTGGACACCAGGGTGATGGGCTCCAGCGTGTGGGCGTCGTAGGTCCGCAACTCCACCTCTTTGCCTCGGAAATACGGGGTCCAGGAAACTCCGATTCCCTCGTGGGCGCAGCCGATATAGCTGTGGAACTCTCCGTCGACGAACATCTCCACCTGGCTGGGAAAGGCCGAGAACGGCGGCGCCTTCAAGATGTCACAGTTGGGCGATGTCTCGTCGATCACAAACACGATCCCCAACTGGAGAAGTTTGAGCGCCTCCACCAAACGGCGCCGTTCCATCCCCGTCCCGGCGTGCATAGCGGCCAGATTGGGGGCCCGCCTGTTCTCCCCCCAGTAGTCGAACACGAACTTCCGCAGTTCCAGGGCATCCTCGGTCCACTCAATCTCCGGCACATGTTGGGGCATTATGCGAGATTATCCTGCCGGACGTGAGCGACCGCCCTGCCCCCATCCGTATAGAGGACCTCGTCGATCCAGTGCTTCCATCTGAGATCGCGGAGATGATGGAGCAGACCGCTCCGATGGCCGATCAGATCGAGCTGAGCCCTGAGGCGATTCTGGCCGCGGCCACCGCTCAAACAGGACTCAACGATTTCGGTCCAGACGAATTCCGGGCCCCGCTCGAGGTTCTGTGCCACTCCCTCGACACAGAGGCCGACCACTCCCCCATGGGCCGGGTAAGCAGCTTCAGCCAGCTCACTACGTTTGCCGCCAACCGGCTGCGCATAGAGCAGTACATCAAGGACCACCCCGATGCACTGGATGTGACCATCGAGCGACCCATCGTGATCGCCGGGCTGCCTCGCACCGGGACCACCCACCTGCACAACCTCATCTCTGCCGACCCCGCGTTGCGCTCATTGCCCTGGTGGGAGGCTATGGAGCCGGTCCCACCCCCAGAAGAGGCCGGATCCGTAGAAGGCCGCATCGAACGGGCCAAGAGCGGACTGGTGATCCACAACACGGCCATGCCCCACTATGCCCGCATGCACGAGATGACCTGGGACCATGTCCACGAGGAGATCCACCTGCTCGGCATCGACTTCTCCACCATGCTGTTCGACTGCCTGGCCGTATTGCCCACGTGGCGGGCCTACTACAAAGAGCACGATCAGACCCCCCACTACCAATACCTCAAGCGCATCTTGAGAGTGCTCACCCATCAGCGTCCTCCCCGAGAGCGCTGGGTGCTCAAGTCACC
>JAJEEH010000216.1 GCA_022821105.1 Acidimicrobiia bacterium
CCCAGCAACTGGACTCCGTGATCGACGATCTGACCGTTGAGGCGGTCAAAACCGGCATGCTGGCCAATCTGGAGATCATCACCGTGGTTGGGGACTATGCCGCGGCCGGGCGGCTGCCCAACCTGGTGGTGGATCCGGTGATGGTGTCGTCTACCGGCGCCCGGCTGCTGGATGCCGGAGCAGAGTCCCTCTACCTCGAGTTGCTGAGCCATGCCACCGTCACCACCCCCAACCGGCGAGAGGCCGCGGTGCTTCGGGAGGTGGCTGGGTTGGACAATTCGGGCGATCTGGGCGCTCTCTGCCCCGGCTGGCTGGTGGTGACCGGAGAGGCCACCGCGGTCGACCGAGCACACCACCAAGGAGAGTGGACGGAGTTGGCCGGCGACGTGGTGGAAACGGACAACGACCACGGAACGGGCTGCACGTTTTCATCGGCGGTTGCCGCCGGCTTGGCCACGGGTAGAGAACCGATGGACGCGATCGTTGCGGCCAAGGAGTATGTGCGAGATTGCATAGTCCGGTCGGCTGACTGGCAGCTGGGAGCGGGCCGAGGACCGGTAGCGCACCTATTGAATTAGGGGGCGCGGGTAATCAGCGTCAACCCGTCGGAGATGGGGAGCATCACTTGGGCGGTGCGGGGGTCGGCGACCACGGAGGCGTTGAACTCTCGAATGTTGGCGGTGTCGGGATTCTCTTCGAGGTCGGCATCGGGATCGGCCACCCGGCCCGCCCACAGCACGTTGTCCACCAAGATGATGCCCTTGGGGCTGAGACGGGGCACGATCTCCTCGTAGTAGGTCTTGTACGACCGCTTGTCGGCGTCGATGAAGGCCAGATCGATGGGGGGATCATCGGGCAGGGCGGCGAGAGTTTCGGCTGCGGGGGCGATAGCCACCTCGATGCTGTCGGCCACCCCGGCCCGCTCCCAGAATGGGCGGCCGATGCTCACCCACTCGTCGCTAACGTCGCAGCACAGCAGCCGCCCACCGGGGGCCAGTCCCCGGGCGATGGACAAGGCCGAGTAACCGGTGAAGGTTCCCACCTCCACCGCGAACCGCACGTCGAGCAGGCGAGTGAGCATCGTCATAAACGCACCCTGCTCAGGGGCGATCTGCATCCCGGAGATGCGGCCCAACTCGGAGGTGACGTCGATCAGCTCTTGGGCAATGGGGTCGATGCCCGCACCGTGGGCCACCAGATATTCCTGCACATTGGCGCTGAGGCCGATGCTCTTGGGATTCATCAGGCCCGCCCCAGCACCGAATCCACCGCAATGATGATGGCCCGGCGGTCGGCACCCCGGTCTTTGGCCGGGCTGTAGCGCTCGTCGTAGCGGGCCACCGCATCAGCGCACTCATCGGGATCGGCGGTGACGGTGGCGTGTCCCTCCAGGGTGACCCATCGACCGCCGTCAACCTGGCACAAGGCAGCCCGACCGCCCCCGGCCGCCTCCAACATGCGCACCTTCTTGGCCCCGGCCCAGGTGATGATGCGGGCAGTGGCGGTGTCGGGATCCCAGGTGAAGCCCACCGGGGTCACGTGGGGTGTGCCGTCGGGGCGAGGGACAGTGAGCGACGCCAGATGGCGATCCCGGAGGAAGCCGTTCATCTCGTCGGTAAGGCTGTAAGGATCGTGGGCCATCGTCTCACGCCTCCTTGGTGACCAGGGGCTCGGGAAGCGGTCGCTCGTGTACCACTACCAGGCGCTGGGTGGCCCTGGTCATGGCCACGTACAGGGCCCGCATCCCCTTGGGGAGCTTCTCGCAGATGTCGGCCGGCTCGACGACAACCGCGGTGTCCACCTCCAGGCCTTTGACCAATTCCACCGGGACGATCGTCACCTGCGACTCCAAGCCCCGTTCGTAGACCAGCCCGTGGTCAACCTCGGCGGCGGCCAGCGCCTCAGAGATGGCCTCCACCATTGCGGTGTGGCAGATAACCGCCAGGTTGCCGTTGGCCAGCGCGCCCAACTCGGTCTTCACTTCTTGGGCCACAACGAAGAACACGCTGTCGTGGCTGGATTCGCGGCCCTGCCCGTTTCCCGCGGCCGCCGCCGGATGGCCGAGGACGGGTACGAATCGGGGAGGCTGGCCCTCGGTGCGGATCGACTGGGGCGGAACCAGGCCGGGCATGGCCGCGTCAAGCACCCGAGACGCCACGTCCATGATCGGCTGGGGCAGGCGATAGCCAATGGAGAGCTCGGCGAAACGAGGGTCGGCGTCTCCAGGAAGATGCTCGACCACGCTGTCCCAGGAGTCGTGCCCCCACGCCGAGGTGGCCTGAGCGATGTCGCCCACCACCGTCATCGAACCGTTTAGCGAGCGGCGGCTGATCATCCGGAGTTGCATGGGCGATAGATCTTGGGCCTCGTCCACCACGATGTGGCCATAGGTGCGAATCGCGTCGGCCATCTTGTGGCCGGGACGGGGGCCCAGCAGAGCCAGTGCCTCATCGAGAAGGGGCGCGTCGTCGGCCGTCCACACTACGTCGGAGGCGTGGTCGGCCCGGGGGCGGTAGAGCAGATCGGTCTCCTCAGGGGTGATCTGGGATCCGGCCGCGGAGCGGAGCAGGGCTGGTGAACCGAACAGGTCGTGGAGGAAGTGAGTGGGGGTGAGCACTGGCCACATCCACTCCAAGGCCTCCCGCAGCTCGATGCTGCCGTGAAGCCTCTCGCGCACTGTCTCAACATCGGGGCCCGGGCTGTCAGTGCGCGAACCGCTGTCAGCCAAGTGCTGGTACATCTGCTCTTCTACGAAACGGCGGGCTCGATTGTGGGTGCGGAAACGCTTGCGGGCTTGGCGCACGATCTCTTCGCTCTGGGCGACGGTGAGTCGGAGTCGGCGAAGGCCGAAACCCACCGACACGTCGGAACGCAGCGGGCGCTGACGATCTCGGCGGGCGCGCCGCAAAACCGAGATCATGCGCAAGTCACCCTTGATGCGGGACACCCGGGAGTCGTCGAGCCCTTTCACCCGAGTGCCGGGCAGCAGGTCGGCCAGCATCGACACCTCCACCCCGGCCTCACCCAGCGACGGCAGCACTTGCTCGATGTAGGTGAGGAACAAGCGGTTGGGTCCGAGCACCAGCATCCCCTGGCCTTCGAGGGGGAAACGGTGGGTGTAGAGAAGGTAGGCGGCTCGGTGGAGGGCGGCCACCGTCTTGCCGGTGCCGGGTCCGCCCTGTACTACCAGCACTCCGGTCAGCGGCGAGCGGATGATGGCGTCCTGCTCGGCTTGGATCGTGGCGGCGGCGTCGGCGAGGCGACCGGTGCGCCCGGCCTCCAGTGTGGCTCTCAGCGTGGCCTCCCCCACTAGGGGCAGGCGGCCGCGGCCGTTGCTCTCGCCGAAGAACTCGTCTTCCACTCCCAACAGTTCCCGGCCTCGGGTGACGAAGTGGCGGCGTCGGGAAAGGCCCATGGGCTCGCCGCCGGTGGCCCGGTAAAAGGCCTCGGCCGCCGGGGCTCGCCAATCGATGGTCACTGGTTCCTGGTCGTCATCCCATACCGCCACCCGCCCCACGTAGAGCTGGTCACCACCCTGGTCGTCGGCCCAGTCGAGGCGTCCGAATACCAGCGAAGACTCGCCGATGTCCAGAGCGCTGAGGCGGTTGCTGATGGAATCCCAGATGATCTCCCGCTCGTAGCGGGCCTGGTGGGTGCCGCCTGCGCCCACCTCCACCATGTCTTTCAGCGACAGGGCTCGCTCTCGGGCTGTTTCAAGGGCTTGGTGGGCCCGATCGATGTAGGTCTGCTCCGCGGTGTGATCGGGATGAATCGGGATGCTCCTCAGACTGAGCGCAAAATCAGTGAACGTTCAAGTCTAGTACGAAATTGATCTGTTATGGCGTGACAGACTCGCCGATCTCCTTGAGGGCGTCGCCGATGGCGGCTCGGAGGCGGCGGGCCAGATTGGGGGGCAGGTGGGCCACCAATCCGTACCCGGCCTGGCCCACCTCCTCCACGGTGAGCACCACCCGGGGAGTGGCGTCTTCGTAGTCGTCGGCGATGGCCACCGCCCACGACACCGGGGAGAACTCGTCGTCGTCACCAGGGGGCAGGTCGGCGGGGTCGAAGGGGTAATCGTCTATAGACCGGCGCACCGCATGGATGGTACCGGCCAACCCATATGTCAGTACCGTTTATGCGTGGCTGCCGGTTCCTCCATCGCCAACGACACTTTTCTGCGGGCGTGTCGCGGGCTGCCGGTGGAGCGGGTGCCGGTGTGGTTCATGCGCCAAGCCGGGCGGTCACTGCCTGAGTACCGCTCCATTCGGAGGGAGGGCTCGATGCTCGACACCATCGCCCGCCCGGAGGTGGCCACCGAGATCACTCTTCAGCCGGTGCGCCGCTACGGGGTGGACGCGGCCATTTTGTACTCCGACATCGTGGTTCCCACCCACGCCATCGGGTTCGGCGTAGACATCGTGCCCGGAGTGGGGCCAGTGGTAGAGCGCCCGTTCCGCGAGGCCCGCGACCTAGATCGGCTGCGCCCGCTCGACCCCGATGCCGACACCCCCTATGTGCTGGAAACGGTTCGCAACTTGGTGGCGGAGCTGGATGTGCCGCTGATCGCCTTTGCCGGTGCGCCCTTCACCATGGCCTCTTATTTGGTGGAGGGGGGGCCGTCGCGCACCCACGCCCTCACCAAGCGGTTGATGCACAGCGAGCCCGGACTATGGGCCTCCTTGTTGGATCGCTTGGCCGAACTGGCCATCGCCTCCATCGGCTCGCAGCTTGACGCGGGGGCTGCGGCGTTCCAATTGTTCGACTCCTGGGCCGGGGCGCTGGCCCCCGACGAGTACCGGCAGTTCGTGCTGCCCGCCAGCCAGCGGATATTCGCCGAATTGGGCAATCGGGGCGATGGAGCGCCGGGAATCCACTTCGGCGTGGGAACCGGCGAGCTGCTCGAATTATTGGCCAAAGCTGGGGCCGACGTGGTGGGGGTGGACTGGCGAGTCCACCTGGACGACGCTCGAGAGCGGCTCGGCCCCGGTGTGGCCGTGCAGGGCAACTTGGATCCGGCCGCGGTGCTGGCGCCGTGGCCGGTAGTGGCCGAACGGGCCACGGACGTGCTGGACCGCAACGCCGGCCAGCCCGGCCATGTGTTCAACCTGGGCCACGGCGTGCTGCCCGAGACCGATCCTGAAACGCTGGAGCGGGTGGTGGAGCTGGTCCACGGATATAGGGCCGCCCCGTGAGAGTCGCGGGAAGAGAGGCGGTACCCCAAGGCATGGCCGCGCCATGAGGGTGCGCCGGTGAGAGTTGCCGTTGTCGGGGCGGGCATCACCGGGTTGGCCGCGGGCTATGAGGCGGCCAAGGCCGGTGCCGAGGTCGTGGTGTACGAGGCGGCCGAGCGGGCTGGCGGGCGGATTCTCACTACCGAGTTGGCCGGTCAGCGGCTGGACGAGGGGGCGGATGCGTTCTTGGCCCGGGTGCCGTGGGCGGTGGAACTGTGCCAGGAGCTGGGGTTGGCCGGCGAACTGGTCTCGCCGGCCCAGCGGGCGGCGTTCGTGTACTCCCGAGGGGCGCTGCGAGCAATCCCCCAGCCCAATGTGCTGGGGGTTCCACTGGACTTCGATGCCTTGGCCGCCTCGGGGATCGTGTCGGCCGAAGGAGTGGACCGGGCCCGCCAGGAACCCGATCTAGCCGGGTCGCCGTTGGCCGATGACGAGTCGGTGGGTGGGCTGGTGCGGCGGCGCTTGGGCGACGAGGTGGCCGACCGGCTGGTGGATCCTCTGATCGGGGGCATCAACGCCTCTTCAATCGACGACCTGAGCGTGCGAGCGGCGGTGCCTCAGTTGGCCGAAGCCGCCTCCCGGAGCCCCAGCTTGGTTCGGGAGCTTCGTCAGCTGGCCGCATCATCGACCGCTGACCCCAATGCGCCGGTGTTCTACTCGCTGCCCGATGGCGTGGGACGATTGACCGACGAGTTGGCCGACCGACTGGGCCACCGGCTTCGGTTGTCGTCCCCGGTAGTCAACTTGGGTGAGGTGGACGCCGACCAAGTGATCGTGACGCTGCCCGCAGACGCGGCAAGTGCGCTGGTGGCCCCGGTGTCGGCGACTGCCGCCGAGTTGCTGGGCGGCATCAACTACGCCTCGGTGGTGCTGGTGTCGCTGGCGTTCAATGCCGCCGATGTACACCACCCCATGCCGGGGTCGGGTTATCTGGTGCCCGCGGCCGAAGGG
>JAJEEH010000294.1 GCA_022821105.1 Acidimicrobiia bacterium
ATCGGTGCGGCCGTATGCCGGCTGCTGGCCCAGCGGGGCAGTTCTGTGGCGTTCACCTATCGAGCCAATTCCGAGGCCGCCGAGACTGTGGCTGCATCGATCAGGGAAACCGGAGTGGACGCTCATATCGGGAACCCGGCCCTGGAAGACCCCGACGAGCTCCGGGCATTCGCCGATGAAGCCGCTGATCTGCTCGGCGGATTGCACACCGTGATCAGCGCGGCCGGCCCCCATGTGCCTCAGATGTACTTGTCGCAGACCGACCCCGACCTTTTCGCCCGCCAGATCGACGCCGATGTGGTGGGGGCGTTCAACCTGACGGTGGCCGTGCTCCCCCACCTGCGGGCAACGGGCGGGAATATCGTCTACATCACCACCGCGGCCACCACCGTGTTCCCCAAGCGGGACGCTTTGTCGTCAATCCCCAAGGGAGCGGTGGAGTCGCTCATGCGGGCGGTGGCTGTGGAAGAGGGCCGCTTCGGGATCAGGGCCAACTGCGTGGGACCGGGAATGCTGGAAGACGGCATGGCCGCCCGCCTGATGGCCGACGGCGATCTGGACGACCGCGCCCTGGAAGTGGCCCGCACCAACATTCCCCTCGGCCGATTCGGCAAGGCGGCCGACATCGCCGAGGCCGCCTGCTTCTTGGCCTCCGACGCGGCCAACTACATAAGCGGCCAAAAGCTCGACATCGACGGCGCCTTCACCGTCTAGCGGCTAGTCCCACTCCTCCACCGTGACTCGGTGCATGACGCGGCGCTCTATGTAATCGGGCACGGCGAAGTGCTGGACGGCCCGGTTGTCCCAGAAGGCGATGGAATCGGTGGCCCAGCGGAAGCGGCACTGGAACTCGGGCGAGCGCACGTGGTTCAACAAGAACGCCAGAAGCACATCGCTTTCAGCCTCGGTCACTCCCACGAGGCGGGTGGTGAAATTGCTGTTCACGAACAGGGCCCGCCGCCCGGTCTCGGGATGAACCCGCACCACCGGGCGGATCAGCTCCGGGTACTCGGCTTGCATCGGCTCCAAGTGCTCTTTCGCGAAGCCCTCGTCGATGGCCCGGGTGAGGGTGTAGGTGAGGTCGTGGCCTGCCTCCAGGGTGTCGATCAGCGCCCGCATCGGCTCGGACAGCGCCTCGTAGGCCTTGTACATGTTGGCGAAGCAGGTGTCGCCGCCCACCTCGGGCAGCTCCACCGCCCTAAGGACAGATCCGAGCGGGGGGTTGGGCATGTAGGTGTTGTCGCTGTGCCAGCGGGCGGCCAATCCGCCCACCGGGGCGATCTGGTCGAGCACCGTGATGGCCGGATGGGTTTCCAGCTTGGGGCCGAACGGGGCCACGTTGATGGGGCCGAACCGCTGGGCGAAGGCCAGGTGCTGATCGGGGGTGATGGGCTGGTCCCGGAAGAACACCACCAGATAGTCGAGCAGGGTCTGGCGGATGGCGGCCACCGTGTCGTCGTCAAGCTCCTCGCGCAGGTCCACCCCGTGTATCTCGGCCCCGATGTCGGAGGTCAGCGGGCGGATGTCCAAGGCGGCCATAGCGGCGCTATTCGGCGAAGTCCCCCGCGTCTCGGCGCAGGGTGCGAATGGCGTCGTCCAAGGCCCCCAGAGTCTCGGGCGAAAGGCCGGCCAGGCCGAACTCGATATCGGCCAGGGCATCGGCCGCTTTGGCCACCACCCGGCGTCCCTCGTCGGTGATCTCCGCCAACACAGTGCGGCGGTCCTCGGAGTGGGGCACCCGGCGAACCAGCCCATCTCGCTCCAAGCGGTCGATGGCATTGGTGACGCTGGTGGGATGGACCATCAGCCGATTTCCCATCTTGCCCAGCGGCAGCGACCCGCGGCGGGAGAAGTGGAGCAGGGCCAGCGCCTCAAAGCGGGAGAAGGTCAGCTCGAACGGAGCCAGAGCCTCGTTGACCCGCCCGATCACCAACTGGTGGGCGCGAGTGATAGACGTGGCGGCCGACATGGCGTCGATGGACCGCCAGTGGTTGGCCTCCCAATTGCTCCGGGCTTCGCTGATGGGATCGAACGGAAGCATCTAATCGTCACTCTAGGTGACGACCGCTCGGCCCACCTTGGTCGGCGGGCGATCCATCCAATCCGGTAGTCAGCTTCCCCAATGACTACTCTGTGGCCGCTCGCCCCACCGTGAGGAGATTGAATGATCGTCGTCGCCGGTTCCGTTTCTGTCCCCGTTGAGAACACCGAGGCCTTCATGTCTGCCGCCGCAGAGGTCTCGGCCGCATCCCGAGCCCTGGACGGCAACGTCGACTACTGCATCTCGATGCAGGGACCTGGCGTTTTTCGGTTCTTGGAGATCTGGGAGACCGAAGAAGCCATGATGGCGCAATTCAGCGCACCCCCCTTCGGGGCGTTCCAGGCCGCGGTCAGCGAGCTCGGTATGGCCGGGATGGACGGCAAGAAGTACGAAATCTCCTCGGTCGCCCCGCTGTTCGGATAGCTGCTCGGGCAAGTTGCCCGACCTCATCAGCCTGCCCCTCGGTGGGTACGCTGTGACCGCTCATTACCTAATCGAGGAGATCCCATGATCGTCATAGCCGGCACTGGCTCCCTTCCCCCCGAAAACACCGACGCTTTCATGGCGGCGGCCAATGAAGCGGCGGCGGCGTGCCGAAACGAGGACGGCAACATCGAATACTGCTTCTCGGTGGAAGCCCCGGGGAAGATCCGCATCTTTGAATGCTGGGAGAGCGAAGAGGCCTTGGGCCCCCACTTCACCGCTCCTCACATGGCCGCTTTCGGCGCCGCCATTGGAGAGCTGGGGGTTACCGGAATGGATCTTCAGAAATACCAGGTCTCCTCGGTAGGCCCGCTCTTCGGATAGGGCGCTCGGACACCCGCCGCCGTTCGGCGGGAATCAAAATCAGGCAGACTGAACACGGTGGAGGACTACTTCCAACAGCTGGTGCGCTCTTGGCGCAGCGTCACCTCTCGAACGGTGCGCGAGGCGGTGGCCGTGTTGCTCCTGCTGATCGTGGTGTTCGGCTCAGGGTTCTCCGCACTCACCACCTACGCCGAGCTGGTGGTATTCGACGAAGACCGCTTCACCGAAGAGCTGGCCGGGATCTTCGACGACGAGGACGTCCACAAGGTGGTGGCGGCATCGTTCATCTCCACCACCGTGGAGATGGCCGATCTGCCGGTCACCCCGGCAGGCTCGGCCGGTGCCCAGCAGGCCATCCAGCAGGAGATCCCGCCGATAGTGGGCGATCTGCTCACCGACGGGGCCAACGACCGGCTCCTGGAGCGGGCGGTGCGGGCAACCCACAACGACGTGCTGGCCGTGGAGGGCGGCACCTTGGTGGCCAATCCGCCTGTCCGAAGCGTACGGGTGGATCTGGAGCCCATCTTCAATCAGATGCTGGACCGGCTCGTGGACAACGAGGAGCTGGCCTTTCTGGGCACCGTGACGCCACCGTTCGACGCCGGCGTGGTGACCGTGCTTGAGCGCGCGCAGCCGGGAGACCGGTTCTGGGAGTTCTTAGGCCAGCTCCAAGACCGGCGCTCCTCCACCATCACCCTGATCTTGCTGTGCGGCATCGGTTCTCTGCTGATATCGCCGTCTCGCACCCGGGTGGTGTGGAGCATCGGCACCGGCATCGTGGCCATGGCCGGCATTCTGGGAGTGGGGATCTACGGCTCCCGGGCGCTGCTGGCTGTGCTGATCGACAATTCCGACACCGTGAGGGCCGCCCAGTCGATCCACGAGGCCCTGCTAGACGACTTGAGCGGCCGCCTGATGGACATGGCTCTCATCGGCGTGCTCATGATCGTGGTCGGCGCCGCCCTCGGCTGGCTCTGGCGCAAATTCGGCCCCACACCCCCCGAAGAAAAAGCCCTAGCCATCCCCGAGAACAACCTGGTTACCTGACCCGGTCGGCTGGGAAAGCCCGGTTGGTTTGGCCAGATCGGGGGGCTAGCGTGGCCCGCCATGCGATCTAGGTGTGCGGCTGTGGTTGTCTGCTTCGTCGTGGCCCTCGGCGCGGTTGTTGCGGTCGGAGCGCCGGTGTCGGCCCAGACCGGGGTTTCCGCTGAGGACGTCGCGGCGCGCGATCAGCTCATCGCTGACCAGGAGAACCTGCTGAACACCTACCGATGCCTGTTCGGCACCGACACCGATCTGGTCCCCGGCGGATGCGACAACCCCGACACCATCTCCCCTGGCGCCGCCCCCCAAAACCCCACACAAAATGATCTCGACGTCAGAGACCGGCTCATCCAGAGCCAAGAAGCCCTCCTCAACACCTACCGCTGCCAACACAACATCGACACCCAACTCGTCCCCAACGGCTGCCCCGACAGCCAAACCACCCAACCCGACACTGAACCCACAACCCAAGCCAACCCGGCAAGCCAATACACCGCTATCTCCGCTGGCAACTATTTCTCGTGTGCTATCAAGATCGACCAGACCATCGCCTGCTGGGACCACACTGGACACGTGGGCCGCGGCAAAGCGTGGAACCTGGGCGATTCGCCCGCAGGCCAATACACCGCCATCGCAGCAGGGTGGGGGTATTGGTGCGCCTTCAAAACCGACATAACCCTTGTCTGCTGGAATGACAATCAGAATGGTGACGGCAAGCGCAACTCACCCGCAGGCCAATACACCGCCATCGCATCAAGCGAAACCCATTCGTGTGCCATCAAAACCGACAAGACCATCGCCTGCTGGCACTGGTACCCGCCCAAAGCGCCATCCTTCGCGGGTGACGGAGTCTCCCGGGTGAGCGCCGACGTATCCTGGGAGGCTGCCGGGGTCTCCTGGATGTCCGTCAACCAGGGGGATTGGACGTATGTCGAGGTCTACAGCCAATGACTGACGGATTTGGTCATGACCTGGATCTGCCTGCTGGATTACCCAACCCAGCAGGCACGATCGGCTCATCGCTGGACCACCTGATCGGCACTTGGACAATCGCAGAGGCCGACGAGCTAGACACCGTTCTGAAGGACTTCAGGGCCGTCGACGAGTACGCCTAGGCGTGAGAGAGCTGCTGGACTTCAACACCTTCTCCCTACTCATGCGGGTACAAGAATTTGATACGACGTGGCGCTTCGGGTTGAGGTGCAGCGGGCGCGGTTTGTGTCGTCAGGCATCAAGCAGGACCCTACGGTCTTCGAACACCGCGGAGATTTCGACCCGCCCGCCAAGTTGGGTGACGATGGCACGCAACACCTCCAGCGACAAACCGATCTCGCCGGTCTCGAGTTGCGAGACCGCCGACTGGGACTTGCCAATGAGCTCGGCCAGTTCGACTTGGGTCACATCGAGCGCCTTGCGCAGCTCGGCCAGCCGATAGGAGGCGTGCTCGTCGAGGGCGCGGGCCTTCGCCTCTTCTATGCGCTCCACGCGATCTGGGTCGCGCCTGGCCTGCTCGGTGAGTTCACTGAATCGTTCGGTGCTCGGCATCAGATCAGCCCTTCTTCTCGAAGTTCTTCCAGGTGTACGTCGTACAGGCGGTCGGCAATGGGCACATAGCGGTCGTACCAGAGTTTCCAATTCGGGCTGGCTGCATCCTGGGGACCCTTTTGTCCACCGATAAGCAGGATCGCCGTCCTTCTCGGATCAAAGGCAAACAAGACGCGGATCGACCTCTCAGCCCGCAACTCCTTCATGTTGGCGTGTCGGGACTGGCGCACAGAGTCGACCGATGGGCGACCGAGACCTGGCCCTGCGGACTCGAGAAGGTCAACTCTTGCAATCAAAGCGTTTTGGTCATCCTCACTCAGGCCGGAGTACCAGGCCCCAAATTCATGGGTGTATTCCACCTCCCACACGATATAAGCATAGCTTATATCACTTGTCGCAACACCCCATCGTCCATGTTCGCTCCATGGCTCAACACGCAACCGCCCGTGCCGCTCAACTTCGACCGCACGCCTTCTGAGAAGGAGGCGCTGGCCGTGTCGGAGGCCGGCCCGGTTGCCTGACGGCCCTTACGACCCGGTGAATTCGGCTTGGCCGGGGCCGTTTTCTAGGAAGCTGGCTACGCCGGTGTGGGCGTCTTCGGTGTCGAAGCAGGCGGCGAAGGCTTCCACCTCTATTTCCAGGGCTTCATCGAGGGGCAGGAAGTAGCCGTCGAGGATGGCCTTTTTGGCCAGGGTTATGGCGGCGGGGCCTGCGGCGTAGCGGGCGGCCAGCTTGACGGCCTCGTCGTAGAGCTCTTCGTCGGGGTAGGCGGCTGAGGCCAGGCCGATGGCCACTGCTTCGTCGGCCTTTACGTTTCGTCCGCTGTAGATCAGCTCCTTGGCCTTGGTGATGCCCACCAGGCGGCTCAGACGCTGGGTGCCGCCCCCTCCGGGGATGAGGCCCAGCAGGATCTCCGGCTGGCCAAGCACCGCGCTCTCGCCCACCAGGCGGAACTCGGCGGCCATGGCCAACTCGCATCCCCCGCCGAGGGCATAGCCGTTGACGGCGCAGATGGTGATCTGAGGGAGCTGCTCCAACGCCCGAAGAGCGTCATTGATCCGCTGGCTCAGGTCCCGGCCCCGGGCGGCGTCCATTCCCGAGAACTCGTTGATGTCGGCGCCGGCGGCGAACACCTTAGGCCCGCCCCAGATGACCACCGCTCGGATGTCGGTGCGTCCGGCCAGTTCGTCGGCAGCTTGTTGCAGCTCGGCCACCACCTGGGCATTCAGCGCGTTGACCTTGGGGCGGTCCAGCCTCAGGGTGGCCACGCCGTCTGCCGCACCGGTCTCAATCCTCACGAATTCGCCCATTTCCACGCTCCTTGATATTCGGACTCGCCAACCGTATTCCCCCTGCAACGTAGGTACTCAGTTGTCCCGAAATGGCACACTCGGGAGATGTGGGCCGAGACCATCAGGGCGTCGGGAAAGCGATTTTCCGACCATCCAGCCCTGGTGGCGGAGGAGGGTTGGTCGGTCAGCTTCGCCCATTTCGACCGCCTGACCGACGAGGTGGCCGTCGGGTTGGCCCGACGGGGGGTGAGCCACGGCCAGGTGGTGGCCCTGTTGGTGCCGTCGTCGGTGGACTACATCGTGCTGTACGGGGCTTTGGCCAAGTTGGGCGCCATCACCGCCGGGGTGAGCAGCCGCTTGCCCGCTCCTGAGCGCACCGTGCTGGTGGACGACGTGGCCGGGGCCGATCGAGCCATCGCCACCGCCGCCATGGCCGACGGCATGAGCCTCGACCTCGATGTGATCGAGGTAGCGCTGGCCGATGGGCCCGGATCGGTGTGCGCTGATCTGCGGGTGCAGGATGAGGCCCCGCCGCTGTTGCCCGCTGACGGTGATCGGCCGGTGGCGGTGGTGTTCACATCGGGTACTACCGGGGTGCCCAAGGGGGCGACGTTCACCGACCAGATCTTGGCCGACATCGCGGTGGTGGACACCGGCAACGGCTGGGGGGAGGGCGGGCCTATCACGTCGAACACCCAGATGGCCCACATCGGAGTGATGGGCAAGGTGCCGGCCCAGTTCGCGGTGGGCACCACCCTGCATGTGATCGACAAATGGAGCGCCACCGCCGTGTTGGACGCCGTGTCCCGCTACCGGATGCCCGCGGTAGGCGGTGTGGCCCCTCAGATCGCCCTGATGCTGCGCCACCCCGACTTCGACCAGTACGACTTCTCCTCGGTCAAGCTGGTGGTCACCGGCGGGGCGCCCTCGCCCCCCAATGTGATCGAGGAGGCTCGGCAGCGGTTCGGAGCGGACTGGACCCAGAGATACGCCTGCACCGAGGTGGGCGGAATCGGAACCTTCACCTGGATCGACGCCCCCATGGAGGAGATGCTCTACACCGTGGGGCGGCCCCGGCCCGGCATCAAGGTGGAGGTGCGGGATCCCGACAGCAACCGGGAAGTTCCCGTAGGAACAGTCGGCGAGGTCTGCTTCCAGTCCCCCACCGTGATGGCCGGGTACTGGCGCAGCCCGGAGGCCACCGCCGAAGCGCTCAAGGACGGCTGGCTCTACACCGGAGACCAGGGCTGGATGGACGACACCGGCTGCCTGCGACTGGTGGGCCGCCGCGGCGAGGGCTTCCACCGAGGCGGCTACGTGGTGTTCCCAGTAGAGGCTGAGAAAGTGCTGGCGTGGCACCCCAAGGTTTCAGGGGTGTGCGTGGTACCCCGGCCCGACGAGCTGATGGGCGCTGTCGGAGTGGCCGTGGTCATCCCAACTGATGCCAATGACCCACCGACGCTCGAGGAATTGCGGGCCTTCGGCCAAAAGCACATCGCTACCTACAAGCTCCCCGAACACCTCCGCCTCACCGAAGCCTTCCCCCTAACCCCCATGTCCAAGATCGACCGAAAAACCCTCGAACTCCAACAAGGAGGAGAAGAGGGCGCAATATAGGCGGAGCGGTGGGTGGCGCCGCAGGCGGACCTGGCCGCTCCGACGGCCAGGCCGCCGTAGGTGACAGGACCCGCCGCTCAGCCGGATGCTGGTAACCCCAGTCAACGCGGCTCTCTCGGCAGTCCCAAAACCCCTTCTCCGACAGCATTCTTCATCACCTCATCGGTGCCGCCGCCGATGCGCATGGCGCAGGCGCCCAGCAGCAGCTGCTTCCAGGCATAGGTGCCCCACTCTCCCGTATCGGCGCAGATGCGGGGGCCCAGCAGGCGGGCGATCATCGACGACGCCCAGTTCACGTGTCGGGCGGTGGCGTACTTGGAAGCCGCCGGCGCCAGCGGGGGCTGGCGGTTGGCGTTCCACTCCACCAGCCGGTAGCCGGTGTAGAGGCGGGCCAGATCCTGGCGCACCACCGGATCGTCGGCCAGTCCGAAGTGCTGGGCCAGCTGCACGACCTTCTCGGGGGCAGCCAGCCCCACCAGCCCGCTGCCGCCGTAGCCCGCCCCCCTCGAGCCGATCGAGGCCCGCTCCGATTGCAGCGAGGTGCGAAACACCGACCAGCCGGCGTTCACGTCGCCCACCCGATGGCGGTCGCTGATGCGGGCGTCGTCAAAGAAGACCTCGTTGAACTCCGCCCCACCCGTCATCTGCCGCAGGGGGCGCACGTCGGTCCCGGGAGTGTCCATCGGATAGATGAAGGCAGTGATGCCCTTGTGCTTGGGGGCGTCGGCGTCGGTGCGGGCCAACAGCAGGCCGATGTCGGAGAAATGGGCCCGGGAACTCCATACCTTCTGGCCGTTGATAACCCATTCGTCGCCATCGGCGGTGGCCCGGGTGCTGAGGGAGGCCAGATCCGAGCCCGCTCCCGGCTCGCTCAGCAGCTGGCAGGCCAGGATCTCCCCTCGGAATAGCCGGGCCAGGTAATGCTCCTTCAGCCAATCGGAACCGTGGGCCAGGAT
>JAJEEH010000212.1 GCA_022821105.1 Acidimicrobiia bacterium
TTGTGCATGTGGGCGCTATCGATGGACACCCTGGCCCAGACCCTCGTGGGCGTGGTCATCACCCTGGCGCTGGGCGTGCCGGTGGGCATCATGACATCGCACAATGATCTGCTCCGCGCCGCCCTCAAACCGGTGCTGGACTTCTTTCAGACCATCCCCAGCTTCGTGCTGCTGGTTCCGGTGATCACCCTCTTCCACGTGGGGCGCATCCCGGGCATCATCGCCTCGGTGATCTATGCCTTCCCGGCCGCGGTCCACTACACCGACCTGGGGCTGCGCCGAGTGCCCGCGGAAATCCATGAGGCGGCCGAGAGCTTCGGGGCGACCCGCAGCCAGCGCCTGCGCCGGGTGGAGATGCCCTTGGCCGCCCCCGAGCTCATGGTGGCGGTGAATCAGGTGATCATGCTGATCCTGGCCATGGTGGTCATCGCCGGTCTGGTCGGTGGCGGAGGTCTGGGACTGGAGGCCGTTAGGGGGCTGCGGCGCAGCGACGCGGTGGGACGGGGCTTCGAGGCCGGCATCGCCATCGTGCTGCTGGCCAGCATCCTCGACCGCCTCACCCGGGCCATCGCCGACCGCCTCCGGCCACCGGCTGCGGTTTGAGCGCCGCCGCCGGGCAGATCATCTAGATCAGCCGGCGTCCTCGATCCACGCCGCGGTGGCGGTGGCCTGCTTGGTGCCGTCGAAGGAGATGCGCTGGGTGGGCTCCACCTCAAGGATGACCCGTCGCGGGGAGTCCAAGAACCGGGCAAAATGGCCCTGCATGTCTTCATCACGATGCAGGGCGGCGGCCAGCTCCGGAT
Organism: Acidimicrobiia bacterium; assembly: GCA_022821105.1. Classification (GTDB taxonomy): domain Bacteria; phylum Actinomycetota; class Acidimicrobiia; order Acidimicrobiales; family Bin134; genus Poriferisocius. The sequence goes on from JAJEEH010000212.1 coordinate 804, forward strand.
AGAACCAGGCCTTGGTCTCATCGTCGTCGTGCAGGCGGCAGATGCCCTTGTAGGTAACTGTCTGCCTTTGCGGCACCCCCTTGGCGCCGGTGCTGGTCACCACCAGGCACACCCGGGGGTCGCGGCGCACCGCGGCGATGCGGGCCCGCTGGCTGGTGGCGGTGAGCCAGAAGCGACCCCGACGCCAGATGAAGCTCATGATGACCCCCACCGGCCACCCCTCTTTGTTGGCCCAGATGAAGGTGCACTCGGTTTGGGCGGCCAGCATGGCCTCCTCGGCATCGGAGTCCAGCCACCACTCCGTCACGTCCTCGTAGTCTGCCGACCGCTTGGTGGATGGTTGTTCGTCGCTCATCGGTGCCTCCGCCCGCTCAGCCCTTGGCCATTGTTTGTACTTGGGATCGGGAGATCTTGCCCAGAGGGCTGCGGGGAAAGGCCTCTACCAGGCAGATCTCACTGGGAATCTTGTAGGAGGCGAGGTTGTCTCGGCACAGCGCGAGCAAGTCGTCTACCGCTAGTTCGACGCCCGCAGCCGGCTGCACGAATGCCACCACCACCTCGCCGAGGCGGTTGTCGGGTCGGCCCACCACGCAGCACTCGGCCACCCGGCTGTCGGCCCCCAGAACCCGCTCGATCTCGGCGGGGTAGATGTTGTTGCCGCCTCGGATGATCATCTGGCTGCGGCGCTCCACGATAAACAGCTCGCCGTCGGCGTCGAGCCGGCCCAGGTCGCCGGAGTGGACCATGCCGCCTCGCAGCGTCTCAGCCGACAGCTCGGGACGGCCCCAATACCCCAGCATCGTCCGGTACACCCCGGCCCACGGGCCGTCGCTCCGGGGGCCGAAGCAGATCTCCCCCACCTCTCCCACCGGCACGGGCCGGTCATCGTCATCCAGCACCTGCACGTCGATGTGAGGCAGCGCCCGCCCGCAGCTTCCCTCGATGATCGGGCGGTCGGGGTCTTGGCGGGCCACCAGCGTGGGCCCCTCGGTGATTCCCAGGCTGGTGGCCGGTTTGACGCCGAATCGCTCCTCGAACAGGAGCTTCACCGACTCGGGCATCGCCGCGCCCCCCACTCGGGGCTTGGTGAGGGTGGCCAGATCGTCGGGATGCACGTCGGGGTGGGTGAGCAGGTCGTAGGCCACGGTGGGCACCACCGCGAAATGGGTGACCCCCTCTTGTTTGATCCATCGGGCGAGCGACACCGGATCGTGGCGGTCGGCAATGGCGCAGGTGGCCAAGGCCTGGATGGTGGTCAGGCCGTGGAGCACCTGGAGGTTCAGAATGGTCAGGGGGTGGACGCACAAGAACACGTCGTCGGCGTCGTAGCTGCCCCGAGCCACAGCCACCGCTCCTTGCAGCAGGGCATTGTGCTGGCTGTGCATCACCCCTTTGGGGTTGCCGGTGGTGCCCGAGGTGTAGGCGATGGCGGCCAACCCCAGCGGGTCGCCCTCGGGCCACGGGTCCAGGGGATCCGCCCCAGCCACCCTCGTCCGCCACTCGTCCAGGGCTACGACTCGGGGCGCGCCCACGTCTTCGGCGGCATCGGCGGTGAGATACAACGAAGGCTCGCAGTCGTCGATCAGATAGCGCTTCTCGGGTGGGGCCAGCACGGTGTGAACCCCCACGAACACCGCGCCGTGGGCCCAGATGCCCATAAGCGCGGTCACAATGTCGACGTCGTTGGCCAGCGAAACCGCCACCCGGTCGCCGGCTCGCACCCCCAACTCGCCCAAGGCAGCGGCGGTACGAGACACCTCGTCGGCCATCTCGGCATACGTCTGCCGTCCCCGGGCGCCCACCAAGGCTGCTTTGTCGGGCACTGCGGCCACTGCCCGTTCCAGCAGCGGACCCAGCGACAGGGGCTTGCTGAAGTCGATGGGGGGCACTTCCAGCACCGGCCCATGGTAGGCGGCGGGCTCGTTGAGCGGCCTCTATCCTCGGGCCATGAGCGCATCCATCGCATTCGGCACCGGCAAAGTCCCCGAAGACCTGACCACCTACGGGGCTTGGGCCCGCCAAGTGGAGAGCTCGGGCTTCTCCATGGTGGTGGCGGGCGACTCCCAGTCGCTGTGGGCCGACCCCTTCCTCACCCTCTCCGTGGCCGCCAACCACACCGACAAGGCGCTGTTGGCCACCACGGTCACCAACCCCGTCACCCGCCACCCGGCGGCGGCCGCCTCCACCGCCATGGCGCTCCAGCAGATTTCCGGGGGGCGCTTCCGATACGGGATCGCCTCGGGAGACAGCGCCCTGCTCAACATCGGGGAGAAGCCGGCGACCGTGGACTACCTCCGTGACTACACCGCGGCGGTCAAGGCGCTCAGCAACCGCGAGACAGCCCGCTGGCAGGGCAAAGACCTGCACATGCGCTGGGGTCCGGCTCCGGTCCCGGTGTGGATCGCCGCGGAGGGGCCCCGCACCCAGTACATGGCCGGTCAGATAGCCGACGGGGTGATCTTGTCCAACAGCCTGCCCGCCGACGTGTGCGAGATCGTGCTGGGCAACATCGCCGAAGGGGCCCGCTCGGTGGGCCGAGACCCCGCCGAGGTGGAGGTGTGGTGGTTCGCCAACCTGCTGTTCGCCGAATCGGAGGAGGCCGGACTCGAGCAGATCAAGTTCCTCATCGCGGGCACCGCCAACCACGTGTACCGCTTCCACATGGACGGCAAGGGACTTCCCGAGGACATCAAGCCCCGGGTGGCTGCCATGATGGCCGAGTACGACAGCCGCCACCACGCCTTCGCCGACGGGGCCAACGTAAACGCCGGGCTGGCCGACAAGCACGGTCTCACCGAATTCCTGGCCAGCCGGGGCACCATCGCCGGCCCCCCCGAATACTGCATCGACCGGCTAACCGAGTTGGCCGAACGGGGCGTCAACCGCATGGTGCTAGCCCAATTCATGGACGACAAGGAAACCTGGATGCGCACCTTCGCCCAGCACATCGCCCCCGTGTTCTGCCGCTAGGCGCTACACCAAATCCAGCAGATGGCCGAGGCGTTGTTGTTTGGTGCGGAGGTAGGCCGCGTTCTCGGTTCGGGGGGGCACCTCTAGGGGAATCCGGCGGGCGATCTCCAGGCCGTAGGAGGCCAAGCCGTCGTGTTTGGTGGGGTTATTGGTCATCAGTGCCACGCAACTGACCCCCAAGTCAGCCAGGATGGCTGCGCCGATTCCGTAGGTGCGGTCGTCGACCGGCAGGCCGAGTTCCAGGTTTGCGTCCACTGTGTCGCGGCCCTCGTCCTGGAGGGCGTAGGCCTGCACCTTGTGGCCGATGCCGATGCCCCGGCCCTCATGGCCCCGCAAGTACACCAGCACGCCGGTGCCCCGGTCGGCGATGGCGTCCATGGCGGCGTGCAGCTGGGCGCCGCAGTCGCAGCGCCACGAGCCGAACACGTCGCCGGTGAGGCACTCGCTGTGCACCCGCACCAACACCTCGTCGACCGCGCCCCATTCACCAAGGGTGAAGGCAACGTGCTCCTCCCCGTCGTCCATCGACTCGAAGGCGTGACAGGTGAACCGACCCCATCTCGTGGGCACCTCGGTGGTGGCGATCAGCCTGATCTCGGGATGGCGTCTCATGAGACTGCCCTGAGAGTACCGCCGCGAGCAGCCAAACAGTCAGCCCAAGCGGCATACGCTTTGAGCATGCGATTCGGGGTGATGATGCAGACCACCGACCGGTCGATGTCGCCGGTGCGCCTGGCCCAGGAAGCAGAGGCCCGGGGCTACGCCTGCATCTACCTGCCCGAGCACACCCATATCCCCACCAGCCGGCGCACACCTCCACCCACCGGTGAGGAAGTGCTGCCCGAGACCTACGTGCGCACGCTGGACCCCTATATCGCTTTGGCGGCCTGCGCCCAGGCCACCAATTCCGTGGGCCTGGGCGTAGGGGTAGCCCTGCCCGCCCAACACGACCCCATCACGTTTGCCAAGCAGTGCGCCACCCTCGATTGGATGAGCGGAGGCCGCCTGGTGCTGGGCGTGGGCTACGGCTGGAACCACGAGGAGATGGAGAACCACGGCGTCGACGTGGGCCGCCGCCGTGCCCGAGTGCGAGAGCACATGCTCTGTGCCCAAG